>NZ_QGKR01000150.1 GCF_003172955.1 Micromonospora acroterricola | reverse complement strand
GACGCGGACCGTGTGGACGAGCTGACCGTGGACACCCCCGTCACCGCCCAGCACGTCGCTGCGGAGGATCTTGAAGGCGCCGCACCCCTCCCGGGGCCGGAATCACCCCGGCTCACGGACGAGTCGCGCGAGCCGGGCGCGGTCGAGCCGGGCGCGGCGAGCGCGGATGAGCGGAGCGGGGCTGCGGCGGAGGGCGGGTCTGCCGACGTACCCCCTCGGCAGGCCGTGGGGCGGCGGAGGGCGCCCGTCGCGCCGGAGCCCGCGCCGGAGCTTCCCGACGCCGAGCTGCGCGGCGCGCTGGAGGCGATCCTGCTGGTGGTGGACGAGCCGGTCAGCGAGCTGGTCCTGGCACAGGTGCTGGAGCAGCCGGCCGAACGGGTCGGGCCGATGCTCGACGAGATCGCCGCCGGCTACGCCGCCGCCGGGCACGGGTTCGAGCTGCGCCGGGCCGCTGGCGGCTGGCGGTTGTACACCCGCCCGGAATACGCGACCTATGTCGAACGGTTCGTGTTGGACGGGCAGTCCGTACGGCTGACCCAGGCGGCGCTGGAGACTCTCGCCGTGGTCGCCTACAAGCAGCCGGTGACCCGATCGCGTATTTCCGCCATCCGCGGTGTGAACTGCGACGGGGTCATCCGTACCCTGGTTACCCGCGGCCTGGTCGAGGAGTGCGGCACCGAACCGGACAGCGGGGCGTTCCTCTACCGGACCACCACGCTGTTCCTCGAGAAGCTCGGGCTGAACACCGTCGACGAACTGCCGCCACTCGCACCCTTCCTGCCCGACGACGTAGAAGAGCTTGCCGATGCGACCCGATAACCGTTCCCCCAAACCCGACGCGCCCGTCTACGAAGGGGCTGAGCGCCTGCAGAAGGTGCTCGCCGCCGCCGGCGTGGGTTCCCGGCGCGCCTGCGAGGACCTGATCTTCCGCCGCCGCGTCACGGTGGACGGCCGGGTGGCCAAGCTCGGTGACAAGGTCGACCCGGCCACCGCCGTGATCCACGTGGACGGCGAGCGCCTCCAGGTCGACACCCGCCTGGTCTACGTGGCGATGAACAAGCCGCGCGGGGTGGTTACCACCATGGCGGACGACAAGGGACGCAACGAGCTGGCCGACTTCATCGGCAACCGGGTGGAGCAGCGGGTCTACCACGTCGGGCGGCTCGACGCGGACAGCGAGGGCCTGCTGCTGCTCACCAACGACGGCACCCTCGCGCACAAGCTCATGCACCCCTCGTACGAGGTGCTGAAGACCTACCTCGCCGAGGTGGTCGGGCCGATCCCGCGCAACCTGAGCAAGCGGCTGTTGGCTGGCGTCGAGCTGGAGGACGGGCCGGTCAAGGTCGACTCGTTCAGGGTGGTGGACACCCTGGGCAAGACCGCCCAGGTGGAATTGAGCCTGCACGAGGGGCGCAAGCACATCGTCCGGCGTCTGCTGGCCGAGGTCGGACACCCGGTCACCCGGCTGGTGCGTACCTCGATCGGGCCCATCCGGTTGGGTGACCTGCGTACCGGGCGGATTCGGCGGTTGACCAACGCCGAGGTCGCCGCCCTGTTCAACGCGGTGGGTGACTGACCCCCGAGTTCGGGGTACGGCCTTCGGTAGGCTCCCGACGGCCCGGACGCGGCCGCGCGGGTGTCGCGGGTCGCGTCGGGCGGCACCGCCCGCGGTGTGTGACGGGCTGCGGGCATGATTGATGACGATGGACAACCGCTTGCGGCGCCGGAAGGCCGGCGATCCGTGAGGTACGGGCTGAGGAGGACGACGGTGGAGGAAAACGTACGGGCCGGGCGATGTGTGGTCGCTGTGGACGGGCCGTCCGGTTCGGGCAAGTCCACCGTCTCGCGGCGGCTCGCCGTCGACGTCGGTGCGCTCTACCTGGACACCGGGGCGATGTACCGGGCGATCACGTGGGCCGTGCTGCGCTCCGGCGTCGACCTCACCGACGCCGCGTCGGTGGCGAAGGTCGCCGGCGAGGTCGACCTGCGCATCGGCACCGACCCGCAGGGGTACGGGGTGACCGCTGACGGGGTGAGCGTGGACGCGGAGATCCGCGGCGCCGAGGTGACCGGGGCGGTCTCCGCCGTCGCCGCGGTGCCGGCCGTTCGCGAGCTGCTGGTCGCCCGGCAGCGCGAGATGATCACCAACGCCGGCCGGATCGTGGTCGAGGGCCGTGACATCGGTTCGGTCGTGGCGCCGGACGCCGACCTGAAGGTCTTCCTGACCGCCTCCGAGGCGGCCCGGGCGGCCCGGCGCAGCGCCGAGGACGCCACCGACGTGACGGCCACCGCCGCCGCCCTGGCCCGCCGGGACCGGCTCGACTCGACCCGCAAGATCAACCCACTGGCCCAGGCGCCGGACGCGGTGGTGCTGGACACCACCGAGCTGGGCATCGACCAGGTCGTGGCCCGGCTGCGCGATCTGCTGAATGAGCGGGGAGTGGCATGACCGAGGGTGCTGGGTGGGTCGAGCTGCGTGAGCCCGACGTCGCCATCGAGGAGCCGTCGGGCCCGCAGCCGGTGGTGGCCGTGGTCGGCCGCCCCAACGTGGGCAAGTCGACGCTGGTCAACCGGATCATCGGTCGCCGGCAGGCGGTCGTCGAGGACATACCCGGGGTGACCCGGGACCGGGTGCCCTACGACGCGCAGTGGAACGGCCGGGCGTTCACCGTGGTGGACACCGGCGGTTGGGAACCGGACGCGAAGGACCGGGCCGCGGCCATCGCGGCGCAGGCCGAGACGGCGGTGGCCACCGCCGACGTGGTGCTCTTCGTGGTCGATGCCGTGGTGGGCTCCACCGACGTGGACGAGGCCGCGGTGAAGATGCTGCGACGCAGCGCCAAGCCGGTGATCCTGGTGGCGAACAAGGCCGACAACACCTCCATCGAGATGGAGGCGACCGCACTCTGGTCGCTGGGCCTCGGCGAGCCGTTCCCGGTGTCCGCGCTGCACGGGCGAGGCTCGGGCGACCTGCTGGACGCCATCCTCGCCGCGCTGCCGGAGGCGCCGGCGATCGTCGAGAACCGGCCGCGCGGGCCGCGCCGCGTGGCGCTGGTCGGGCGCCCGAACGTGGGCAAGTCCAGCCTGCTCAACCGGTTCTCCGGCGAGGAGCGGGCGGTCGTCGACTCGGTCGCCGGCACCACCGTCGACCCGGTGGACAGCCTGGTCGAGATCGGCGGTCAGACCTGGCAACTGGTGGACACCGCCGGGCTGCGCAAGCGGGTCGGCAAGGCCAGCGGCACCGAGTACTACGCCAGCCTGCGCACCGCCGCCGCGATCGAGGCCGCCGAGGTCGCCGTGGTGCTGCTGGACTCCAGCGAACCGATCAGCGAGCAGGACCAGCGGATCCTGTCGATGGTGACCGAGAGCGGCCGGGCGCTGGTCATCGCGTTCAACAAGTGGGACCTGGTCGACGCCGACCGCCGGTACTACCTCGACAAGGAGATCGACCGGGAGCTGCGCCGCATCCCCTGGGCGATCCGGTTGAACCTGTCGGCGATGACCGGCCGGGCCGTGGACAAGCTGGCCCCGGCGCTGAACAAGGCCCTCGCCAGCTGGGAGACCCGGGTACCGACCGCGCACCTCAACCAGTGGCTGACCGCGCTGGTGCAGGCCACCCCGCACCCGGTGCGCGGTGGTCGCGCCCCGCGCATCCTGTTCGCCACCCAGGCCGGGGTGGCGCCGCCGCGGTTCGTGCTCTTCACCACCGGCCCGCTCGACGCCGGCTACCAGCGCTTCGTCGAGCGCAAGCTCCGCGAGGAGTTCGGGTACGAGGGCAGCCCGATCGAGATCTCGGTCCGCCCGCGCAAGAAGCTCGGCCCCGGTGGCCGGGGCAAGGCGCACGGCTGACACGTCTCCAGAAAATGCCGGATGGGTTCACGCCCGTCCGGCATTTTCGCGCCCGTCCCCCCTACCCTCCTAGGACGCTGTAGGGGTTGTGGGGTGATTCGGTGGGGCCGCGACCCGGGTGGGGCCTGTGCGGACGAGGAGGAGCTGCTGCGCTAAGCTGTACCGGCCGTCGCGGGGGAAACCGCGCGGGGGCGGGACGTGGCGCAGCTTGGTAGCGCACTTGACTGGGGGTCAAGGGGTCGTCGGTTCGAATCCGGCCGTCCCGACCGGTTGACCTGGAAGGATGAAGATCCTTCCAGGTGTCGGCGGTAACATCCGGTAACGGATGATCTTTGTTGGCGGTAACGGCGTGGATGGTTGGCCGTTGACGTACCTGCTGCACAACGCTCTGACCTGCCGCTTCATCTGCGTCCTGGATGGAGCGGCAGTTCTGCTCTTGATTGCGCGTCAAGCGCTGCAGATGTCGTCGGCTGTCGCTGCATCGGGCGGCCGGTGTGGTTGGTTGCCTCAGCCGTGTGTTGATGTGCGCTATGTGACCGGCGTCTACGCTTCGCCGCGTGTCAGTGGGATTTGGGGTAAGCCTGGTCAGACCGTGGACCCAGAGGGAATGCTGGCGGCCGTGGCCGCAGCCGTCACCGCCAACGGTATCGAGGTCGATCGCTTCGGTGACGTCGAGCGTTTCACCGCCGAGGAACTCAGCGAACTGTCGGTCCTTGCGCGCCGTTGGCCGGCTGGTGGCAACAGCACGGACCGACCGCGGCCGGCGACGTGGCCCTACGGTTCGTTGGGCCGAGCGGGGTCACCGAGCTGACCTACAGCAGGCCAGAGCTGGCTGTCGAACACGTCCAGCACCTCATCAAAGTCGGCAGCGGCCGGCCCCACGGCCCAGGTGAGACCTCCGGCCTGATACGCCGGCTCACCGCGGCGCTCCTGCGCCGGGCTCGGACCGGCTTCACCGCGTCGGAGCTGTCAATCCGCGACGAGGGCGCCGTCCTCTGCGTTGTCCTGGCCGGCCGCGACCTCGACGGCCGGCCCCGCAGCCTGGAGTTCCAGGCTTGCCGAGCAGGATCTCGTGCAGTCGTTGCCACACGCCGGCGTCGTTCCAGTCCCGCAACCTGCGCCAGCAGGTCATCCCAGAGCCGAACCCCAATTCCTGGGGCAGGTACTCCCACGGAATCGCGGTGTGAAGCACGAACAGGATCCCGCACAACACTCTGCGGTCGTCGAGGGGCTTGCGGCCGGGGAACCGGCCGGCGTGGTGGTCGGGGTGGCAGCAGCGGTTTGACCTCGGCCCAGAGTTCGTCCGAGACGATCCACGGCGGCTGCTCACCCTCCTCACGTTCAGACAGAACGATCCTCGTATCCCGAGGACACGCCCAACATCACTTCGTGTTGGTGTCGATGGTGTAAACCACGTCTGCCCCGACGTCGTGGCGGGTGATGCCGGGTACGTCGGGGATGTTAAGCAGTGGTTCGTATGGGGTGCCTTGGACCCGGTTGCGCAGCAGGACGACGCTGCGGATGCCGAGCTGGTGCAACCGATCCAAGGCCGGCTCGCTGGGGAAGGTCGCCATGACGTCGCGGATCGCCTGACGGTTGGGTGTGGTGTAGCTGGCCGCACCGTTGACCATGGCGGGAAAACCGTCGGTCGACCAAAGTAGGACGTTGAGGTCGATGCCGTCGTCGGACGGCAATACCATGATCGGAGCGTGCGCGGAGGCTAGCGCCATCGCGGCCGGTTTGGCTGGGGTTTGGGGGTGGTCCAGGTCAGGCAGGCCCTCAGCTAGCACGAGGACCAGCAACGGAACGGTCAGTAGCCGTGCCGCTCCCACCGACCATTTCGGCTTGGCGCTCCTGCGAGCCACCTCGGCCAGGTGGGTAACCAGGCCGGCCGCGAGGATGGCCAGGCAGAGAGTGGGCCACAAGATCAACCGGCCTGGTGTGCGGGATCCATCGAACCCGGGCACGTAAAGATAGAGCAGGCGGTAGATCGGCCCGTTCGTGCCCAGCGCGAACAACACTCCGACGACCGCCCCAAACAGCAGCAGAAGCCGTTGCACCGGTGACCAGCGGGATAGGAACAGGCCGGCGAAGGCCAGTAGATACAGTGCATACCCGCATAGCAGCACTTTCTCAGTCGGTACGCCACCAAGAGCGGTGCGGGCGTCGTTGTGCAGGGTGCCCCAGGGCAGCGAGGACTGCGGCGCCACGAGAAGTCCGCGCAGTGTCGGGGAGAAGTACGCGACGTAGTCCCAGTCCCGGGTGACATGTGGGTTGAGCTCGCGCACGTGTTGGTACGCGTACGCGAAGTATCCGGTCACCGCGGTGAAGACCAGCCCACCGATCAGATCACCGACGATCAGCCGGAGGCCAAGGCGTGGGCGGTGGATCAGCCAGGCTATCAGTGTGATCAGGCAGAGGGCGGCGAGGACGTATACGAATCCCAGCCCCACGCCGAAGCCTAGGCTGACCTGCCAGGCCGCGACCAGCCAGCCAGCGAACGCCCAGCCCGGCCGGACTCGTTCGGCAAGGTAGCCGCGGGTGAACGAGAGTCCGTGGCCGCGCGCCAGCATCGCCAGGGCCAGAGTGATACCACCGGTGGAGAGAATATTCAAATGGCCGTCGTGGCCGTAGCGCCAGGGCGCGTAGGCGAGGGCGGCCCCGGCTACCGCGGCGGCGACCTTATTCGCGCCAAGTTGGCGCAGGAGCGCGTAGCCGCCGAGGAAGGCGAGCGCGAAAGCCAGCACGAACAGGATGTTGTAGCGCAGCACTGCGCCGACTACACCGTTGCCTATCAGCCCTGCCGGGGCATAGCCGAGCAGGCTGTCGTTCAGGGCTAGGCCGTACTTGTCGGGATAAAAAGCGTTGGTATCCCACAGGCCACGCAGACCGTGGGTGAGAGCGTGGCCACCCCATCCCACCAGCCATGCTTGGGCCGTCGGGTCACCCACGTCACCGACGATGGTGTGGGCCGGGTCGGCGATCGGCACAGTCTTGGCGCCGGCAGTCACCACGCGAACCGCGTACGGCGGAATCAGCCAGATCATCGCGACAGCGAGGAGCACTGAACCGAGGCCCGCGATGCTCAGTTCCCGCCGATGGGCCCCACGTGTCAGCCAATCCCTCGTGCCTGAACTGGCACGCGCGAGTCGGCCATTTTTTCCAAGCTCGCTGAGAGTGACGGCTGATGTGGGGCCTCCTACCGGTGGCTCTACCTGCGTCATCACATTGACCCTCACTGTTGAAACGCCGCAGTAAATCATGAGCAGGGCGGCGCATAGAGTCAAGACCTCGATCAATGCCGTTCAGGTAGCCGGGACTTACGCTGTTTATCAAGGCGTCTTGTCACGCAGGAGTCGCGATCGGTGTAGCGGCGCATCTCGCCGCTTCCGAAACAGGGCACGCCAGGGTTGCTGCAGGCCCTCGCCCGGGTTCCGGACCCACGGGACGCCGGCGGCCGGATCCATCCGCTGCCGGGACTGCTCGCGATCGCGATCGCGGCGGTGGTTTCGGGATCGAGCCGCGTCGCGGAGATCGTCGAATGGGCCGCCGACCTGCCGGACGCGGCATGGGATCGTCTCGGTGCAACCCGCGACGCGTTCACCGTTGCCCGGCGGGTGCCTGACGACAGCACCCTGTCCCGGGTACTGACCGGTATCGTCGCCGGCGCCCTCGATGCTGCGGTGTGCCGCTGGCTGCTCAGCCGGGCGGTTCTGACCGGGGCCGGCAGGCGAGTGATCGCGGTCGACGGCAAGACACTGCGCGGCAGGCATGTCGTACCTGTCGTTGAAGATGGAGGGCCTAGTACTCCAACGTCACTTGGCTGAAGTCGTCCTCATCAAGCCGGATTCGCGCAGTGCTCCTGGACCGGGTAGCGACACCGAGGCGGTGCGCTCCGTGTAGACGGGTGCGGTGGTAGCGTGCGGCGAGTCTTTGCGATCTTGGTTACGTTCCTTCAGCGGCCCGATGAGGAGATCATGATGGCAGGTGTTCCGGCCGATCCGGGCGTGCTTCATCCGATGCCCGAACAGCCGCGCGTGGTGCTATTGAACCCGCTGGTCACCTCGCCGCTGATCGAGGTTGGGGAGTTCACCTACTACGACGACCCGGATGATCCAACCGCCTTCGAGGCCCGCAACGTGCTGTACCACTACGGGCCGGAGAAGCTGATCATCGGGAAGTTCTGTGCGCTGGGCGAGGGCGTGCGGTTCATCATGAACGGCGCCAACCACCGCATGGACGGCCCGTCGACCTTTCCGTTCCCGATTATGGGTGGTTCGTGGGTCGAACACTTCGATCTCATCACCAACCTGCCCGGACGGGGTGACACTGTGGTTGGCAACGACGTGTGGTTCGGATACCGAGCCATGGTGATGCCCGGCGTCCAGATCGGCAGCGGAGCGGTCATCGCTTCCGGGTCCGTCGTCGTCGACGACGTCCCCGATTACGGCATCGTCGGCGGCAACCCAGCCAGACTCATCCGCCTCCGCTACACCGAGGAAGACGTCGCCCGCCTTCTGGCGCTTGCCTGGTGGGACTGGCCAACGCAGGACATCACCGAGCACCTTCGCACGATCATGTCCGGCAGCATCGACGACCTCGAGGCCGTGGCGCCCAAGCACCGGTAGTGCCAGGTGGGCTTGGGCGGGCTGATCCATACCAGTCGGATGTTGGGCGTGGCGAGGGCATGAGGACGACTACCGCGTAGATCATCGATTTTTGTGGGAACAACCGAAGATCATGCGGTGGCCGAGGGCCACAGCCCAGACCTTGACCGGTGGCGGGTCATCCTGGACGAGGCGGTGACGCGCGTCGCTGGCCGCTTCGTTCGGGAGGAGCCGCGCCGGACTGTCGGACAGTTCGTGGAAGGGCTGCTGTCGGGCGTAGATCGGAAGACCTGCTGGTCGTTGGCGGAACTGGCTGGTCACGCCGATCCGCAGGCGATGCAGCGGCTGCTGCGTACGACGGTGTGGAATGCCGACGCCGTCCGCGATGACGTGCGTTCCTGGCTGGTGAAGCAGCTCGGCCACCCCGACGCTGTGCTGGTCGCCGACGAGACCGGCTTCCTGAAGAAGGGCGTGCACTCGGTCGGGGTGCAGCGGCAGTACACCGGCACCGCCGGCCGGATCGAGAACAGCCAGGTCGGGGTGTTCCTGGCCTACGTCTCACCCAAAGGGCGAGCCATGATCGACCGCCGGCTCTACCTTCCTGGAACCATTCGGAATCTTCCGGATGGCCATTTCTGATCTTGTACAGCAGCGAAGTACAGCAACGGCTCATTGATCGAGGCTTTCGCCGAGCCTCCGCAGGGCTTCCAGGGTCGTCTTGGACGAGACCTGGCTGTAGATCTCCATCGTGATCGAGAAGTCCGCGTGCCGCAGGATCGCCATCGCAACCCGGGGGTGCACGTCCAGGTCGACCAGCAGCGAGCCGCAGGTTCGGCGGGCGTCGTGAACGGTGATCTTTCGGATGCCGGCGCGGGCGATGCGGCTGTCGTAGGAGCGGTTGAAGTTGCGGGGTTCGACCGGCAGTCCGTAGCGGGTCGTGAAGATCATGCCGGTGTCGTGCCAGGCGTCGCCGGCTTTCTCTCGTGCGGGACGTGGGTGACAGGTCCAGCTAGATGGCGCAGCGGCGAGGAGCGCGGCGGCGCCGGGGCTCGGCGCTGTCGTGGTTATCAGGCCCTGGTTGGATCAGCTGCTTTGGCGGCCCGCTCGATCTTCGCGCACTGGGCGTTCCAGAAGGCCGCGTCATGCTGCGGGTTCGTATACTCGGCTGTTGTCCCGGTCGAGCCGTCGAGCTGTTCGCGCAGGATGTCGGCGTGTCCGGCGTGCCGGCTGGTCCCGGTGAGTATGTGGACCATGACGTTGAACAGCTTCACGTTGGGCCGTGGCCACCAGGGCACGTAACCCGGGGAGTCGATGGCGAGGGCGGTGATCGTCGCGTCTGAGTGCTCCCATACGCGGCGGTAGCGGTCGATGATCTCCTCGCGCGTCTCGTACTCCGTCGCCCACATGTCGTCGCCGCGCGCCCCTAGGTCGTCCCACCGGGGCAGCGATTCGGGGAACGGTCGGTCGAAGACCTCGCCGAAGTACCTGGACTCGGACAGCGTCTGGTGCTTGATCAAGCCGAGAAGATTGGTGCCAGTCGAGGTCAGGGGGCGGCGGATGTCGTACTCGGAGAGCCCGTCGAGCTTCCAGAGCATTGCCTCACGAGTCTCTCGCAGGTTGTGGTGCAGGTACTCTTTTGCGAAATCATCGATCATGGGGCACGAGCCTGCCATGCGCCGCCAACGGGCTCAACCTACGACCAGCACTTGGCAGAGTGTCACGCACGTCCTGATACCGATGTGTCACGGAGGTCCGGAGACCGGACATGAGACGAGTAGCACCTCTGTGAGAACTTTCTGTACGGGATCAAAGCGGCCCGCTTCGCAGGCCGCTCGCGCCGCCGGCCAGGGGCCGACCCACACGGGCCGCCGCTCGGGGACCCCGCGCCCTTAGCGCAAGCGCACGGGCGCACCCCGAACGGTTGCAGCCCCGCCGGCGGCGCGACATACGAAGAAGCCCCGGGCCGCCACGAGTGATGGCAGATCCGGGGCTTCGATGTTGAAGGCGACGACCAGGGCGTGCTCCGGCGGGGCGCTCAGGCGCTCTGGGATGGTGGCGCCACCCCGACAACCTTCGTTCGGGCAAGCCGAGCAGATGGGGCCTGCCTGGCCAAGGCCGTTCAGACGGTGGGGCGCTCCACCTTGACCGGGCAGGCCCCACCCCCACTCCACCGGTGTGCGGACGAAGGTTGACGGGATGGCTGAAAGGGCGAACGGCAAGCGGCGCTCAATGGTTAATTCACGTAGGTTTCCGAAGCTCGATCGCCGGTTACCGGAAAGTGATATTCCGGCCGCGGTACGGCTCCGTCCTGCCAGCGGTAGAGGTCGCGCAGCAGGGAAATCTCGGCGCCGTGATGGATCAGCTCCCTGTTGACGTGCAGGACGATGCCCTCCATGGGAAACCGCTCAGGACCCACCGTGGGCGGATTCTCCAGGTCAGCGTCCGAGAGCTCGCGGACCCCCGCGTTCCATCTCCCATACATCTCATCGAGCTGTTTCAGCGCCTCGTCAGCGGTCTTCGCGTAGGCGAATGTCTGGGAGTCGACGTCCTGGCCGCCGAAGTGCCATCCGACCCGATAGCCCAGGCAGGAGACGATGATGTGCGCCAGCCGCCAGGCAATCGTGGTCACCGGCGCCGGCACCGGGTCAGGGGACGCGGAGTCCATCGTCCATTCCCCCGAACCTGCCGATATCGGTGCGGCCGACGTGCCACGTGGGCGGATGCTCCAGCAGCCACGCACCGGCTCCCAGAAGTACTCCTCATCGGCAAGACCGTGCAGCCGCGGCCGCAGGTTCTTGTGCCAGTGCCGGTCCAACTGGTCCGCGATTCGCTCGCTTCTTGTCACTTCCGCACACTACATACAGCGGAGACCTGGCTGCGCCCCTCGCGGACGCCGTCGCGCGGCGCGGCGGTAGTCGCGCAGGATCTTGAAGCATTTCACCCTGGCCAGGGCGTGTTCGACCCTGCTCGAACGGTGCGGTGCTCGACGTTGAGGGCTTCCTTCCAGTCCGGCAAGTCGCTGCCGTCGGCGGAATGAGACGCAACAGCAGGTAGGGCAGCCCGTAGCCGCACGCCGTGTCGGCGGTGATCACTTGCTCATCTCCGGCGTCTCACGTCGCGAGGACACGCCTGACATCCCCGAGACCTTGTCATGGGTGTGGCGATTGCTGCGTGAGTATCAGCTGTCCGAGTTCCTGGGTGCATCGGGTGAGCGCGACGTAGAGGCCGTTCCAACCGCGCGGTTCAGCGGCGATGCCTTGGGGGTCGATGAGTAGCGTCGCGTCCCATTCCAATCCCTTGGACTGGGTCGCGGTGAGCACCGGCACATCGTTCAGCACGGCTAGGAGTTCGGCGATGCGCTCGGCGGGGGCGATGACGCCGACCGTGCCACCATGCCACCGTTGCTGCAACTCCCGCACAGCTTGGGCGGCGGCGCCGGCAAGCTCGGCGGACGTGATCGTGAGCACCCAGGGGGCGATGCCGGAGGAGCGTACCGCCCGTGGCGGCGCGTTGTGGCTGCCCGCCTTCTTCAAGACCGGTTCGGTGAGGTCCATGACCTCACGCGGGGTCCGGTAGCAGATGGTCAGTTCCGCAGCGGTCCAGCGGTCTCCGAACGCAGCCTGCACCGCTTGTGCCCAGTTGGTGTGCTGGTGCGCTGCCTCCGCCTGGTCGATGTCGCCGACGGCGGTGATGGAGCGACTGGGACAACGCCGTAGGACCATTTGCCACTGCATCTCGGACAGCTCTTGCGCCTCGTCGATGACGACGTGGCCGTACACCCAGCCGCGCTGCCGGCGGGCGCGGTCGGCGACGAACTCGCCCTGTGGTTGTGGGGCTTCGACTTCGCCGAGCAGGTCGGCGAGGGCGTCGAGCAGGGGAATGTCGCTCGATGCCCATGGGGCGGGCTCGGCCGAGACGGCGGTGATCTCCTCCGTGGACAGCTGCGGGGCGAACCGGGCCAGCAGGGTGCGGTCGGTCAGGAGATCACCCAGCAGGGTTTCGGCGTCGAGGGTGGGCCACCATGCCTCGATGAACCGGGCGATGGTGGCGTTCTCCGCGATACGATAACGAAGGCTCTCTATCTCTTCCTCGGAGAGCAATCCGTCGATGTCACTGCCGGTGGACGTCCTGCCGGAGTGGTGGTCATGGCGCATGCCCTTGTCGACACGGGCGAGGATGTCCTCGAAGCCCTCCTCCATCTCGTCCATCAGCGCCTCGCGCTGCTCGGCGACGGCTTCGGCGAGGAGGTGGTGCAACTGCTCGGCGAACGCCGCGCGGGCGCGGTGGTACGGGCGTCCCTGCACCGCCGAGGCAAGTGCCTGCGCCACTGTTGCGGCTGTGATGACGTAGAACTCGCCCTCCCAGCGCAGCTTCAGCTCGCGGGGCCGGGGGAGCAGCGACGCGACGTAGCTCTCGAGCGCGGGTTGCCAGAGGGCGCGGCCCTTGATCTCGGCGAGAAGCCGGCTCTCGTTGCGGCCCACGCGGATGTCGGTCAGCAGGGTGTCGCAGGTCGCCGAGACGACGGCGGTCTCACCGAGCGCGGGTAGCACCTGGGCGATGTACTGGAGGAACCGCGGCGAGGGGCCGAGGACCAGGACCGCTTGGTCGGCCATCTTTCGGTGGGCGAACAGAAGGTAGGCGACGCGGTGCAGAGCAACCACCGTCTTGCCGGTGCCGGGACCGCCCTGAACGATCAGCGGACCGGTCGCCTCGGCCCGGATGATGTCGTCCTGTTCGCGTTGCAGCGTGGAGATCGCCGTCGACATGCGGCCGGTGCGCCGCTGGTCCAGGGCGGCAAGTAGAGCGCCTTCACCGACGAGTTCCGTCGTTATGGTCCCGTCCAGTGGCTCGTCGTCCACGCCGACGACGGCCGATCCCCTCGTGCGTATGTGACGGCGCCGTGCCTGACCTTGTGGGTCGACAGCCGTCGCAGTGTAGAACGGGCGAGCTGCCGGAGCGCGCCAATCGACCAGCAGTGGCTCACTGTCCTCGCCGTCGTTGCGGAGACCGACACGGCCTACGTGTCGCACGGTGCCGTCAAGACCGTCGAGGCGGCCGAAGACCAGCCCTTCCTGTGCTCGCCGTAGCTCCTCGTACTGCTGGCGGAGCAGGCGCTGCCGGGCCCGTTCCAACGCGTCGAGGACCTCTGACGAAAGCTCGACCTGTAGGTGGTCGGCCAGCCTGTCGCGCCGGGCCGTGGCCAAGTCGAGAAACGCCTGTTCCTCGGCGATCGCGGATCGGCGCGCGACGCCCTCTGCGGTAGAGGTCGGCGGTTCGCCGTCCGGTGTTACCTCGCTGACGCCAGCGGTGCCGTTGTGCAGAGCAGACTTCCGGCGCATTCGCAAATCCTTGTATTGGCGTCCCCTCGGCCCGGATGAGCCGCAGTGCATGCGGCGGCAAGCATAGGGTCGGTTTCCCTCGTCGGCCAGGAACTCCGCTGGCAGAGATGGGAATCTCAATGCCTTGCAGTTCCGGGTCGCTTGTGGCCTCAATCAATCTGGATTCGCTTATTGACAGTCCGGTCCTTATCTGATCTGCGGGTGCGTTCCGACCAGCCTCACGTCGCCCACGATGCGGACCCATGACGACAGCACCATCGGGAGTGGGCCGAGCCGCAGTTCCAGCCAGTGAAGGTGCGGGCCGCTCCTCCAAGCTCAGGGGCGCTTCGCGTCGCAAGCGACGGCCCTGCGGGTCGCCCTTGACCTCAGAGCCTCTGCGACCCTCGGGCAGGATTCGCAGGCCGATGGCCTGCCCTGACATAGAGCGCGCCGCCAACCCGGGCACCGACCCGTCGCCGGTCACCCAGGGGCGTCAAGGTCCGCTTGACGTGGCGGGCCGGACGGCCTTCTCCCTAAGAGGACGGGCGGGATGGCTTCTGTGCGCAAGAAGGCTTCGTGTCAGCGAGCGACCTGAGGAGTGTGGCACCGGATCGAAACGATACGGCCGTCTGAGAATCGATGGTGAGCTCGACGCGCGGCCACAAAGTTGCTGGAGTCCCCGTGTTGTCTGCTTCAATCGTAGGAGGCCTCAAATCGATACCGTATCAAACTGCAGGGTCGTTCGGCCGGCTCGCCGGTGAGAAGGCCAAGGCCCACCATCACGCCGGCTGCAATGACAAACCGAGGGTGCGGGCGTCGCAGAGGCGGCGAGCTGCGCGGCGGCGCATCCAGATCAATAACTGGCATACGGTACGTTACGCCCGGGCCAGCCCAAGGACCATCTTCCAGGAAAGGCTGCGAGGCGACGTCAGCCTTCAGCTGACCAAAGCGCCAGGGGGAGCGGGAGTCCTGAGGAATCCTCGTCACCGGGTTCGCTTTTCCGCTGGACGGCCGTAGAACAGCGTTGTTGCGGCGGCAGAATGAGCTGCTGGCTTCGCAACAGTGCCGTTGGTATCGCAAACTCGCAGCGACGCCGTTGCTTCCCGGTCACGACCTTCTTGCAATAGTTACTGTCAAGGGTGGTGCGGCTGCCAGACTCTGGGGAGTGAGCAGAGTCCGTCAAACCAGTTGGTTCCTGCCTGCCGCTCCCGGCTCGCGGGTCACCCGTCTGGAGCTCTTTTACGACCTGGTGTTCGTGTTCGCGTTCCTCAACGTCACCACGCTACTGGCGGAGCGCCTGACCCCGCTCGCGCTGCTCGGCGGGCTGGTGGTGTTGACGTTGCTGTGGTGGTGCTGGGTCAGCTTTGCGTCCCTCGGTAACGCCCTTCGAGCTGACCAGGGGGTCGTGCCGCTGATCGGCGCGTTGACGGTGGCCGCGCTGCTTGTCCTCACGCTGTCGCTGCCCGAGGCGTTTGTGGACCGCCCGGGCGGGGCGCGCGGACCCCTGGTCTTCGCGGTCTGCTACCTGTTCATCCGGGGACTGCAGGTGTTCTCGATAGTGGCCAACCAAAAGCGACGGGCAACGTTCTGGAGGTTGAGCACACCGGTGCTCATCAGCGTGACGCTGATCATTATCGCGGCGTTCGTGCCTGAACCGGCGCGGTACCCGGGGGCAGACTGGCTGCGACTCGGGCTCTGGGCGGCCGCGGTGGGGGTCGAGTTCGTCGCCGGGTTGAGAGTGCGCAAGGTGGGCCTGACGGTGCTGTCCGCTGGTCATTTCGCAGAACGGTACGCGCTCATCGTGCTCATTGCGCTCGGCGAGTCCATCATAGCTCTGGGCATGGGAACCAAACTGGCCGCTAGCCTGCCGCTGACCTGGCCGGTAGTCGCATCGGCGGTCTTCGGTGTCGCCGTTATCGCGGCATTGTGGTGGATGTACTTCGACGCCTTGGCGCAGGCGGTGGAACAGACGATGCATCGCACCCGGGACCCGGTGCAGCGCGTTGTCCTGGCCCGAGACGCCTACGTCTATCTGCACCTCCTGCTCCTCGTAGGAGTCATCCTGCTCGCGCTCGGTCTGGAGCGGTATCTCACTGTCATCGCTGACCCGGCTGACAACGGCTGGCTCGCCCATGGCAAGGGGATCGACGGCAGTGCTCTGTTCGGTGGGGTGGTCATCTATGTCACGGGGCTGGTCCTCCTGAGATGGCGGGCTGTCCGGCAGCTGCGGTCGGAGCAGCTCGTCGCGCTCATCGTGCTCATCCTCGCGGTGCCGATGGTCGCCCGTCTGCCGGCCACCGTTGCGCTGGCGATACTGGCGTTGATCTGCGTGGCGGCGGTGCTGGCCGAGCTGCGCAGGGCGGACCCGCTTCGCCGTCAAGTGCGACAGAACGCCCTCGAAGAGCAACTCGCCGCCGAGCATGATCAGTCAGAGTGGCGTCGCCGCAACCTCAGGGGCTGAAGGGCGGGTGAACGGCCCTGCCGAGGGCGGAAGACAGCGAGCACAGTCGTGGTGGTCGCTTTTCCGGGCAACCTCGGGACCCCCTCGGGGTGGTGGCGCTATCCAGTGGTGGTGCGGGGACGCCGGCAAGGGCCGACGCAACGCGTCTGGCGGCCGACTCGTTGGTGCGACAAGGGCGGACGGAGGCGGACGATGGCGGCGGAACGCGGTGCCGCACTGCTGCGCCCTCCCACGAGTTCGGGCCGGGCCACGTTCCTGGAGCTCTTCTTTGATCTGGCCTTCGTCGTGGCCCTCGCCCGGGTGTCGCAACGATTCGCCGACCTGGGCAATGACGCTGGCTGGGCGCTCGTCGCAGGTTTCGGTCGTACCCTGCTGCTCTTCTTGGCGCTCTGGCTGATCTGGTCGCACACCACCTGGATCACCAGTCGCTACGAACCAGAGCGGTCGTTCATTCAGGCCGTCGTGGTCGGCACCATGTTCGCCAGCCTGGTCATGGCGGTGACCCTGCCACGCGCTATGGAGGAGCGAGCGCTGCCGTTCGCGGCCGCGTACTTGCTGGTGATGGTGGTGCGGCCGCTGGTGGTCGCCGCGGCGCTGCGTGGCCATCCGCGACGGCTGGTGCCGTTCCGGCTTGCCGCATGGGCTGCGGCGAGCGCGCCGCTCTGGCTGGCCGGCGCGTTGGGCCCGGACCGACTACGCCTGCCGCTGTGGGCTGCCGCCCTCGCTGTCGACTACCTCGCCTGGGCCCTGGGCTGGCCGCTGCCGCGGGTCGGAGCCTCAGCGGTGGGCCGCTGGCGGATCGCTGGGACACACCTTGCCGACCGTCACCAGCAGATATTCCTCATCGCACTGGGTGAGTCGATTCTGGTCGTCGGCATGGTTTTCAGCGGCACGGACTACTCCGCGGAGCGGGCAGCCGCCTTCGGGGTCGCGTTCGCCACCAGCGCGCTGCTGTGGCGGATCTACTTCCACCGCGCCGGTCTGCTGCTGACCGAGGCGTTGGGTCGGGCGGCTATGCCCGGCCGGCTGGGCACGGCGTCGGAACGGACGCATTTGCTGATCGTGCTCAGCGTGCTCGTCACCTCGGTCGGCTACGAGTTGGTGATCGATCAACCGTACGGGCCGCCGCGCCCCAGTTGGCTGTTGTTCGTGGTAGGCGGTCCGGTGCTCTTCCTCATCGCCCGAGTGCGGCTGGATTACGAGATCTTCGGCCGCGTTTCCCGATCCCGGCTGATCGGCTTGGTGGCCCTGCTGCTGTTCACGCCGGCGTTGGCCCGCTGGGCGCCGATGGTCGGGCTGAGCGTGGTGGCCGGAGTGCTGGCCCTGGTCGCGCTACTCGACGCGCTGCGGAGCCGGGGACGGCCGCTGGAGGTGTCCGCCTCGCCGATCGGGCGGGAGACATCCGGCGACAGCGACTCCGAGGCGTGACCGCGCGCCGCCGTGCACAGCGACCCGGCGGACGACGACCAGAGGCCGGCGGTGCTGACGGTCGAGGGAGCAGGCCTCAGCTTGCGAATCGAGCTACCGCCCAACGTCGACCGGGCGACCCTGCTTCGGCAACTCGCATCGCTGCTTGAGGGAGAGAGCCGATAGACGCGCCCTGCGGCGGCGGTGAGACGCCAGCCATGGGAGACGGTGCCGCAGCCGACTCCAGGCAGCCGATGTCTCCGGGCGCTGGTGTCGCAGTGACGGCCATCGGAGCCGAAACACGGGCTTGACGGAGCGCAGACATCGGAGGTTAACTGCCTCAGCGATGCAAGTCGATGCGATCCGACCGTCCACACTGGCGGCTCGGTGATGTCGGTTACGCCATCGCGGCGAGGAGCGTCCATGGATTCAGGCTTCGGCACCAGCGACTGACCAGAACGGCCCGGTCCCGCACCGTCCCCGTCGGCACGCCATCCGTCTCCTGGCGCCGTCGGTCCCGGCGACACGTTCCCCTCGCTCGGCGGGTGGGGGGAGCACGGGAGCGGGCACCGCTCACGGCGCAGCGTCGCGCCCCGCCATCCAGCCTGGCGATCAACCCGACAGGCAGCACTCCGATTTCACGCACCACCTTCGTACCGCCTCAGCCGAGCATCGGCGGCCCGGCTCCGTACCACCGCCAACCCGGCCCTCGGCGGGCCCGCACCCCAGTGACGTGCGCGCCCAGGGTCGACGCTCAGCAGAGGAGCAGAGAATGCGTTCCCGTGCGTTAGCGCTCATCACCGGCCTGGCCGTGTTGCTGGCCACCCTGGTGGCCCTGCCGGCCCCGGCCTCGGCGGCACCGCTGACCAAGGTCCTGGTGTTCAGCAAGACCGCCGGATTCCGGCACTCGTCCATCCCCACCGGCATCGCCGCGATCCGGCAGCTCGGAACGGCCAACGGGTTCTCCGTGACCGCGAGCGAGGACGCCGCCCAGTTCACCACCGCGAACCTGGCCCAGTACCAGGCGGTGGTCTTCCTGTCGACGACGGGCGACGTCCTCAACGCCACCCAGCAGACGGCGTTCGAGTCCTACATCGCCTCCGGCGGCGGGTACGTCGGCGTCCACGCCGCGGCCGACACCGAGTACGACTGGCCGTGGTACGGCGGGCTGGTCGGGGCGTGGTTCAGCTCGCACCCGGCGATCCAGTCGGCGACGATCCGCGTCGAGGACCGGACGAACCCGTCCACCGCCCACCTGTCCGACACCTGGGTCCGTAGCGACGAGTGGTACAACTACCGCACCAACCCCCGGTCGAACGTGCGGGTCCTCGCCAGCCTCGACGAGTCGTCGTACAGCGGTGGCAGCATGGGCGATCATCCGATCACCTGGTGCCGGGCGTACGCCGGTGGGCGGGCCTGGTACACGGGGCTCGGGCACACCGAGGAGTCGTACGCCGACGCGAACTTCACCCGGATGCTGCTCGGCGGTCTCCGGGTCGCCGCGGGCGCCGTGGCGGCCGACTGCACGCCGCGCACGACGCCGACGCCCACCGGCACCAGCCTGCGTGCCCGCGCCAACAACCAGTACGTCAGCGCGCCCAACGCCACCACCTCGCTGATCGCCAACCGGAGCGCCATCGGCACGAGTGAGCGGTTCGACCTGGTGGACGTCGGCGGCGGCAACGTGGCGCTGCGCGCCAAGGTCAACGGCATGTACGTCGCGGCCGAGAACGCCGGCGCGGCGCCGCTGATCGCCAACCGGGCGACCGCCGGCGCCTGGGAGACCTTCCAGGTCGTCCGCAACTCCGACGGGACGGTCAGTCTCCGGGCCCTGGTGAACAACCGGTACGTCGCCGCGGAGAACGCGGGCGCCGCCGCGCTGATCGCCAACCGGACCGCCATCGGCCAGTGGGAGAAGTTCGACCTCGTCACCGGCTGACC
>NZ_QGKR01000211.1 GCF_003172955.1 Micromonospora acroterricola | reverse complement strand
CCGCAGGGACCCGGAAGAGTTCCCCGCCCTCGCCCGAGCCCGGGGAACTCTTCCGGGTCCCTGCGGAGCTGACCATCGAGGAAGCCCGCTGGCACCAGGGGCGGATGCTGGTCGCGTTCGGCGGTGTGCTGGACCGCGACGCCGCCGAGGCGCTGCGCGGCACCCTCCTCGTGGTGGACAGCGCCGACGTGGCGCCACCGGAGGACCCGGAGGAGTTCCACGACCACCAGCTCGTCGGGCTGGCCGTGGTCACCCCGACCGGCGAGCGGCTGGGCGAGGTGGCCCGCATCGACCACGCGCCCTCCTCCGACCTGTTGGTGCTGCGGCGTCCCGAGGGGCGGGTCGCGCTGATCCCGTTCGTCCGGGCGATCGTTCCGGAAGTCGACCTGGCTGGCGGCCGTGTGATCGTCGACCCGCCGGCCGGACTGCTCGATCTTTAGGGCCCCCATGCGCGTCGACATCGTGTCGATCTTCCCGGACTACTTCACGCCCCTGGACCTGTCGCTGATCGGCCGGGCCCGGGCCAACGACGTACTCCAACTCGCCGTGCACGACCTGCGGACCTGGACCCACGACGTGCACCGCACGGTCGACGACACCCCCTACGGCGGCGGTCCGGGCATGGTGATGCGCCCGGAGCCGTGGGGTGAGGCGCTGGACGCGCTCGCGCCGGCCGGGGCCCCGCCGCCCCGGCTGCTCGTGCCGTCGCCGGCCGGTGTCCCGTTCACCCAGGCCATGGCGTACGAGCTGGCCGCCGAGCCGCACCTGCTCTTCGCCTGCGGCCGGTACGAGGGGATCGACCAGCGGGTGCTGGCGCACGCCGCCAGCCGCATGCCGGTCACCGAGGTCTCACTCGGCGACTACGTGCTCTTCGGTGGTGAGGTGGCCGTGCTGGTGATCCTGGAGGCGGTCACCCGGCTGCTGCCCGGCGTGCTGGGCAACGCCGGCTCGCTGGACGAGGAGTCGCACGCGCACGGGCTGCTCGAGGCGCCGATCTACACCAAGCCGCCGAGTTGGCGTGGTCACGACGTGCCCGAGGTGCTCCGCTCCGGCGACCACGGCAGGATCGCCCGCTGGCGGCGCGAGGAGGGGCTGCTGCGAACCGCCGCCCGGCGCCCGGACCTGCTCGCCGCGCTGCCCGCCGATCAGCTCGACAAACGGGACATCGCGGCGCTGGACCAGGCCGGATTTCAGCCGACGCCGGGGGATGTGGCAAAGTAGGGGGGTTGCCGCATCCGCCCGCGCCCGCGGGTGGCTGCGAGGATCACCGACCGGGGTCGGCCCGCCGACCACCACCCGGGGATCAGAATCACCCACCCGCGCACCGAGTGACGGTGCGCCGTGAGCCTTACGAGGACGCAGCGATGAACATCCTGGACGCCCTTGACGCCCAGTCCAAGCGGACCGACCTCCCCGACTTCCGTGCCGGTGACACCGTCAAGGTGCACGCTCGGGTCGTCGAGGGCAACCGGTCCCGTGTCCAGATCTTCCAGGGCGTCGTGATCCGCCGCCAGGGTGACGGTCTGCGTGAGACCTTCTCGGTCCGCAAGGTCAGCTTCGGTGTCGGCGTCGAGCGGACCTACCCGATCAACGGCCCGGGCATCGACCGGATCGAGATCGTGACCCGTGGCGCCGTGCGCCGCGCCAAGCTCTACTACCTGCGCGAGCTGCGCGGCAAGAAGGCCAAGATCAAGGAGAAGCGGGAGAAGCAGCCCAGCTGACTTCCCGCTCGCCACGCCGCCTGAGCTGCGCGTATGCCGTACCGACCGGACCGCACTACCCTGGTCGTACGGGCGCAGCGAGGCGGCGGCCCCGCCCACGTGGCGGGCAGCCGTCCACAACCGCCCGTGGGGCCTCGACGAGGCTCCCGGGCGGTTGTGTTTCTGTGGACCGGGGAGTGGCGTGGTGCAGACGCTTGACGAGGACGGCGCCGTCGATCCGTGGCGCCGGCGGGCCCGCCGCGTCCGCCGGCAGATGCCTCTCTGGCAGGAGCTTCCGCTGCTGCTGGTCGTCGCGTTCTGCCTCGCGGTGCTGATCCGCACCTTCCTGCTCCAGGCGTTCTTCATCCCGTCCGGCTCGATGGAGGACACCCTCCTGATCGGCGACCGCGTGCTGGTCAACAAGGTCGTCTACGACGTCCGCGACCCGGTACGCGGCGAGGTCGTGGTCTTCCGGGGGACCGACCGTTGGGCGCCGCAGGTCGACGAGCAGCCGGAGCCGGGCCTCACCGGCAAGATCACGCGGACTGTCGGCGACCTGGTCGGGGTGAGCCGCCCCGGCGAGAAGGACTTCATCAAACGGGTGATCGGCCTCCCCGGGGACCGGGTCAAGTGCTGTGACAGCCAGGGCCGGGTCACCGTCAACGGCACCCCGCTCAACGAGCCGTACGTGGTGCGCGACTCCCCGCTGGACCTGCCGCCCAACCCGGGGGAGTGTCGCTCCCGACGCTTCGACGAGGTCGTCGTGCCGCCCGGCCAGATCTTCGTGATGGGGGACCACCGGCTCGTCTCCCAGGACGCGCGCTGCCAGGGCCCGGTGCCGATCGACAACGTGGTCGGCCGGGCCTTCATGGTGGTCTGGCCGTCGTCCCGGTGGAACCCGCTGTCGGTGCCGTCGACCTTCGACGACGTGTCCGGGCCGGCCGCGGCCTCGTCGGGCGCGCCCCCGGTCCGACCGTCGCCGCAGGGCGGTGTGCTGCTACTTCTTCCCCTGGTGGCCGCCCTGCGTGGTTCCCGCGCGTTCCGGACGGTGACGTCCGGTCCGGCAACGTAGGCTCCTTGGCGTGATTGACGAGCAGACCGACAAGCCCCGCAGTTCCTTCTGGAAGGAGCTGCCGATCCTGCTGGGTGTGGCGATCCTGGTCGCGGTGCTGGTCCGCGCCTTCGTGCTGCAGACCTTCTTCATCCCGTCCCCGTCCATGGAGAACACTCTCAAGATCGATGACCGGGTGCTGGTCAACAAGCTGGTCTACGACTTCCGGTCACCGCACCGCGGCGAGGTGATCGTGTTCAAGGCGCCCATCGAGTGGAGCGGCAACCCCGACGGTGAGGACTTCATCAAGCGGGTGATCGGCGTCGGCGGCGACCACGTGGTCTGCTGCGACGAGCAGGAGCGGTTGGTGATCAACGGCAGGTCGCTCGACGAGCCGTACATCTTCTCGATGGACGGGATCCGCGACAAGCCCGCGGACCAGGAGTTCGACATCACGGTGCCGAAGGGGCGGCTGTGGGTGATGGGCGACCACCGCTCGGCCTCGGGCGACTCGCTGGAGCACTGGCAGCAGTCCGGGCAGAACATCACCGAGGCCACCATCCCGGAGGACGAGGTGGTCGGGCGGGCGTTCACCGTGTTCTGGCCGGTCAACCGGGCCACCTGGCTGACGGTGCCGGACCAGTTCGACGGCATCCCGAAGCCGTAGGCCGACGGGGCGTGGGCGATCCGCCGCCGGTCTGGCAGGCTGGGGCGGTGACCGTCTACACCCCTCGACGCGCCGCCCGCGTGCTGCTCGTCGACGCGGCCGGCCGGGTCCTGCTCTTCCACGGCTTCGACCCGGCACGCCCCGGGCACCGCTACTGGTTCACCCCCGGCGGTGGCCTGGGTCCGGCCGAGCCGCCGGCGGAGGGCGCGGCCCGGGAGCTGGCCGAGGAGACCGGGTTGCGGCTCGACCCGGCCGAGCTGGGCGAGCCGGTCTGGTCCGACACGACCGAGTTCACGTTCGATGGTGTGTGGTACCGCCAGAGCCAGGACTTCTTCCTGCTCCGGGTGCCGTCCTGGCGGGTCGACACCGCGGGCTTCGACGACATCGAGCAGCGCAGCATCGCCGGTCACCGCTGGTGGTCCCCGGATGAGCTGGCGGCCACCGCCGAGCGCTACTACCCGCCCGAGCTGCCCGCCCTGCTGACCCGGCTGCTGCAACCGGCCGCCGGTCGGGACGAGGCGTCGTGCTGACCCCGCCCCGCACCGTGGTGCGCCGGGAGGCCGGGCTGTACGCGCTGGAGCGGGCGCTGCAACGCCGGGGCTTCCGGCAGGTCGCCGGCGCCGACGAGGCCGGCCGGGGCGCGTGCGCCGGTCCGCTGGTCGCCGCCGCGGCGGTGCTGCCCGAGGGGCGGCGCGGCGAGATCGACGGCCTGGCCGACTCCAAGCTGCTCACCCCGGCCAGCCGGGAGCGGGTGTACGCGGAGGTGGTGGATCGCGCCCTGGCGTACGCCGTGGTGGTCATCCCGGCGGAGGAGGTCGACGCCCGGGGGCTGCACGTGTGCAACCTCGCCGCCATGCGCCGGGCGCTCGCCTCGCTCACCACCCGGCCGGAGTACGTGCTGACCGACGGCTTCGGCGTGGACGGCCTGGGTGTGCCGGGGCTGGCCGTGTGGAAGGGGGACCGGGTGGCCGCGTGCGTGGCGGCGGCCAGCGTGCTCGCCAAGGTCACCCGGGACCGGCTCATGGTGGAGCTGGACGAGGTGTTCCCGGCGTACGGGTTCGCCGAGCACAAGGGTTACATCACGCCGGAGCACAGCGCGGCCCTGCGCGAGCACGGGCCGTGCCGGGAGCACCGGTTCTCGTACATCAACGTCGCCGCGGTCTCCGGTCGCGACGGCCGGCCGCCGCGCGCCCGCCGGCCCGTCCACCCGGGCCCGGACGAGCCGATGGAGCGCTCCTGGGCGTCAGGGGGTACCGTCGGCGTGGCGTTGGGCGAGCAGCTTCTGCCTCCGGCGCCGGTGGGGGAAGATGTGGTCATGGAAGGCGGAGTGCGATGAGCGCGGAAGATCTCGAGAAGTACGAGACCGAGATGGAGCTGCAGCTCTACCGGGAGTACCGCGACATTGTCCGCCAGTTCTCGTACGTGGTGGAGACGGAACGCCGGTTCTACCTGGCCAACCAGGTCGACCTGCACGTGCGCAACTCCGACGGCGAGGTCTACTTCGAGGTCGAGATGCACGACGCCTGGGTGTGGGACATGTACCGTCCTGCCCGGTTCGTGAAGAACGTCCGGGTGATGACGTTCAAGGACGTCAACGTCGAGGAGCTGGAGAAGCCGGACATCTCGCTGCCCGCCGACTCCGGCTTCGGCGGCTGACCGCCTCCGGCCGCACCACGGGCCCCCCACCCGTGGTGTAGCCCACCGCCGGTCATTCGGCCGGCACCACGACCTCGACCCGCTGCACCAGGTTGTTGGCGAAGCCGCCGCGGTTCCACGGCTGCTCGACCGGCTGGGTCCGCCCGGACGCGTCGGTCGCCCGCGCGCTGAGCACGTACCGGCCCGGCGTCGCGGTCCACTCGTGCCGCCACCGCCGCCAGGCGAAGTCGCCGCCCTCGGCCGGGTCCAACTCGGCCGGCTCCCAGGTCGTCCCGCCGTCGGTGGTGACCTCCACGGAGACCACCGGCGCGTGCCCCGACCAGGCCCGGCCGTCCAGGGTGCACAGGCCCGGCCGCAGCACCCGGCGGCGGGACATGAAGTCGGGGAAGCCGGGCGGGCGGACCAGGGCACGCGGCTCGATTCGCGTGACCGGAACGCCCGGGTCGTCGGCGTCGCGGCGCAGCCGGTACGCCACCGCGTTCTGGTAACCCTCGAACGGTTCGGTCCGCACCTCTACCGAGTGCAGCCACTTCACGTGCGCCATGCCGTACCAGCCCGGCACGATCAGCCGCAGCGGCGCGCCGTGCTGCGGCAGCAGGGGAGCGCCGTTCATCTCGTACGCCAGCAGCACCTCCTCGCGCAACGCGTCGGCGACCGGCAGCGCCCGCTGGTAGTCCTGCTCCACCCCGCGCTCGACACCGTGATCGGCGCCCGTGAAGACCACGTCGAGCGCGTCCGGCCCGAGGCCCGCCTCGCGCAGCAGCGGCGCGAGCGGGGTGCCGGTCCACTCGGCGTTGCCGACCGCCTCGACCAGCCAGGGCTGGCTGACCGGCCGGGGGTGCAGCAGGGCCCGGCCGTTGCCGGCGCACTCCAGCGTGACCCGGTGGGTGACCCGGGGCCGCTCGCGCAACTCCGCCAGGCTGACGGTCAGCGGCCGGTCCACGGCACCGCCGATGGTCAGCGCGTGTGCGGCCGGGTCCAGCTCCGGGATGTCGTAGTGGATGAGCAGGTAGTGCAGCCCGGCCGGCGTGACGTCGTAGCGCAGGGCCTCCAGCGGGATGCCGTGGTTGCGGGCGGCGAGCTGCAACTCCTCGGCGCTGATCGCCTCGTCCGGCTCCGCGAGCCGCGACGGGCCGCTCACGTCGGCCACGCTGGGCGCTCCGGCGGTGCGCGGGTGCGGTGCCCGGTCGTGGTGATCCGACCCCGGCGTCCGGTCATCGACAGTGGTCATAGGGGCCTCCCCGGTCCGGACAGCGGCGCTGCACGTGCACTCGGCCCAGCCTAGGCCCTCGACGACCGGCCGGGCGCGGGCCGGGTGCGCGGCTCCCCAGCCGGCGAACCCCGCACCCGGCCTGTCGGCGTCGTCGTGCCACGGGCGCCAGTCCCGGGTCACCAGAGGCAGCGTCGACTGTTCGTCGCCCTATCAGATCGTCGAGGGGGCCGGGTGGTCGTCCACAGCACCGGTGCCTGTCCACAGCCCGGCCGTTCGGGCTGGCAGGTGGCCCCGGTGCGGCCGCAGGCTGCCGTCATGCGACCGCCACCCGCCCCGCGTACCGCCTCGACCCGCCGCACCGTGCTGCTCTGCGCCGCGTTTCCGCTCGCGCTGACCGTTCAGGCCTGCGGCCTGGCGCTGCTGGTCGCGGCGCTGCCCGGCCACCCGCCGGCTCAGGCGGTGCCGGTCGCGGCGGTGGCCCCCGCCCCGACGCGAGCCGAGCCGGGCCGGTTCCGCTGGCCGGTCGACGGACCGCCCCGCCCTGTGCGCCGCTTCGACCCGCCGCCCCGACCGTGGCTGGCCGGGCACCGTGGGGTGGACCTGGCCGCACCGGCCGGAGCGGTCATCCGCAGCGCCGGGCGGGGCACGGTGCTCTTCGCGGGCCTGGTCGCCGGCCGACCGGTCGTCACCGTGGGGCACGCCGGCGGCCTGCGGACAACCCACGAGCCGGTGCGACCGGCGGTACGGCCCGGCCAGCCGGTCGCCGCCGGTGCGCCGCTGGGAGAGTTGCTGCCCGGGCATCCGGGCTGCCCGGCCGTGGCCTGCCTGCACTGGGGCCTGCGCCGGGGCACCGAGTATCTCGACCCGCTCGCCCTGCTCGGCCTCGGCCCGGTGCGCCTGCTCCCGCTCCATGCAGGGGTGCGGCCGAGCGAGCCTGGTGAGGTCAGCGCTGGGTCGGTGGGGTGGATTTCGGCGAGCGCCCGGTGGGGTGAGCGCCGCTGGCCAGCGTTCGGCGGGGTCAGCGCTGGGCGAGCAGCGCGGGCAGTCGCACGGCCAGCCGTTCGTACTCGTCGGCGGTGTTGTAGACCTGACCGGCGAGACGCAGCCACCCCCGCCCGTCCCAGCTCATCACCGCCACCTCGGCGGCGAGCCGCTCGCCGATCCGCGTCTGCAGCGCCCGCGCCGCGTCGATGGTGGTGGCCGTGCCGGCCGGCAGCGGGATGATGCGGAGAGCCACCCCAGGCCCGCCCGGGTCCGGCAGTTGGGCGGGGGCCACCCCCAGCGCGTCCCCGACAACCCTCTGGCCGTACGCGGCCAGCGCGGCGTTGTGCGCACGGACCCGGTCGACGCCGAGGCTCCGCAACGTGAACAGGCCCGCCGGGGCGGCCAACCAGGAGGTGTAGTCGAGGGTGGCCTGCCACTCGAGCCGGGCCGGGAAGCCGGACTCCTGCTCCCAGGAGACCACCAGAGGCTCGATCCGCTCCCGCCACGGCGGGGTCACCGTCAGCAGGGCTGTACCGCGCGGGGCGTACGCCCACTTGTGCAGGTTGCCCACCCAGAAGTCGGCACCGATGCTGGCCACCGAGGCCGCCAGCATGCCCGGCGCGTGTGCGGCGTCCACCAGGACCGGAACACCGTGTTCGCGGGCCACCCCGACGATCGCCGCGGTCGGGAAGAGCCGGGCGGTGGCCGAGGTGAGCTGGTCGATCACGAGCAGCCTGGTGCGCCCCGGCCGCAGACCGGCGCGGACGGTCTGCACGACCTGCTCGTCGGTGGCGGCCAGCGGTATCGGCAGGACCCGGCCGGCCGCCCCCGTCCGGCGGCACTCCCGCTGGATGGCGAGGCTCACCGCCCCGTACCCGTGGTCAGTGCTGAGCACCTCGTCGCCGGGCTGCAACCCCAGCGACTGGAGCACCACGGCGACACCGGTGGTGGTGTTGCCGACCAGGGCGCTCCCGTCCGGGTCGGCGCCCAGGAAGCCCGCGAGGTGCCGGCGGGTGTGCGCGATCCGGTCGACCAACCCCTGGGTGAAGAAGCGCAGCGGGTTGGCCTCCATCTCGTCGCGCAGCCGCTGCTGGGCGCGCTGCACGCTGATCGGCACCGCGCCGAACGAGCCGTGGTTGAGGTGGCTGACCGCCGGGTCGAGGGAGAAGAGCAGGCGGGCGCCCGGAATCGGCTCGGGGGGCTGCGGGACGCTCACCCGATGATCGTAACCGCCGGTCGATCATCGTTGAGCGGTTCGCTCGTCGGGTCCGAGCGGGTGGAGATCGGTGACAACTGCCGCGGTGCGCTCGTGTGCCGGTGGCCCGCGGGTGGGCCCGTTCAGCCCCATCAGGCGCGCGGGTGGGCCTGGCGGTAGGCGGCGCGCAGCCGCTCCACGGAGACGTGCGTGTAGATCTGCGTGCTGGCCAGCGACGAGTGGCCGAGCAGTTCCTGAACGGCGCGGAGATCCGCGCCGCCCTCGAGAAGGTGGGTGGCGGCGGAGTGGCGCAGCCCGTGCGGGCTGGTGCGGGGCAGGCCGGCGGCTTCGGCGTACCCGCCGACGATCTGGCGGGCCGTGGTCGGGTTGAGGCGGCCGCCACGCGCGCCGAGCAGCAGCGCCTCGCCCGAGCGGGCGCCAACCAGCGCGGGGCGGCCCCGCCGCAGCCAGTCGTCCAGAGCACGTTGCGCGGGCACCCCGTACGGCACCGACCGCTCCCGCCCACCCTTGCCGAACACCCGGATCACCCGACGGCCGTGGTCGACGTCGCCGACGTCCACACCGCAGGCCTCGCTGATGCGCACGCCGGTGGCGTAGAGCAGCTCCAGCAGAACCCGGTCGCGCAGCAGCACCGCCTCGTCCGTCTCGCGCACGGCTGACCCGTCCGCTGCCCGGGGCGTCGCTGAGCCGTCCGCCGTCCCGGGTGCTGCTGGCCCTTCGTTCGACGCGTGCTCCCGCGCCGTGAGTGCCGGCACGCTCGGTGCCGGCCCGTCTGGTGGCCCCGGTGGCGCGGGGGCGAGTGGCTGTCGTTGAGTCGGCGCCTCGACGAGGGCGGCGACCTGGTCGGCGCGCAGGACGGTGGGTAGCTCGCGGTGCGCCCGAGGGCTGGCCAGCGCCCCGCCGACGTCGGCGGGAAGCAGCCCGGCCCGGTGCGCCCAGGCGCTGAACGCGCGCGCCGACGCGGCACGCCGCGCCAACGACGTGCGGGCGGCACCGGTGGTGCGCTGCCGTGCCAGCCAACTGCGCAGCACCGACAGGTCCAGCTCGGACAACTCGACACAGCCCATCCGTACGGCGTGGTCGAGCAGCGAGACCAGGTCGGCGACGTACGCGCGGACGGTGTGCGCCGACCTGTTGCGCACTCGGGCCAGGTGGTCGGCGAAATCGTCCACCGCGTCGCGCAGCGCGGGCGGCAGCTCCTGATGGGTGGCCCGCGTGCCTCGGGCAGCCCCGCTCATCGCCCCGAGACCCGCCGCACCGCGGTGCGGGTCGGTCGCCGGGTCCGCGTACCTCCGCTGACAGCTGGCACGCCACCAGCCTACGGCTGCGCGTCGCGCACCGCCGGCCGCGACGGTGCCGGTGTCGCCGACGCGGGTGTGGCCCGTGCCGGTGTCGCCGAACCCGATGCTGCTCGTGACGCCGGTGCCGTCGGTGTCGGCTCCGGGCTGGCGGACCTCGTGCGCTTCGCCTGCGCGGGCGGCGCGAGGGCGTAACCGTCGTCGCGGCGTACCACCAGGGACAGCTCCTCCAGGAGGGACAGTTTGCGCAGCGCGGTCCGTACGTCGACACCGGCCCGGGCCGCCAGCAGGTCCACGCCGCGTGCGCCCCGACGGGGTAGCGCCTCCAGCACCGACCGCGCGTCGTCGTCGAGCGCGTCGGTCGGTCGCTGCGGCCCCCGGGCCAGCGGGGCCAGGTCCGCGCCGATGCGCCCCACTTCCTCCAGCACGTGGGCCACCCCGGTGACCAGGCGAGCCTTCGGGAACTCGCGGAGCAGTTCGTGCGCACCGACGGACATCGCCGAGGTCACCGGCCCGGGCACGACCATGGTCGCCCGGCCGGTGTAGATGGACCGGCGGGCCGTCTGCGTCGCGCCGCTGCGCGCCGACGCCTCCACGACGACGGTGCCGAGGGTGGCGCCGGCAATGACCCGGTTGCGGATCAGGAACCGGGGTCGCAGCGGTTCGGCGCCGGGTGGCCACTCGCTCACCAGCAGCCCGGTGTCGGCGATCCGGTCGAAGAGGGCGGTGTTGCCCATCGGGTACGGCCGGTCCAGTCCGCAGGCCAGCACCGCGACGGTCAGCCCGCCGGCGTTGAGGGCGCCGCGGTGGGCGGCCGCGTCGATGCCGAACGCGCCGCCGGAGACCACCGTCCAGTCCCGCTCGGCCAGGCCGTACCCCAACTCGGTGGCGACGTGCTGGCCGTAGCCGGTGGCCGCCCGCGCCCCGACCACGGCCACCGAGCGGTCCAGGGCTTCGCCCAACGGCCAGCTCCCGCGTACCCAGAAGCAGAGCGGCGGGGCGGTCTCGCCGTCCACCCGGCGCGTGACGTCCGGCATCCGCAGCGTGGCCAGGCCGGCCACCCGTGCCGGCCACTCGTCGTCGTCCGGGGTGACGAGCCGGGCCCCGAGTCGGTCCGCCCGGTCCAGCGCCTCGGCCGCCACCGCCCGGGCGTCGCCGGCTGCCGACCGCGCGGCCACCGTGGTGTGCAGCCAGCCCTCCGGGCTGCCGCCGTCGAGCAGCAGGTCCAACGCCGCCACCGGGCCCAGCCGCTCGACGAGCCGGTGTACCGCGCGGGTGCCCGGCTCCGCCAGCCAGGTCAGTGCCACGCGGGCCAGCCTGCGTTCCTCGTCGGCGCTCACGTCGCCTCCCCCGTCCGTAGTTGGATCGCCTCCCGGACGTCCTCCCGGTCCGGCCGGTCGCGGCCGTCCAGGTCGGCGATCGTCCAGGCCATCCGGATCACGCGGTCGAAGCCACGTGCCGACAGCGAGCCGGAGTCGAGCCGTCCGCGCAGCTCGGCGGTGTCCCGGCCGGGCAGTCGCCAGGGCGGCTGGCGCAGGTGCGGGCCGCCCACCTCGGCGTTGAGCCGGTGGCCGAGGCCGGCCCAGCGGGTGGCCGCCGCCTGCCGGGCCGCTGCCACCCGCGCGGCGACCGCGGCCGAGGACTCCGCGTCGCCCTGGGACGACATCAGCTCCGCCGCGCGAACCGGCATCAGCCGCACCTGGACGTCGATCCGGTCGAGCAGCGGCCCGGACAGCCGGCCCAGGTAGCGGCGGCGGACGAGCGGCGTGCACTCGCAGTGCGAATCGCCGGCCGGCTTGGCGCACGGGCACGGGTTGGCGGCCAGCACCAGTTGGGTCCGGGCGGGATACACCGTGCCGCCCCCGCTGCGGCTCAACTGGACCCGGCCGTCCTCCAGCGGCTGACGCAACGCCTCCAGCGCACCCTTGCTGAACTCGGGAGCCTCGTCGAGAAAGAGCACCCCGCGGTGGGCCAGCGACAGCGCGCCCGGTCGGGCCAGCCCCGAACCACCACCGACCAGCGACGGCACTGTCGCCGTATGGTGTGGCGCCTGGAACGGCGGGCGGCGCAGCAGCCGGCCGCCCGGTGGCAGCAGCCCGGCGACCGAGTGCAGCGCGGTCACCTCCAACGCCGCTTCGTCGTCCAGCTCGGGCAGGATCGACGGCAGTCGTTCGGCGAGCATGGTCTTGCCGGCCCCCGGTGGCCCGAGCAGCGCCACGTGGTGCCCGCCGGCGGCGGCCACCTCCAGCGCGCGCCGACCCATGTGCTGCCCGGCCACCTCGGCGAGATCCGGGCCGCCGGTGACCGGCGCCGGGATGTCCGCCGGTGGTTCGATCAGCGGGCTGCCGTCCCGGACGAAGGCGACCAGCCGGTGCAGCGTGTCCACCGCCCGCACCCGAATCCCCGGGATGACGGCCGCCTCGGCGGCGTTGGCGGCCGGAACGATCACCCGAGTGACGCCCTCCCGGGCGGCGGCGGCGACCATTGGCAGCACCCCGCGTACCGGCCGGACCGTCCCGTCCAGCCCCAGCTCGCCGAGGACCACCACGCCCTCCAACGGGAGCAGCGGCAGCTCACCCGAGCCGCCCAGCAGCGCGGCGGCGATGGCCAGATCGAACGCCGAACCGAACTTCGGCAGCGTGGCCGGCAGCAGGTTCAGGGTGATCCGCCGGTTGGGCCAGCGCTGGCCGGAGTTGACGACGGCGGCGCGGACCCGGTCGCGGGCCTCGTGCAGGGCGGTGTCCGGCAGCCCGGAGATCACCACCGCGGGCAGGCCGGCCGCCAGGTCGACCTCCACCTCGACCAGGTGGCCGGTGACCCCGACCAGCCCCACGCAGAGCACCTTGGCGTAACTCACGGCGCGTCACCGCCGGCCCGACCTCCCATGTCAGAACGCGCCCTTGAGGTGGTCGACCAGGGCCGGGCCGGCGTCGGACAGCCGTACCGACAGCACGTCGAACCGCACCTCGTCGGCGGTCGTCCCGGTCTCGGCCAGCCAGCGCGCGGCGAGCCCGCGCAGCCGGCGTGCCTTGGCCGGCACGACCGCCTCCGCGGGGGTGCCGAAGCTGTCGTTCCGCCGGGTCTTCACCTCGCAGAAGGCGAGCACCGGCCCGTCCCACGCGATGATGTCGATCTCCCCGTCCGGGCAGCGCCAGTTCCGGGCGACCGGGCGCAGCCCCGCCCCGATCAGGTGCCGGGTCGCGCAGCGCTCGCCGTACGCGCCGACCGCCTGGTTCCGCTTCGTCATGGCTGGCACGGTGCCCGCCGGGGCGGGAGCGCCGCGACCCCCGACGGTGGCCCCTGTGGACGACCACCGTCCTGTGGACAACCAGACGATCAAGCCCGCACTGTGCTAGCCAGCGCTGTTGTCCAGCACCCGGCACGACCAGCCGCGTCGGTCGTGTCGGTCGCTCCACCGACCAACTGGGCGACAAGGCCCTCCCATTTCACGACCACGTGATCGTGAACAGTTCCCGGCGCTCGCTGGGAACTGCTCAGCATTACGTGCTCATGGCGGCGTTCGCTCGGCTCCCACTTCGGTGGGCCGGTAGCGTGCCGAGGTTTTCGGGCCGCCCGGCGGCCTGAAATGGCGCGGGCGAGGCCGGTCGCATACGGTGCCGGACGTGGACGGACGACGGAGCTTTCCCGAAGATCAGGAGTCACGCTGGTATCCCGACGAGCGGGGTCGCGGCTACGGCGAGTCGGAGTGGCGTGCTGCGGGCGAATCGCGGTACCGGGACGACGAGGTCCAGGTTCCCGATCAGCGTGGCGCTGAGGAGGGCCGTTACGGCGAGGAGACCGGCGCCGGACGGCGCCGGGAGTCGGGCCGGCTCGGTTCCAGCGGGACCGACCTGACGCCTCCCGAGAGCGACTCGGGCCGGTTCGCGGCGGTGCCCGACCGGCTCGGCGAGCCGGACTCCGGCCGCTTCGGCGTGGTGAACACCGGTCGCTTCGGCACCCCCGAAGCGGAGTCCGGGCGCTTCGTCACGTCCGAACCAGATTCCGGGCGCTTCGTCACCTCCGAACCGGATTCCGGGCGCTTCGGTGCCGTCGAGGCCCAGACCGGGCGGTTCGGCGCGTCCGAGCCCGACTCGGGCCGGTTCGGCGCGGTCGACCCGCTGGGTGACGCCCGGCCGGAGGCCGATGGTTACCGGGCAGCCCGCTCGCGGCGGGCGGACCGCGACCCGTCGGAGGTCTCCGGTGAGCTGCCGGGCCGCCGGGCCGCCCGGGATGCGGCTTCCCCGGGCGCGCCGTTGACCGCCGGCCGGGAGTCGATGCCGTTGACCGCCGGCCGGGAGTCCTCGCCGTCGACCGGTGCCCGCGAGGCTGCTCTCGCCGCTGAGGCGCCGGTCGGTGTGCTCGCGGACCCGACTCGTCCCGCGCCGCTGGGCGGGTACCCGATCGTTGAGCCGGGCCGTGGCGGCGACCAGCCGCACCCGCTGGAAATGCCGACCGGCCCGATGACGCCGATCGCTCCCCGTGGCGGCGAGCTGCCCGTGGGGGAGCCGCCGGCGTACCCACCGGCCGCCGACGGCGTCTACCGGACCCGGCGTCCGGCGCTGGCGGTGCTCTTCGCCCTGCTGGTGCTGATCTTCGAGGTCCCGGCGTTGCGGGTGCTGCTGGCCGGGGTGACCAGCGATCCGCTGTCCGCGGCGAACGTTGTGGTGGGCATCTTCCTGGTTACCGGCCTGCCGATCTTCGCAACCGGGCTGTACGGGCTACGAACCGGTGGACTGGCGCTCTCCGACGGCGGCCGGGGTTGGCTGCGCCCGCCGACCGCCTACCTGACCGTGGGGCTGGTGCTGTTCGTCGCCGCCGCGCTCGCCGCCGGCTGAGCGGGCGCGGCCCCTGCGGGCCCGTGGGCGTCGCTGGCCGGAGGCGTGTCCGGTCCCCCCCGCTCATGACCCATGCAACAACCAGGAAGGAGTGGCCTCCGGCAACGCGGAGGCCACTCCTTCCACGAAACAGCGAGATCATGGGCAGGCTGTGGCCGGGCGGCGGGCGCGCACGGCGGAGCGGCGCGCGGCGCGAGCTGCGGGGCCGTGGGTCGACCGCTGCCGGGGTCGCGCGTACCCGGGGGCAGGTGGGCGGCTGAGGGGCGTACACTGTTCGACTGGCGACCGCCTTGCGCGGTCGACCTCGCGCGCCCTCTTCACGAATCGTCGTGAGGCGACGGCCTCCCTGGTCCCGATCTTGGTCGGGAACACCATGGCCGGCGACCAGGCGCCAGGACGCCCGGCCACCGGCCGGGCGTGACAACCAGGGATCTTGAGGAGTACCCCACCATGGCCGTCGTGACCATGCGCCAGCTGCTGGAGAGCGGTGTCCACTTCGGGCACCAGACCCGGCGCTGGAACCCGAAGATGAAGCGCTTCATCATGACCGAGCGCAACGGCATCTACATCATCGACCTGCGCCAGACCCTCGACTACATCGAGAAGGCGTACGAGTTCGTGCGTGGGACCGTCGCCGAGGGTGGCAGCATCCTCTTCGTCGGCACCAAGAAGCAGGCTCAGGAGGCGATCTCCGAGCAGGCGACCCGCGTCGGCCAGCCGTACGTCAACCACCGCTGGCTCGGCGGCATGCTGACGAACTTCCAGACGGTGTACAAGCGCCTTCAGCGGATGAAGGAGCTGGAGGCCCTCGGTGACCTGAGCGGCACCGCCGCCGGGTACACCAAGAAGGAGACCCTGCAGCTCTCCCGCGAGAAGATCAAGCTGACCCGCACGCTGGGTGGTCTGCGGGACATGCAGAAGCTGCCGGCCGCGGTCTGGATCGTCGACACCAAGAAGGAGCACATCGCCGTCGACGAGGCCCGCAAGCTGGGCATCCCGGTGATCGCGGTGCTGGACACCAACTGTGACCCGGACGAGGTCGACTTCCCGATCCCGGGCAACGACGACGCGATCCGCTCGGCCGAGCTGCTGACCAGGGTCGTCGCCGCCGCCGTCGCGGACGGTCTCATCGCGCGTTCCGGCCGTCGCCGGGGCAGCGACGAGAAGCCCGAGGCGGGTGTGGCCAGCGACGAGCCGCTGACCGAGTGGGAGCGTGAGCTGCTCGAGCAGCCGAAGAAGGCCGACGAGTCGGCCGCCCCGGCCGAGCAGCCGGCGCAGGCCGCCGCTGAGCAGCCCGCACCGGCCGCCGCTGAGCAGTCGGCACCGGCCGCCGCCGAGCAGCCGGCGCAGGCCGCCACCGAGCAGCCGGCGACCGTCGCCGCGGAGTGACCGCACCGTCGCTGCCCCGCCGTCCGTTTTTTCGTACGGGCGGCGGGCGGCGACGGTACGCCGGGCACGATCGACCCGGATCCGGGTAACCGGCACCTCTGACCATCCACACGCCGTCTCAACACCGAAGAGAGAGCCATGTCCCAATTCACCGCCGCGGACGTCAAGAAGCTCCGCGACCTCACCGGCGCCGGCATGATGGACAGCAAGAAGGCGCTGACCGAGGCCGAGGGCGACTTCGAGAAGGCCACCGAGATCCTGCGCGTCAAGGGCGCCAAGGACGTCGGCAAGCGGGCCGGACGGACGGCCGCCAACGGCCTCGTCGCCCACTCCGGCCAGGCGCTGCTCGAGCTCAACTGCGAGACCGACTTCGTGGCCAAGACCGACTCGTTCATCGCGCTGGCCCAGCAACTCGTCGAGCACGGCGAGCGCTCCGGCGCGACCAACGCCGAGGAGCTGCTGGCCAGCGAGCTGGACGGCAAGAGCGTCGCCGACCTGATCCAGGAGCAGTCCGCCAAGATCGGCGAGAAGCTGGTCCTCAACCGCTTCGCGAAGCTCGACGGCACCACCGCCGTCTACCTGCACCGCAAGGCCCAAGACCTGCCCCCGGCGGTCGGCGTGCTGGTGCAGTACGCGGGCAAGGCGGACGAGGCCGGTGACGCGGACGCTCGTGGCGTCGCCATGCAGATCGCCGCGATGCGGCCGAAGTACCTCACCCGCGACGAGGTGCCGGCCGAGGTCGTCGAGTCCGAGCGGCGCATCGCCGAGCAGACCGCCCGCGAGGAGAACAAGCCCGAGGCGGCGCTGCCGAAGATCGTCGACGGTCGGGTGAACGCCTTCTTCAAGGACTACGTCCTGATCGAGCAGGCGTCGGTCACGGACAACAAGAAGTCGGTGAAGCAGGTGCTGGCCGAGGCCGGCATCGAGGTCACCCGCTTCGTGCGGTTCGAGGTCGGCCAGGCCTGAGCCGTCACCGGGCGCCGCTGGCGTCCGTGGGCAGGAGACGTCGACGAGGAGGCCGCCGGTGTACGTGACAGGCACCGGGGCCTCCTCGTCACATAAGGTCGGCAGCGGCAGGTTCGCGGTACGCGCCGCACGGGGCGTGCGCGTGGGGAAGGGCGGGGCGGATGACGCAGGTTGTGAGTGACCGGACGCTGGCGGTGGAGGATCCGACCGCGCCGCCGCCCGGACGGGCCCGCCGGGTGGTGCTGAAGCTCTCCGGTGAGGTGTTCGGTGGCGGCGCGATCGGCGTCGACCCGGATGTCGTCCAGGCCATCGCCCGGCAGATCGCCACCGTGGTCCGGCGGGGTGTGCAGGTCTCCGTGGTGGTTGGCGGCGGCAACTTCTTCCGCGGCGCCGAGTTGCAGAAGCGCGGGATGGACCGGGCGCGCGCCGACTACATGGGCATGCTGGGCACCGTGATGAACTGCCTCGCCCTGCAGGACTTCCTGGAGAAGGAAGGCATCGAGACCCGGGTGCAGAGCGCCATCACCATGGCCCAGGTCGCCGAGCCGTACATTCCGCTGCGGGCGATCCGGCACCTGGAGAAGGGCCGCGTGGTCATCTTCGGCGCCGGCGCGGGGATGCCGTACTTCTCCACCGACACGGTCGCCGCCCAGCGGGCGCTGGAGATCCGGGCCGACGTGGTGCTGATGAGCAAGAACGGTGTGGACGGCGTCTACACGGCCGACCCGCGGATCGACCCCACCGCCAGCAAGCTCGACTCGATCACCTTCTCCGAGGCGCTGCGCCGCAACCTTCGGGTGGCGGACGCGGCGGCGTTCAGCCTCTGCATGGAGAACGGCCTGCCGATGCTGGTCTTCGGCGCGCAGGGTGACGACACCATCATCCGCGCGGTGGGTGGCGACAAGATCGGCACCCTGATCACCGCCTGAGCGCCACCGCCTCCGGCGACGGCGGCAGCGGTCCTGACGACTTCAAGCAGAGCCCACGACGAGCACAGAAGGAGGCGAGGAGACCGGTGATCGACGACACCCTCCTCGAGGCCGAGGAAAAGATGGAGCGCGCGGTCGAGCACGCCAAGGAGGAGTTCGGCGCCATCCGCACCGGTCGCGCGAACCCCGCCATGTTCTCCAAGGTCATCATCGACTACTACGGCACGCCCACGCCGCTGACCCAGATGGCGTCCGTCGCGATCCCCGAGCCGCGAATGGCGATCATCAAGCCGTACGACAACTCGCAGATCAACGCCATGGAGAAGGCGATCCGCGACTCGGACCTCGGCGTGAACCCGAACAACGAGGGCAACCAGCTGCGCATCCTGCTCCCGCAGATGACCGAGGAGCGCCGCCGCGACATGATCAAGGTCGCCCGGCACAAGGGCGAGGAGGCCAAGGTGGCGATCCGCAACGTCCGCCGCCGTGGCAAGGAGGAGCTGGACCGCATCGTCAAGGACGGTGAGGCCGGTGAGGACGACGGTCGCCGCGCCGAGAAGGAGCTGGACGACCTGACCCAGCGCTACGTGGCCAGCATCGACGACCTGGTCAAGCACAAGGAGACCGAGCTGCTGGAGGTCTGACCTCCGGCCCGGCGTGACGTCGACGAGGCCCGACCCCGATCCGGGGCCGGGCCTCGTCCCGTGTGGTCAGCGCGGGATCCGCACCGTCCGGGTCGTCTCGGTCAGGGTCGTCCCGCCGTACGCGTCGTGCAGCTCGAAGCGCACGATGGCCCGACCGGGGTGCAGCAGCGGGTCGGTCCGGTAGAAGCTCATCGTGATGCTCTCGGTGCCGCCGTCGCAGGTGATCTCACCGGCGCCGCGTCCGCTGGTCGCCCAGACGGTCGGCAGGCCGTCCTGGATCAGCGAGGCGGACAGGTTGTAGATCCCGGCCGGGCAGCGCCGGACCTCGCCCCAGACCCGGGTGGCCGGGTAGTCGGGACCCTGTTGCTCGTAGCTGGGGTCGTACGGGTACAACTCGCTGGCGCGGTGCTCGATCCTGATGTGGGCGCTCGGCGTCGCGGCGGCGGCCGGTGGGGCCACCGCCAGGACGATGGCGGCGATCGTCGACACCGCCAGGCTGATTCTGCGCACGAACCGTTCCCTTCCCCGTGGAACGCGTCGGCGGGCACCGGCGCACTGACAGCCGACCACCGGCGGGCCGGCCGGTCATCCCCCGTTCGCCCGGTAGCGCGGTCGGATAGGCGTCGGTGGATCGGTGGTCGGTGTGGGCGCGCGGCCGATGGCCGGGGTCGGGTCGCCCCGCTCGCCGGCTGGGCCGGGCGCCATCGTCCGCCTCGCCCCGGCGGCGGGTGCAGTAGGCTCGGCACGATTCCCGGTCACCGGGCGGTGAACACCGGGAGTCGACCGACCGTCGGGACGGTCAGCCGGAGTAACACAGTCACGCGTGTAGGGGATGGTTGTGGTCTTGCGTCATGTGGTGGTTCTCGCGCCGCGTCGCGGTGCGTGATGTCCCACCCCGACCCCTACAGCGGAGAGCCGCGCGGCTGGGACCGGCCGGAACGGCCGGTGGCCCTGCCGTGGCCCGAGCAGGAGCTGGAAGCCGGCCAGTGGAGCCGTCGTCCGGCCGCAGGCCCTGAGCTGTACGCCGAGCCGCGTACCCGCCCGACCGCCGAGCCGTACCCGGGGGACCCGTACGACGAGCGCGGCCGCATGGTCCGCCCGGACGACCGGGACCGGCGCGATCGCTTCGATGACCGGGACCGGGACCGGTACGAGGACGACCGGAACCGGCCCGACCGGTACGACGATCGGTCCCGCGCCGGTCGGTACGGTGACCGCCGGCCCGTCGGTGACGACGCCCCGGTCGGTCCGGTCGGCCCGGGCCGCTACGACGACCGCGACGGGCCGGTGCGCTACGACGGCGATGCGGAATACCCGACCGCGCAGCTCGCGCCCATCGGGGCCGACATCGGGCCGGACCAGGATCTCGCGGATGGCGGGGAGCGTCCGTCCGGTCGGCGGTCGAAGGGCCGACGCCGGGCCAGTGCCGACCGGCCGGCCACCCAACAGGTGGGCAACGGGCGTGCCGGCCGGAACCTGCCGGCGGCGATCGGGGTCGGGCTCGGCCTCGGCGCGCTGATCGTGGTGCCGCTGGTCTTCTACCCGCTGGCGTTCCTCGTGGTGGTCGCGGGCGCGGTCGGCATCGGCATCTGGGAGATGGCCCGGGCGGTACGGCGTAGCGGCGCCCACCCGCCGCTGCTGCCGCTGCTCGCCGGCGGTGTGCTGACCGTGGGCCTGGCCTGGTTCGCCGGCCCGGACGCGCTCAGCCTGGGCCTGCTGGTCACCGTCCTGGGCACCATGATCTGGCGGCTGGGCGACGGTCCGGGCGGCTTCCAGCGTGACCTCACCGCGGCCACTCTGATCGCCGTCTACGTGCCGTTCCTCGGCGGGTTCGCGGCGCTGCTGGCGGCCGCCCCCGACGACGGCCCGCTGCGCATCCTGGCCACGCTGGTCGCGGTGGTCCTCTCCGACACGGGCGGGTACGCGGCCGGCGTCTCCTTCGGCCGCCACCCGATGGCGCCGACGGTGAGCCCGAAGAAGTCCTGGGAGGGCTTCGCCGGGTCGGTCACCGCGGCGGCGCTGGGCAGCGCCCTGCTGCTCTGGCTGATGTTCGAGGTGGCGCCCTGGTGGGGTGCGCTGTTCGGGCTGGCGGTCTCCTGCGCGGCGGTCCTCGGCGACCTGGCCGAGTCGATGATCAAGCGCGACCTCGGGGTCAAGGACATGAGCAACCTGCTGCCCGGCCACGGCGGCCTGATGGACCGGCTGGACTCGATCCTGTTCGCGGTGCCGACGGCGTACCTGTTGCTGGCGATCTTCGTGCCGGTGGTGAACTGAGGCATGGATCACGGCGCCCGGGTCGTCCCGGTCCGGCGGTCGGGGTCGGTCCGACACCTCCGGACGGGTACCTGCCGCCGACGGCGTGACACACTGGACCAGCCATGACAAGCCTGCCGTTGATCCCCGTCACCTCCGACGCCCCCGCCGCACGCCGGGCGTCCATGCCACCGCAGCACCTCGCCGACCTGGACCTGGCCGGCCGCCAGGCGCTGGTCACCGGGTTGGGTGAGCCGGCGTTCCGTGCGAAGCAGGTCTCCACGCACTATTTCGGGCGGCTGGTCCGTGACCCGCAGGCGATGACCGACCTGCCGGCGGCGACCCGCGACCGGCTTGCCGACCAGCTGTTGCCCAGACTGCTCACCCCGGTGCGCGAGCTGGCCTGCGACGACGGCGCGACCCGCAAGGCGCTCTGGCGGCTGCACGACGGCGCGCTGGTGGAGAGCGTGCTGATGGGCTATCCGGACCGGGTGACCGTCTGCATTTCCAGCCAGGCCGGCTGCGGCATGGCCTGCCCGTTCTGCGCGACCGGCCAGGCCGGGCTGACCCGCAACCTGTCGACGGCCGAGATCGTCGACCAGGCGGTGTACCTGGCCGGCGTGGCCGCCTCCGGCGCGGTCGCCGGTTCCCCGCCGCGACTGTCACACGTCGTGTTCATGGGCATGGGCGAGCCGCTGGCCAACTACAACCGCGTGATCGCGGCCATCCGTCGCCTGGTCAGCTCTGCTCCGGAGGGGCTCGGCCTGTCGCAGCGGCACATCACCGTTTCCACGGTCGGCCTGGTTCCGGCCATCCACCGACTGGCCAGCGAAGACCTCTCTGTGACCCTTGCGCTGTCGTTGCACGCCCCTGATGATGATCTGCGCGACGAACTCGTGCCGGTAAACCAGCGCTGGAAGGTAGCCGAGGTGCTGGACGCAGCGTGGGACTACGCCGCCCGGACGGGCCGTCGCGTGTCGATCGAGTACGCGATGATCAAGGACGTGAACGACCAGCCGTGGCGAGCGGACCTGCTCGGGCGGCTGCTGGCCGGCAAGTTGGCCCACGTGAACCTCATCCCGCTCAATCCGACGCCGGGCAGCCGCTGGGACGCGAGCCCGAAGCCGGTTGAGCGGGAGTTCGTCCGGCGGTTGCGCGACGCCGGGGTGTCCACCACGGTTCGGGACACCCGAGGTCGCGAGATCGACGGCGCGTGTGGCCAGCTCGCCGCCGCCGAGGACAACGACACCAACACCGACCGCGCCGGAGAGGCACCGGCGTGACCGGGCGTGGCGAACGAGACCAGGAGACATAGTGGCGAGTCAGGGTCAGCGTTTCCGGCGCAAGGCGCTCCGCCGGGGATACAAGGTCGACGAGGTGGATGCCTTCCTCGACCGGGTCGAGGCGACGCTCGACGGCCGGCAGGTCGGCGCGCCCGTGGCCTCCCAGGAGGTCCACGACGTCGTCTTCCGGGTCCGGTTCAACGGCTATGACGAGTGGCAGGTCGACCTGCACCTGGACCGGGTCGAGCGGCAGCTGGCCGAGCTGGAGGAGCGCAGCGCCGCTGGACGCGGCGGCGACCCCCGGATGGGCCCGCCGGACCGGATGGGCCCGCCGATGCGCGACGACCGGGGCATGGTCCCGCAGCCGATGCCGCCCCGTCCGATGCCGGCGCAGGCCGGCCCGCCCGACCGCTACGGCCGGTACGACGAGCCGACCGGCGCCTTCGCCGGTGGCTACGACGCCCCCCGCGGCGGTTACGACGCGCCCCGCGGCCCCGGTGGCCCGGGTGGTCCCGGCCCGATGGGTCCCGGCGGCCCGATGGGTGGGCACGGTCTCCCGCCGCGCGGCCTGCCCGCCGGTCCCGGTGGCTACGGTCCGGACGAGCAGCGGATGCCCGGCGGGTACGGCCCTGACGACCAGCGCGGTCCCGGTGGCTACGGCCCTGAGGACCAGCGTGGGCCGGGTGGCTACGGCCCCGACGACCAGCGCTCGCCCGGTGGCTACCCGCCGGAGGAGCCGCGCTTCGACGGCTTCGAGGCCGGTCGGCACGGTCGCGCCGACATGACCGCCGAGATCCGGATGCCCGAGCGGGACCCGCGCGACATGCGCCGTGGCCCGGCCGGCCCGCCCCCGATGCCGCAGCAGGGCATCGGTGGCCCGCCGCCGATGGCCGGCCCGCCCGCCGTGCCCGGCCCGCCGATGGGCGGACCACCGATGGCCGGCCCGCCCGGCAGCGACCTGTACCGGGTCGACCAGATCCGGCGCCGCTTCCAGGTGCGCCGCTTCGGCAGCGGGTACGACCCGGACCAGGTCGACCGGTTCTTCGAGACCCTGCTGGGCGGCATGCAGGGCCGCAACCCGATGCCGGTCAACCCGAAGGACCTGGACACGCTCCGGTTCGGTCTGGTGCCCGGCGGCTACTTCGAGGCTGAGGTCGACGCGGCGCTCAAGGACGTGCAGGACATCCTCTTCGGGCGCTGACCCCCGACGCGTACGGACGAGGGCCCGTCCCCGGGTGGGGGCGGGCCCTCGGCGTGCGTCGGCCGGTCGTCCGGTGGCCGGTCGGGTCAGGAGCGCAGACCGTTGCGCCGCAGCACGGCGTCACCGATGACGATGATCAGCAGCAGCGCGGCCAGGCCGACCAGCCAGACGTCCTCGACCCTGCCCTCGTGGTTGCCGCAGATCATCGCCAGCAGCGCCAGCGCGGTGAGGACCGCGCCGATCCGCCCGGACTTACGGTGTCCGGGCTTGTGCTGGTCTGGCGACGTTACCGGCTCGCTTCCTGCCACTGTCGGTCCTTCCCTCGCGATCGGATCTCCGGTTAGTCTGGCACGCCTCCTGCCCGGGGCGGCGCGCTGGGGGTTTCCCGGTGATCGGGCCCCGCCCATCCGGGCCGAACGGCACTACGGGCGTCGCGAGGCGGCGGTCAGACTCCCTCCGGTAGCGTTTGGCGTACACCTGATTGTCTGTTTGAGGGGGACTGTGCGGTGCGAGTGACCGGAACCGGGCACGCCAGCATGCGGATCGACACGGCCGCGGGCAGCATCCTGTGCGACCCGTGGGTCAATCCGGCCTACTTCGCATCCTGGTTTCCGTTCCCCGACAATTCCCTGCTCGACTGGGAGACCCTGGGCCAGGTCGACTACCTGTACGTCTCCCACCTGCACCGGGACCACTTCGACGCGAAGCACCTGCGGGACTTCGTCTCCAAGGACGCCACCGTCCTGCTCCCCGAATTTCCCACCTCGGAGATGGAGGACGAGTTCCGGGCGCTGGGCTTCACCAAATTCCTGAAGGCGCCCAACGAGCAGGTCGTCGAGCTGGACGGCGGGCTCAAGATCATGATTCAGGCGCTGACCAGCCCCACCGACGGCCCGATCGGCGACTCCTCGCTGTGGGTCGAGTACGACGGGGTGCGGTTGCTCAACCAGAACGACGCCCGCCCCACCGACCTGAGCGTCTTCGCCGAGCTGGGGCACGTGCACGCGCACCTGCTCCAGTTCTCCGGCGCGATCTGGTACCCGATGGTCTACGAGCTGCCGCAGGCGGCGAAGACCGCGTTCGGCAAGCAGAAGCGCGACCGGCAGTTCGACCGGACCTGGCGCTACATCGACGACCTGAAGGCGTCGCACGTCTTCCCGATCGCCGGCCCGCCGTGCTTCCTCGACGACGCGCTGTGGCAGTTCAACGACATCCACGGCGACGAGGGCAACATCTTCCCCGACCAGTCCGTCTTCCTGGCGGAGTACGCGAAGGTCGGCGGCACCAACGGGATCGTGCTGCTGCCGGGCAGCGTCGCCGAGGTGACCACGGAGGGCGCGACCACGACGCACCCGGTGCCGGTCGAGGAGTTCTTCGCGAACAAGGTCGCCCACCTGGAGGAGATGCGGGAGCGCAAGCGCCCCGTCATCGAGGCGGAGAAGGCGTCCTGGCGGCACCCCGAGGTGGACGTGCTCGCGCAGATGAAGAGCCGCATCGAGCCGCTGCTCGACGAGTCGATCTACCTGGCCAAGGGGGTCGGCGGGCCGGTCCGTTTCGACCTGGTCGGGTACGACGGCGAGAGCGTCGAGTCGATCGTGGTGGACTTCCCGGGCAAGGAGGTCCGGCCGTACGCGGACGAGAAGGTCCGCTACCGGTTCCGTACCGAGCGGGCGCTGATCGAGCACCTGCTCCACATCGACGAGGTGGACTGGGTCAACTCGCTCTTCCTCTCCTGCCGGTTCTCGGCGGCCCGGATCGGCCAGTACAACGAGTTCGTCTACGCATTCTTCAAGTGCCTCTCGGAGGAGCGGCTCCAGTACGCCGAGGGCTGGTACGACGAGCACGAGCGGAGCACCGACGCCGAGGACATCACCCTGGGCGACTGGGTGGTGCAGCGGCGCTGCCCGCACCTGAAGGCCGACCTGACCCGCTTCGGCATCGTCGAGGGCGACCAGCTCACCTGTCAGCTGCACGGCTGGCGATTCGACCTGGCCAGCGGCCGCTGCCTGACGAGCGTCGGTCACAAGGTCCGCGCCCACCGCGTCGACGCCGAGACTCCCGCCCCCGCCGGCGAGGCGCTGAGCTGACGGGCAGGCCGGGCACCCGACGTGGTGCCCGGCCGCACCCCCGATCCGCGTCCGCGCGGCCCCTCCATGCGCCACGATGCAGTGGAGAGCGGCGAAAAGCCGCAGGCCGGCGGGAACCGGGCACACCGAGAGCGGGGCGGGCGTGGCGGGGGCGGACGCGCAACAGGGCCGGTACCGGTACCGGCGTGGCCGGGAGATGGCCCGGGACGCGGCGCGCGTGGAGACGTTCAGCGACGGGGTCTTCGGGGTCGTGCTGACGGTGATGGCCGTCGAGCTGCTCCAGACCGGCCCGGCGCGGGTGGGCGGCAGAGAGCTTCCCGAGGCCCTCGCCGACGCCTGGCCGTCCTACCTGGCGTACGTGATCACCTTCGCGATCGCCGGTCAGGTCTGGATCGCCCACCACAACATCTGGCGGTACGTGGTCCGGGTCGATCAGATGCTGCTGGTCCTCAACCTGCTCGTGCTGCTCTTCATCGCCACGATCCCGTTCACCGCCGACCTGCTGTCGGACAACCTGCGCGGTGGTCCGACCGAGCAGCGGCTGACCGCCGCCCTCTACGTCGGCACCGTGCTCGGTGAGGCGCTCTTCGTCAACCTGACCTGGTGGTGGGCCCGCCGGCGTGGGCTGCTCCACCCCGACCTGGATCCCCGGCTGGCCCGGGCGGTCGCACGGCGGATGCGGCTGAAGCCCCTGCTCTACCTGGTCGCCTTCGCCGTCGTCTTCGTCGACCCCATCCTCAGCCTCTGCGCGTACCTCCTGCTGGTCGCCTTCTACCTCATCGGGGGCCCCGGTGACCTCCGGCCGTACGCCCACCCGGCGAAGGACGGGTCAGCGGCCTAGGTCGGCGAGGATGCGGCGGGCGGCGTTGTGGCCGGCCGCGCCGATCACGCTGCCGGCCGGGTGGCAGCCGGCGCTGCCGGCGTACACGCCGTCGATCCCGGTGGCGTAGGGCATCCGGTCGGCGAACGACACGGTGTTGTCGACGTGGTGGATGTGCCCGCCGGTGATGCCGAAGTGGGCCTCGATGCCCGGTGGGGGCAGCGGCACCGCGTCGGCGATCAGGTCGGCGGTGCCGGGGGCGTACCGCTCGACGATGCCGATCAGCTGGTCGACGTAGCCGGGCAGCGCGGCGTCCCAGGTGGTGTCGGCCAGCTCGTAGGGGACCGACTGGACGAACAGCGCGGACGAGTGGTGCCCGGCGGCGTCGGAGAGCGACGGGTCGACGGTGGTGTGCAGGTACCACTCGATGGTCGGCTCCGCCGGCAGCCGCCCGGCCTGCACGTCCGCCCACATGGCCCGCAGCGCGGCCATCGGCGAGGTGGTGTCGCCGCCGACCAGCGACGCCGAGCCGGGCAGCAGGTGGATGGTCGAGCCGAACGGGCTCGGCGCGTCGGCCGGCAGGCAGGAGAACCGGGGCAGCGCGCTGAGCGCCAGGTTGAGCTTGAGGGTGGTGCCGGGGCGGCGGACCGCCGCCATCCGCTCGCCGAGCGGCGCCGGCAGCGCGCCGTCGGGCAACAGGTCCATCAGCCGGTACGGGTCACACGCGCCGAGCACCACCCGGGCGGCGACCTGCCGGCCGTCGGCCAGCACGACACCGGTCGCCGCGCCGCCGTCCAGGGTCACCGCGGTCACCGGCGTACCGGTCAGGATGGTCGCCCCGGCGGCGCGGGCGGCGTCGGCGAAGGTGCGCGACACGGTGCCCATGCCGCCCTCGGCGATCATCCAGGTGCCGCCCGAGCCGGGTAGCCGGCACATGTTGTGGACCAGGAAGTTGTGGCCCGTTCCCGGGTCGTCCGGGCCGGCGTTCAGCCCGGAGAGCCCGTCGGTGACCGCGTACATGCTGACCAGCAGCTCGGAGCGGAACTCGAACCGGGCGAGGTGGTCCGCGACCGAACCCCGGACGAGATCGACGAAGGTCTGTCGCAGCGCCGGGCGGACGTGCCGTTCGGCGGTCTCCTCGACCGTCAGCGGCTCGGCGAGCCAGGCCGGGGCGAGATCCTCGCGCAGCGCGGCCAGCTCGGCCTGCATGGCGTCGTCGGCGGCCACGTCGGCGGGGGAGAAGAACTCGGCGAGCTGCGCGCGGGTGGCCGCCGTGTCACTGCCGAAGAGCAGGTAGGGCGCGCCGAGCCCGCCCGGCGTGGGCAGGAAGTAGTGCGGGTCGCGGCGCAGTACCGGGATCCGTACGTCCAGCGTGGCGAGCAGTTCCGGCGGCATCAACCCGAGCAGGTACGAGCCGGTGGAGTGGCGCAGCCCGGGCACCTTCGGGAACGGGTTCTCGGTGCGGGTCGCGCCGCCGATCACGTCGGCGGCCTCCAGCACCAGGACGTCCAGGCCGGCACGGGCCAGCAGGATGGCGGAGACCAGGCCGTTGTGCCCCGCACCGACGATCACCACGTCCGCGCGACCGGGAAGTTCGCTGCTCATGCCGCGGCAGCCTAGTCCGCGGCGTCGTCCCGGGTCAGCCCCTTCGCCGTGATCAACCCTGCCGTCGGGCCCGCCAGCCGGAGAGGGCCAGGGTCGCCGAGTAGCCGGCCAGGACGATCACGTGGAACAGGTAGAGCCACAGGAGCACGGCGACGCCGGCCCCGATCTCGTCGAAGCCGCCGAACGGCACGCCCAGGTCCAGCGGGAGCGAGGCGAAGAGCACGAATCCGTGCAGGAAGCCGGACAGGTTCGCCGCGGTGAACGACCCGATCGCGAGCGTGGAGAGCCAGTCCGGCGACGCCGGGCCCACCACCCGGAAGACCCACAGCAGCACCGGCGTGAGAACCAGCCAGACCGCCAGGAACGACAGCACCACGCCCAGCGCGCCGGCCCAGCCGCCCTGGCGTACCAGCCGGGTGGTGAGCGGCAGCGCCAACAGGATCGCCAACAGCAGCGCGGGCGCCGGGGCGAGCAGCGGCATCAGCAGCAGCCGGCCCCGCCAGCCGACCAGGTGCTCGTCGGTGCCGGGCGCGGCCACCGAGACGAACGCCCGGCGCAGGCCCTCGCCGTACAGCGACGCGGGCAGCAGCGAGGCCAGCGCCAGCACGGGGGTCAACTCCACCCCGGCGTCGACCAGCGCCGCCACCGCCCGGGGCGTGCCGATCGCGGTGGGCAGCGCCTCCACGGCGTACGAGGTGAGCCGGCGTACCCGGTCGGCCCCGGCGACCAGCGACGTCAGCCAGATGGCCAGCAGGGCGACCGGCACCACGGCGATCGCCCCGTAGAACGTGATGGCGGCGGCGTGCAGCGACAGGTCCCGGCCACGCACGGGGCGGAACGCGGCGCTGATGATCCGCTTTGTCCGCCGCCATCCGCTGCCCACCGCGAACTCTTTCCCCGTCATCGGCTCCGCCACTCATTAAGATCGCCGGCCATGACCGTTCTCACCACCGAACGCCTGATCCTGCGTGACTGGACCGCGAGCCCGACCGATCTGGCCCGGATCTACGACATCTACTCCCGTCCCGAGATCACCCGCTGGCTCGCCGTGTCGCCGGGCCTGCCGATGACCGAGCCGGGGCAGGCCGCCGAGCGGCTGAAGATCTGGCAGGACCGGCACGCCGACGACAATGGCCGGTACGGCACCTGGGCGATCGAGGTGCGGGACACCGGGCTGGTGGCGGGCACGGTGCTGCTGAAGCCCCTGCCGGGGCTGGACGAGACCCGGCTCACCGAGAACATCGAGATGGGCTGGCATCTGCATCCGGATTCGCGGGGCCACGGCTACGCCACCGAGGCGGCCCGCGCGGTCATGTCGCGCGAGTTCGCCACCGGTACGCCGGAGATCTACGCGTTGGTCTCGCCGGGCAACGATCCGTCCATGGCGGTCTGCCGGCGACTGGGCATGTCCCACGTGGGCCTGCGCACCGACTGGTACGGCGGCGAGGAACTGGAGACCTTCGTCCTGCCCGCCCCGACGAGCTGACCACCCGCCTCGCTGAGGCGAAGGAAGGGCCCCTGTCGTCGACAGGGGCCCTTCTCATGTCTGCCGGCACCAGATGGGTGGCCGTCAATAGTCACGGCGGTCGAAGTGTTGACGCCCTCGTAGCACGTCAGTAACATCTGGTCAACGTCATGCAAAATCTAGACAAAGATGTGCTTGATTCTTTGCATGGGGTCGCAAGTTCCAGCGGTCCATCTTCTTGGCACCTTTTCTCCCTCTTGTTCCGCCGCCACCACCTCGCCTCTTCGGCACCTCCTCCGCCGGCCGGCGCGCCCCCACGCGCCGGCCGGCGACGCGCCGATTCACGCCCACGCCGTGGTCCCCCCGCGGCACCGTCCCCCCGAACGACAGGACAGTGATGAGACGAACGAATCTGTTCAGGATGGTGGCGGCGACAGTCGCGGCCACGCTGATGGCCACGGCAGGGTCGGCGGCCGTCGCGAACGCGGCCGGCAGCTCCCGTCCCGCCGACACGGCAGCCGCGACGAGCACCGCCTTCGCCCCGGCGGCCACCAACCTCGCCCAGGGTCGCCCGACACAGGAGAGCGGCCACGCCGACGTCTACGACTCGTCGAAGGTCGTCGACGGCAACGCCGGCAGCTACTGGGAGAGCACCAACAACTCGTTCCCCGAGTGGGTGCAGGTCGATCTCGGCTCGTCGCAGGCCGTCAACCAGGTCGTGCTGAAGCTGCCGACCTCCGGGTGGGGGACCCGCACGCAGACCCTGAGCGTGCAGGGCAGCGCCACCGGATCGTCGTTCAGCGACCTGGTCGCGTCGCAGACCTACACCTTCAACCCGACGAGCGGCAACACGGTCACGATCAACTTCAACCAGACCTCCACCCGCTACGTGCGCATCACCATCACCGCCAACAGCGGCTGGCCGGCCGGCCAGCTGTCCGAGCTCGAGGTGTACGGCAGCGGCGGCAGCAGCCCGGACACGACCGCACCGAGCGTGCCGGGGAACCTCTCGTACACCCAGTCCGGCACCACGATCACCCTGAACTGGGTCGCGTCGGTCGACAACCCGGGCGGCAGCGGCATCGCGGGCTACGACATCTACCGCAACGGCACGTTCCTCCAGTCCGTCGCGAACGTGACCACCTTCAACGACACGCAGCCGACCACGGCGACCGTCTCGTACCACGTGCGGGCGCGCGACGTCGCCGGCAATCTCTCGGGCAACAGCAACACGGTGACCCGTACCGGCGGCGGTGACACCACCGCGCCGAGCGTCCCCGGGACGCTGTCGCAGAGCACGTCGGGCAGCACGATCACCCTCAACTGGGGCGCCTCCACCGACACCGGCGGCAGCGGCCTGGCCGGTTACAACGTCTACCGGGGCGGCACCCTGATCGCGACGCTGGGCACCGTCCTCACGTACCAGGACACCCAGCCGTCGACGGCGACCGTGTCGTACCACGTCCGCGCCCGTGACGGCGCGGGGAACCTGTCCGGCAACAGCAACACGGTGACGCGCACCGGCACCGAGCCCCCCGCCTGCACCAACGTGGCGCAGGGCAAGACCATGACGGCGAGTGGCTCCACCTTCACCTTCACCCCCGAGAAGGCGAACGACGGGCAGCTCGCGACGTACTGGGAAGGCGCGGCGAGCTACCCGCAGAACCTGACCGTGGCGCTCGGCGCGAACCACTCGATCTCGGCCGTCACCGTCAAGCTGAACCCGGACCCGGCCTGGGGCACCCGTGCCCAGACCATCCAGGTCCTCGGCCGCGACCAGGCCTCGTCGGCGTACACGAACCTGGTGTCGGCGGCGAGCTACCAGTTCGTCCAGGGCAACAACGTGGTGCGCATCCCGGTCACCGCGACCACGGCCGACGTGCAACTGCGGTTCACCGCGAACAGTGGCGCCCCGTCGGGCCAGGTGGCCGAGTTCGAGGTGTGCGGCACGCCGGCGCCCAACCCCGACCTGGTGATCAGCTCGGTGACCTGGTCGCCCGCGTCGCCCAGTGAGGCGAGCCAGGTCACGCTCTCGGCCGTGGTCCAGAACGTGGGGTCGGCGGCCGCCGGCGCCACCACGGTCAACTTCAGTCTGGCCGGCGCGGTCGTCGGCAGCGCCGCCGTGGGCGCGCTCGGCGCGGGCGGCTCCACCACCGTCTCGTTCAACGCCGGAACGCGGCCGATGGGCAGTTACGCCGTCTCGGCGGTGGTCGACCCGACGAACACGATCGTCGAGCAGAACAACGGCAACAACAGCCTCACCGCACCGTCCCCACTGGTGGTCTCGCAGGCCCCGGGTCCCGACCTGCAGGTCCTGAGCATCAGCTCCAACCCGCCGAACCCGGCCGTCGGGGCGTCCGTCACGTTCACCGTGGCGGTCCGCAACCGCGGCACCGCCGCGACCGGCGCGACCACGGTCACCCGGCTGACGGCGGGGGGCACCACGCTCAACACCAACACCGCCTCGATCGCCGCCGGCGCGACGGTCAACGTGGCCGTCGCCGGAAGCTGGACCGCCACCAGCGGCGGCGCCACCATCACCGCCACCGCCGACGCGACCAACACGGTCGCCGAGACCAACGAGACCAACAACTCCTTCTCACAGTCGATCGTGGTCGGGCGTGGGGCTGCCGTCCCGTACGTCTCCTACGAGGCGGAGGCCGGCCAGTACCAGGGCACGCTGCTGGAGTCCGACCCGCTGCGCACCTTCGGCCACACCAACTTCGCCACCGAGTCCTCGGGCCGCAAGTCGGTGCGTCTGAACAGCACCGGGCAGTTCGTCCAGTTCACCTCGGCCAACCCGGCCAACGCCATCGTGGTGCGCAACTCCATCCCGGACGCGCCCGGCGGTGGCGGCATCGAGGCGACGATCAGCCTCTACATCAACGACGTCTTCTCCCGGAAGCTGACGCTCTCCTCGCGCCACAGCTGGCTCTACGGCAACACCGACGGCCCGGAGGCGCTGACCAACACGCCGCAGGCCGACGCCCGACGGCTGTTCGACGAGTCGAACGCGCTGCTGTCGCAGTCGTACCCGGCCGGCACCCGGTTCAAGTTGCAGCGCGACGCCGGTGACTCGGCCTCGTTCTACGTCATCGACATGATCGACCTGGAGCAGGTGGCACCGGCGGCGAGCCAGCCGGCCGGGTGCACGTCGATCACGTCGTACGGTGCCGTCCCGAACGACGGGCTGGACGACACCGCGGCCATCCAGCGGGCGGTGACCGACGACCAGAACGGGGTCATCGGCTGCGTGTGGATCCCGGCCGGGCAGTGGCGGCAGGAGCAGAAGATCCTGACCGACGACCCGCTGAACCGGGGTACGCACAACCAGGTCGGCATCAGCAACGTCACGATCCGGGGCGCCGGGATGTGGCACTCGCAGCTCTACACGCTGACCGAGCCGCAGAACGTGGTCGGCGGCATCAACCACCCGCACGAGGGCAACTTCGGCTTCGACATCGACAAGAACACCCAGATCTCCGACATCGCCATCTTCGGCTCGGGCCGGATCCGTGGCGGTGACGGCAACGGTGAGGGCGGGGTCGGTCTGAACGGTCGCTTCGGCACCGGCACCAGGATCAGCAACGTCTGGATCGAGCACGCCAACGTGGGTGTCTGGGTGGGCCGCGACTACGACAACATCCCCGAGCTGTGGGGCCCGGCCGACGGGCTGGAGTTCACCGGCATGCGGATCCGCAACACCTACGCCGACGGCATCAACTTCAGCAACGGCACGCGCAACTCGCGGGTGTTCAACTCGTCCTTCCGCACGACGGGAGACGACGCGCTGGCGGTCTGGGCCAACCCGTACGTCAAGGACCGGAACGTCGACATCGCCCACGACAACCACTTCGTCAACAACACCATCCAGCTGCCCTGGCGGGCCAACGGCGTCGCCATCTACGGCGGCTACGGCAACTCGATCGAGAACAACCTGATCTACGACACCGCCAACTACCCGGGCATCATGCTGGCGACCGACCACGACCCGCTGCCCTTCTCGGGGACGACGCTGATCGCCAACAACGGCCTCTACCGGACCGGTGGCGCCTTCTGGAACGAGGACCAGGAGTTCGGCGCCATCACCCTGTTCCCCGCCACCAGGGACATCGTCGGCGTCACGATCCGCGACACCGACATCATCGACTCCACGTTCGACGGCATCCAGTTCAAGAACGGCGGCGGCAACATGCCGAACGTCGCGATCACCAACGTGCGGATCGACAGGTCCAACAACGGCGCCGGCATCCTCGCGATGAGCGGTGCCCGCGGCAACGCCAACCTGACCAACGTGACCATCACCAACTCGGCCGACGGCAACATCGTCATCCAGCCGGGATCGCAGTTCGTCATCACCGGCGGCTGACCCCGCCGCCTGACCAGCTGTGAGCGTGCTCCCTCGGTGCCGACGCCGGGGGAGCACGCTCATGTGGCGGGTGGCGGCCACTTGATCGACACGGTTTCGGCGACGCCGGGGCCTCCGGACGCCGGGGACGGCCCGACGTCGGTGACCTGGAATGGATCATCGCTCACCGTCGCCGCGCAGTGTCCGTCGTGGTCGTCGCGGCGCTGGCAGCGGCCAGCGCCGTCGAGCCTGGCGTCACAGAAGACCCGGGTACGCAGAAACTGCCGATCCTCCTCGCTGAGCGTGGTCTCGCCGAAGTCGATGACGGCGAGGTGACCGAGCGAGTCGCGCAGCGCCACGGCCAGGGCGGTGACCCCGTCGAGGCTGGTCAGTGTGGTCGGCAGGTGGATGATCCACCTCGGCCCCGTCATCCCGGCCGCCGGCGGAGCCACTGCGGGCCCCCGCTAACGAGCTGGTCGGCTTCGATCACAACGCCGGGCCGGGCTGCGGTGCGCCGTCGGTCGGGACATGGCCAGCGCAGCCCACAGGTGCAGTACCGATCCCACCGTGCCCAGTTGCGCTGGTGCCTCGGTTCGAGCGGCACCGGCCCGATCTGTCTGCCCATCGTCGTCCGCCTTCCTCGCGCCTGTTCACACTCTGCTGTGGACGCGACTACCGTCGGAAGGCGGCGAGCGCCCTCAACGCCGGCTGTGTCGACCAGCGGGCGCACGGTGGTCGCCGCTGGCGAGGTGTGGGCGACATGTGGTGGAGGTGTGATGGACAGCGGCCCGGCGTCGACGCTGGAATTCCTCGGGGCGGAGTTGCGACGGGCCCGCCGGGAGCGCGGGCTGAGCCAGGAGGAGTTGGCTCAGCAGATCAGCTACTCGTCGTCCCTGGTGGGCATGGTGGAGATCGGCCATCGCACCCCCTCGCAGGACTTCATCGCTCGGGTCGACGGGGCGCTGGAGGCTGGCGGGCTGTTCGCGCGGCTGCTCACCCTGGTCCGGGCTGACGCCGCGCCGCCCTGGTTCCGTGAGTGGATCAGCGTGGAGCGGGACGCGACGATGATCCGCTGGTTCGAGCCGTCCCTGATCCCCGGCCTGTTGCAGACCGAGGCGTACGCCCGGGCGGTGCTGCGCGGCGGGGGGATGCTGCGGGAGCCGGAGGTCGAGCAGCGGGTCGGCTCCCGGATGGAGCGGCAGTCGGTGCTGAGCCGGGAGCAGCCACCGGAGTTCGTGGCCGTGGTCGACGAGGCGGTGCTACGCAGGGGAATCGGTGATCGGGCGGTGATGGTGGAGCAGTTCGAGCACCTGCTCCAGGTGACCGAGCAGTCCCACGTCGACCTGCACGTCGTGCCGGCCGAGGCGGGCATGCACGCCGGGCTGGCCGGCCCGTTCATCCTGGCCCGGATGGCGGAGGGCGCCGAGGTCGCACACCTCGACACCGCGCTGCGCGCGCACGTCACCGACCGACCCGATGACGTTGATAACCTTCAGCGTAGGTGGGAGAGCCTGCGGGGCGAGGCGTTGCCCCGGCGGGCCTCCCGGGATCTCGTGCGGGAGCTGGCGACGTCATGGACCTGACCGGCGCGGTGTGGCGGACGTCCACCCGCAGCGACAACGGCGGTGCCACCTGCGTGGAGGTGGCCACCAACCTGCCGCACGTGGTCGGGGTGCGCGACAGCAAGGACCGGCAGGGGCCGGTGCTGACCTTTCCGCCGGCCGCGTGGACCGCGTTCGCCCACGCCACCGCCACCGGTCGCCTCCCTGCTCGCGGCTGACGGGGCGGCCCTGCTGCCGGGCGGATCGCCCGCCCGGCAGTCTCGATTCGAGGGCCGTCAGGAATTCCCGCGCCACTGGCGGCGGACACGCTGTGCGACCGGGGTGCCGTGGGGGCTGCGGGACTAGGCTGGCCTGAGCAGGATGGTCCGCTGAGGGGGTGAGCCCGGATGGCCCAGGCAGCGTTCGCGCCCGAGCCGGCGCCGCAGCACACCGAGCCGTCGTTCGACGTGCTGCGGTGGCATGACGAGCCGTGGACCGCGCAGCTCGCCCTCGACCTGTTGCCGGAGACCAACGGCCCCAAGGTTGAGGTCCTGAGCGGAAGCGTGATCGTGACACCACACGCGGGAATCGATCATCAGTCGGTCGAGCGAGAGTTGCCCTACGTGCTGCACCGCGCCGCACGAAAGGCTGGACTCTGGGTCTACCCGGAGATCAACATCCTTTCTGGGGATGATCTTTTCATTCCTGACATCGCTGTCCTGCGTAACTCGGGTGGTGGCCGGACGACGGTGGCCATAGCGGAGGCGGTTCTGCTGGGCGAGATCGTGTCGCCGGGCAACCGGCGCAAGGACGTGATCGACCGGCCACGGGAGTACGCCGCCGCCGGGGTGCCGTTCTTCCTCCGGGTGGACCTGCGTAACCGGGTGCCGACCATCGCCCTGTTCGAGCTGGCCGACGGGGAGTACCGGCCGATGGCCGCCGCCGCGGCCGGGAGCACTTTCGCCATGCGTGAGCCGTTCGAGTTCACCATCGATCCAGCGGAGCTGCTGGACGAGGAGGCGCCACCGCAGGAGGCCGTCGAGCCGCAGGTGGGCGGGGACGGCTGAGGCTCCCAGCGGGCGTGCAGCGTCGGTGGGGAACAATGGCCCGGTGACTTCCCCCCGCGACCTCGTCCTGCTCGGGTCCACCGGCTCGATCGGCACACAGGCCATCGACATCGTCCGGCGCAACCCGGACTGGTTCCGGGTGGTCGCCCTGGGCGCGGGCGGCGGCAACGTCGGGCTGCTCGCCGCGCAGGCGCTCGAACTGGGCGTCGACGCGGTCGGGGTGGCCAAGGCGTCCGCCGCGCAGGACCTCCAGCTCGCGTTCTACGCCGAGGCGAGCCGGCGCGGCTGGGCCACCGGCGACTTCAAGCTTCCCAAGATCGTGGCCGGGCCGGACGCGATGACCGAGCTGGCCCAGTGGCCGTGCGACATCGTGCTCAACGGGGTGGTCGGCTCGCTGGGCCTCGCTCCCACGCTGGCCGCGCTGCGCGGTGGTCGTACTCTCGCGCTGGCCAACAAGGAGTCGCTCGTGGCCGGCGGCCCGCTGGTCAAGGCCGCGGTGACGCGGCCGGGGCAGATCGTTCCGGTCGACTCGGAGCACTCGGCGCTGGCCCAGTGCCTGCGCTCGGGGTCGCGCGGCGAGGTGCGGCGGCTGATCGTCACCGCCAGCGGCGGACCGTTCCGGGGCCGGCGGCGCGACGAGTTGACCGAGGTCACCCCCGACCAGGCGCTCGCCCACCCCACCTGGAACATGGGGCCGGTCGTCACGATCAACTCGGCCACCATGGTCAACAAGGCCCTCGAGGTGATCGAGGCGCACGAACTCTTCGACGTGCCCTACGCCGACATCACCGTGATGGTGCACCCGCAGTCGGTGATCCACTCGATGGTGGAGTTCACCGACGGCTCGACGATCGCGCAGGCCAGCCCACCGGACATGCGGCTGCCGATCGCGCTGGGCATCGGCTGGCCGGACCGGGTCCCGGAGGCGGCCGCCGCGGTCGACTGGACGGCCGCGCACACCTGGGAGTTCGCGCCGCTGGACGACGCGGCGTTCCCGGCCGTCGCGCTGGCCAAGGCCGCCGGGGAGGCCGGCCGCTGCCGCCCGGCGATCTACAACGCGGCGAACGAGGAGTGCGTCGCGGCGTTCGTGGCCGGCCGGCTGCCGTTCCTCGGCATCGTCGACACCCTCGAACGGGTGTTGGACGAGGCTCCCGACTTCACCGAACCAGGTACCGTCGAGGACGTGCTCGCGGCGGAGTCGTGGGCACGCGCGCACGCGCAGGAGATCATCTCGGCGTCGGTGGAAGGAGCTTGATGGCAAACCTGCTCGGGGTGGCGCTCTTCGCCCTGGCCATCCTCGTCTCGGTGAGCCTGCACGAGGCGGGTCACATGTTGACCGCCAAGGCGTTCGGGATGAAGGTCACAAAGTACTTCGTCGGTTTCGGCCCCACCGTCTGGTCGTTCAGGCGGGGTGAGACGGAGTACGGCATCAAGGGCATTCCGCTCGGCGGCTTCTGCAAGATCGTCGGGATGACCCCGCAGGACGACGACGTCGACCCGGCCGACGAGCCGCGGGCCATGTGGCGCTACCCGGTCTGGAAGCGGACGATCGTCATGTCCGCGGGCTCGATCACCCACTTCGCGCTCGCGCTGGTCGCGATCTGGATCGCCGCCGTCTCACTGGGCCTGCCCAACCGCGACTTCCCCTCCACCGAGGCGGAGATCCGCCAGGAGCCGGCGGTGATCGCGCTGTCCGAGTGCGTGGTCCCGGAGAGCTCCCCCCGGGCCTGCGCCCCAGGTGACGCCGCCAGCCCGGCCGCCCAGGCTCAGCTGCGCGACGGTGACCGCATCACCTCGATCAACGGCACGCCGATCAACAACTACGGCGAGCTGCTCGTCGCCCTGCGCGGGCTCAAGCCGGGCGACACCGCCCAGATCGACTACGTGCGTGACGGGCAGCCCGCGAAGACGAGCACCGTGCTCGCGCAGACCCAGCGCCCGCCGCTCGACGACCCGAAGGGCACCGTCGCCCCGGTCGCCGCGCTCGGTGTCGGCCTCGTGCCCACCACGCCGACCCGGGTGACCTACGGCCCGGTCGCGGCGTTCGGCGCCACGGCCGACTTCACCCGCGAGCTGGCCGTCGGCACCGTTCAGGCGTTGCAGCGGCTGCCGCAGAAGGTCCCCGCCCTGTGGACCGCCATCACCGGCGGCGAACGTGACGTGGACACCCCGATCAGCGTGGTCGGCGCCAGCCGGCTCGGCGGCGAGGCGTTCGCCAACAAGGCGTGGCTGCTGTTCGTGACGCTGTTCATCTCGTTGAACTTCTTCATCGGCGTGTTCAACCTGCTGCCGCTGCTCCCGCTGGACGGCGGCCACATCGCCATCGCCTGGTTCGAACGCGCCAGGTCCTGGCTCTACGCGCGGATCGGCCGCGCCGACCCGGGGCGGGTCGACTACCTCAAGCTGATGCCCTTCACGTACGTGGTGATCCTGATCGGTGGCGTGTTCACGCTGCTGACCATCACCGCGGACGTCGTCAACCCGATCACGCTCTTCCCAAGGTGAGTGCTGAAGTGACCGCAATCAGTCTCGGTATGCCCGCCGTACCGCCCCCGCCGCTCGCTCCCCGCCGGGCCAGCCGCCAGATCATGGTCGGTTCGGTGCCGGTCGGCGGCGGCGCGCCGGTGTCCGTGCAGTCGATGACCACCACCCTCACCTCCGACGTCAACGCCACCCTCCAGCAGATCGCCGAGCTGACCGCGTCGGGCTGCCAGATCGTCCGGGTCGCCGTGCCGTCCCAGGACGACGTCGAGGCGCTGCCGGCGATCGCCAAGAAGTCGCAGATCCCCGTGATCGCCGACATCCACTTCCAGCCCAAGTACGTCTTCGCCGCCATCGACGCGGGCTGCGCGGCCGTCCGGGTCAACCCGGGCAACATCCGCCAGTTCGACGACAAGGTCCGGGAGATCGCGAAGGCCGCCGGCGACGCCGGGGTGCCGATCCGCATCGGCGTCAACGCCGGCTCGCTGGACAAGCGGCTGCTCAGCAAGTACGGCAAGGCCACCGCCGAGGCGCTGGTCGAGTCGGCGCTGTGGGAGTGCTCGCTGTTCGAGGAGCACGGCTTCCGCGACATCAAGATCTCGGTCAAGCACAACGACCCGGTGGTGATGATCCGGGCGTACCGGCAGCTGGCCGAGCAGTGCGACTACCCGCTGCACCTGGGCGTCACCGAGGCCGGTCCCGCCTTCCAGGGCACCATCAAGTCGGCGGTCGCCTTCGGCGCCCTGCTCGCCGAGGGGATCGGTGACACCATCCGCGTGTCGCTCTCCGCCCCACCGGTCGAGGAGATCAAGGTCGGCAACCAGATCCTGGAGTCGCTGGGGCTGCGCGAGCGGGGCCTGGAGATCGTCTCCTGCCCGTCCTGCGGTCGCGCCCAGGTGGACGTCTACAAGCTCGCCGAGGAGGTCACCGCCGGCCTGGAAGGGCTCCCGGTGCCGCTGCGGGTGGCCGTGATGGGCTGCGTCGTCAACGGTCCGGGCGAGGCCCGCGAGGCCGACCTCGGCGTCGCCTCCGGCAACGGCAAGGGCCAGATCTTCGTCAAGGGCAAGGTCGTCAAGACGGTGCCCGAGGCGCAGATCGTGGAGACGCTGATCGAGGAGGCGCTGCGGATCGCCGACGAGATGGGCGCCGAGCTTCCCGAGGAGCTGCGCGGGCTGATCACCGGCCCGACGGTCACCGTGCACTGATCCACCCGCCGGGGCATTCGACCGTGCCGACGACCGGTACGAAGAGAGAGCGGCCGTTCCCCCGGAGGGAACGGCCGCTCTCGTGTTCTCGCCCGTCACTGTGGCACTCCGCCGCCGACTGGGGGATCTCGTTCGGGCTGGCTCCGGCCGACGCTCAGGGGCAGTACCAGGGCGCGTAAGGCATGGGGTACGAGCTGGGCAAGATGCTCGCGCCGGTGGTGGTGACGAGCCTCGCGCTCGGTTGGGCGTACCCGGCTGACTGGTGCTGGGTGGGTTGTTCCTCCTGCTCGGTGCCCTGGTGCACCCGGTCGTCCGGTGGGCCGCCCGGACCCGGCCGACCAGCGTCGATGCCGAGCCGGCGACCGTCTGAGGCCGGGCTCGCCACTCGGCCGGCGGGGTGGGGGTGGGATCTGGCAGGGTGGTACATGTGCTGACGGTGCCGGTTAGGCAACTGGGGGAATCAGAGCGCCGCGCGGTCGAGCGACTGCTCGATCTGGACCCGTTCGCGGGCGCGCAGGTCGCCGAGCGCATCGCCGCGCGCGGGCTCTCCTGGTGGCGCGCCGAGGGCAGGATCCTGGGGTACGGCCCACGGCGCAACCTGGAATCGCTCTGCTGGCTCGGCGGCAACCTCACCCCGGTGCTCGCCACGGACGCTGCGGTGGCCGCCTTCGCCGATCTGCTCGCCGGCGAGGAACGGCTCTGCTCCTCGATCGTCGGCCGGGCCGACGCCGTCCTCGGGCTGTGGGACCGGCTCTCCGACACGTGGGGCCCCGCCCGGGACGTCCGCCCCAACCAGCCGCTGCTGGCCACCGACGCGCTGCCACCCGTCCCGGTCGACCCCGACGTACGCCGGGTCCGCTCCGGCGAGGTCGACCGGCTCTTTCCGGCCGCCGTGGCCATGTACACCGAGGAGGTCGGCGTCTCCCCACTGGCCGAGGACGCGGGCCGCAGCTACCGCCGGCGGGTCAACGACCTGGTCCGCGCCGGTCGGGCGTACGCCCGGTTCGTCGACGGGAAGGTCGTGTTCAAGGCCGAGCTGGCCGTGGTGACCAAGCGGACCGCGCAGGTCCAGGGCGTCTGGGTGGCCCCGGAGTGGCGGGGTCGGGGGATCGCCGCCGGCGCGATGGCGGCCGTGGTGCGCGACGCGCTGCTGCGGGTCGCTCCGACCGTCAGCCTGTACGTCAACGACTTCAACGTGCCGGCCCGCCGCGTCTACGAACGCTGCGGCTTCCAGCCGGTCGGCACCCTCGCCACGGTCCTCTTCTAACCGGCGGTTTCGCTGCGCGCCCGTGATGTGGAAATGCCGCTGGCCGGCACCCCGGGTTGGGGGTGCCGGCCAGCGGTCGGTGTCACACGGGTCGTGCGGTGGGTCAGCTGTTCCAGTGCTGGGCGACGAGGTCGGCAGCCTGCTGCTCCCACTGGGCGTAGGCGTCGGGGTAGGCCGAGACCTGCACGGTCTGCGCGGCGTCGGTCAGCGCCATGTCCTGCCACCCGTCAACCTGCTTCAAACCCTTCAGGAACGCGGTCGTGGAGTACTCCGGGTCGGTGATCTGCTCCGGCGTGCCCCAACCACTGGAGGGGCGCTGCTGGAACAGGCCCAGCGAGTCGTGGTCGTTGCTGTCGCCGAGGTGGCCGAGGTTCTCCAGCTTCGACTCCTGCAGGCTGGTCGCGATCGAGATGACCGCGGCCCGCTCGGGCAGGCCGGCCTTCTTCGTGGCGGCGATGATCGCCTTGACGTTGGCGGTCTGCTCGTCGTTGAGGTCGATGTGCGACTGGGCGCCCTGCGCCTTGACCGTCTGCACCGCGACCGCGACGGGCTTGCCGTCGGTCGGGGTGGCGGCGTGGGCGGCGATCGGACCGGCGAAGACACCACCGGCGAACGCGAGACCAGCAACGGACAGCATGCTCTTACGGAAGATCGTGTTCATGGGGGTTGCTCCTTCGGGGGTAGACACCACGAGCCGATGGGGGTCGGCATCCGCGGTGTGAGCACCTCGTCCGGCGCTTCCAAACAAAAGGGAAAGTCTTCGAGGTCGGCGGCCTACGGGCGGGGCCTCGTGGCGCCGGGTCCATGTGTAACGACCTGCGGGCCGGGCTCATTCCGGGGTTGGCCCGTCCATCGGCACCCCGTCTGAGGGAGTGCTGGTGCGGTCGTTCGGGGGTCTGTAACGACCGGGCGAGGGCTCGCATTCCAAACCTGGGGGCCGGGTGGCGAGGCGCCGTGGTCCTGCGATCGTCAGGGTATGTAACGACCTCGGGCCGGCCATGATTCCGCCGCCCGGGTGCAGCCGGTCACAGGCCAAGGACCCCGATACCAGACAGCGGTCACCGGTCAGCGATCACCGGACCCGTCACCGGTCAGCGACGCCATCACCGGGTCGGTCACCGATCACCGATCAGGCCCCGATACCGGACATACGAGGCCGGACCGCCCCCGGTCCCGACGCGACACCAGCCGGCTGGGAGGTGATCGAGTGGGTATCCCTGCGGGGTATCCCCCGCCCGGGACACCGCGACTTCACTGAAACCGAGTCGATCACCGCCAGGAGGCGCTGCTGGGGCCGAGGTCGACAATCAGCCTGATACCTCACAGGCATATTTATGCCTCACAGGTATCGCGACTATGACTGCGACCGCCTCCCAGTGGCGGGTGACGTGCCCGGCGCAGGTATCCGGGCTAAGACAGAGACATCACGCAGGTAGTCGCGACGGGATAGCCGAGTCGAGCGGCGGGGCCCGGTTGCTGCGGGGCGAGGCCATCGAGGTGATCGGCGAGACGTTGCGGACCGAGGTGGACAGAGGTGACCTGCCGGCCGACCTGGACGTGCCCACCGCCTGGGCGTGGGCCTGATGATGGCCGTGGACTGGCTAATCCTCCAGCCCGACCGGTCGACCGAGGACGTGCAGGAGGCGTTGCTCGGCATCGTGCGCCGGGTCGCCCGGACCTGGCCTGACGCCCTGCTCAGAGCGGGTAAATCGGTTGAGCCGACCGGGTGGAACCGGCACGCTGGGTGCTCCGCCACCCACGTCCGGAGGACATCAATGCGCCTGCTCCGTGATCTGTGGGGCACCTCGCCACGTCGTGTGACGATCGTGGCCGTCCTCATCGTGCTCGGCGCCGCCGGCCAGGCGGGGGCGTCGGCGCTCGCCGGCGCGGTGCTGGTGCACCGGTCGACCGGCTTCTTCGCCGTTCTGGCCGTGGCGCTGGCCGCCGTGGTGCTCAGCGACCTCGCGGTGAGCCTGCTGATGGCCGGGCTGACCGCCGACTGGTCCGCCGACGTACGCAGGCGCCTCTGCCGGGTCGCGCTCGGTCAGGACCTGCCCACCCTGGAGACCACCCCGGTGGGCGAGCTGCTGGACCGCATCGACGGGGACGTCTACCAGGTGGCGTCGGCGGTCCGCAACCAGGGTTCTCGGCTCGCCCAGGGGCTCTGCGTCGGCCTGCTGTCGATGGTCGTCGCGCTGGCCGTGTGGTGGCCGGCCGGCGTCGCGATGCTGCTGCTCACGGTGGCGCTCGCCGTGGGGCTGCGCCGGCCCACGGCACGGATCGGTCCGGCCCGGATGGCCGAGGAGGAGGCATGGTCGGACCTCGCCGCCGTGATGGAGGAGGCGGTGCACGGCCAGGACGACGTACGGACCAGCCTGGCCCGGCCGTACGTGCTGCGTCTGTACGCCCGGCGGGCCGCCGCCGTGCTGTCCCGCGGCCACCTGGTCTGGGTGCTGTCCGCCCGGGTTGCGTCGGCCGCGACCGCGACGATCCGGGGCGGCATCGGCGTGGTGGTGCTCGGCGGGGCGTGGGCCCTGGCCACCGACCGGGTCGACGCTGCCCGGCTCACCGCCATCTGGCTGCTCGCCCTGGCCTTCGGGGCCACCGCGGAACACGTCAGCCGGATGGTGCCCGAGCTTCAGGAGGCCCTCGGCGCGTGGGCTCGTGTGCAGTTGCTCCAGAAGGCGCGGCAGGAGCCCGTCGGTGGGGCCAGCCCGGCCGAGGGTGACCTGCGCATCCGGGAACTGACATTCGGGTACGAGGTGAGCGGCCCGGAGAGCGGCCGGGGTCCCGCTCTGCGCGGGCTCAGCCTCACCTTCGCGCGCGGCCGCTCGTACGCGCTGATCGGGCGGACCGGTTCGGGCAAGTCGACCCTGGCGAAGGTGCTCACCAGGGCCGTCGACGTGCCACCGGGCACCGTCTTCCTCGGCGGCACCGACCTGTGTGACCTCGACGTCGAGCAGCTTCGCCGCTGGGTGGCGCTGGTGCCGCAGCGCACCGAGATCCTGGCGGGCACGCTCGCCGAGAACGTCGCGCTCTTCGACCCGGAGCTGCTCGACGCCGCCGCCCGCGCGCTGGACGAGCTGGGCCTGGCCGGCTGGATCGCCGAGCTGCCCGACGGGCTGGCGACCCGGCTGGGGGAGGGCGGGCATGTGCTCTCGGCCGGTCAGGAGCAGTTGGTGGCCTTCGCCCGGATCCTGGTCCGCGACCCGCACGTGGTGATCCTCGACGAGGCCACCGCACGGCTGGACCCGGTCACCGAGGCACGGGTGCAACGGGCCACCGAACGGCTGCTGCGCGACCGCATCGGCATCGTCATCGCGCACCGGCTCTCCTCGGTTCGCCGCTGCGACGAGGTGGTGGTGCTGGCCGACGGCGCGGTGGTCGAGGCCGGTCCGCTGGAAACCTCGACCCGTTTCGCCGAGCTGCTGGCGACCAGCCACGCCGCCGCGTACGCCGCAGTGCCGGCCGGCCGCAGCGGTGCCGGCACGGATCTGCTGGTCGGCCCCGACCCGGCCGACGCCTGGCCAAGCGCGCCGACGGCCGAGCCGGTCGAGCCAGGCGGGCCGGTCGAGCCGGGCAGGCCAGGCGGGCTGGTCGAGCCGGGTGGACCCGTCGAAACGGTCGGGCCGACCCGTGCCGACCCGCCGCCACTGCCGCCCGTCCCGCCGGCCCGCACGTTCCGGGAGATCGTCCGACTCTGCACCAACGACCCCCGGTACGGGCTGGCCGCGATCGTGCTGTTCCTCGGGCTCAGCCTGCTCGGGCTGGACGGCCCGGTGCTGCCGTGGCTCTGGGCCGATCTGGTCGACGGGACCGGCAACCCGTACCTGCCGGCGCTGGGCATCGTGGCCGGGCTGCTGGTCACCCTGCCGCTGCCGTTCTACACGCACGTCTGGTTCCCGCACTGGTGGGTGCGGCAGATGCTGCGGATCGGCCTGCGCCTGGTGCACGGCCAGACCGGGCCGCGCCGGGTCAGCTCGCACACCCCGGCGGAGGTGGTGGCGCAGGGCGGTGACACGGAGCGGGTGGTCCAGCTCGCCGACCACGTGCTGGACCAGGCCGTCGCGCTGGTGCTGGTGGTCGCCATGACGGCGGTCACCGGCAGCGTCGTACCGGGGCTGTTCTTCCTCGGCACCATGGTCATCTCCGGCCTGGCAGCGACGCTGTTCGGTCCGAAGCTCGAGCGTGCGGCCCGGGCGACGGTGGCGGCGCGGGCGGCCTTCGCCACCGCGTTGGTCTCCGCGCTCTCCGCGGCGCGGACGGTGAAGCTCGCCGGCGCGACGGCGCCGGTGCTGCGCCACCTGGCCGACCTGGACGTGGTGCGCAGCGACCGGCAGCGGCGGGAGATCTCGGTGCAGGTGTGGTCGCGTTCCACGCCGGCGATGGCCAGCGGCCTGCTGCCGATCGGCGCGTGGGCGCTCTACCTGAGCGGTGGGCTCTCCGCCGGGGCGGTGCTGGTGGCCGTCTCCACGCTCGGCGCGGCCCGCTGGTTCGCCTGGACCACCGCGTCCCTGGTCTCCCAACTGCCGTCCGCGCGGGTCTGGACCCGCCGCACGGTGGCGATGGCCGGGGTGGGCGCGTACTCGGCGGGGGTGCCGGCGGTCGACCTGGCCGCCGGGACCGCGCCCGCGCCGACGCCGCCGCCCCGACACCCGCTGCGCCAACTGGAGCTGCGCGGCTTCGGGGTGGTGCACTCCGACGGCGCGGTCGCCGTCCGGGACGTGGACCTGACCGTGCGACGCGGCCAGTTGGTGCTGGTCGTCGGGCCGGTCGGCTCGGGCAAGTCCTCGCTGCTGCGGGCCCTGGCAGGGATCGTGCACCACACGGGGGAGCTGTCCTGGAACGGCGACCCGGTCACCGAGCCGGAGCTGTTCCTGCGCCCCAACCAGGTCGGCTACGTCGGTCAGCTGCCCCGGGTGCTGTCCGGCACGGTGGCCGACAACATCGCGCTCGGCCACCAGGTGGACGCGGCCGGGGCGGTCAGCACCGCTCAGCTCGACCACGATCTCGCCGCGGCCGGCGGCGGGTTGGGTCTGCTCATCGGGCACAAGGGCACGCGGCTCTCCGGCGGCCAGCTACAGCGGTTGGCGCTGGCCCGGGCGCTGGCTCCGCGTACCGAGCTGCTGGTCGCCGACGACGTGTCGTCGGCCTTGGACGTCACCACCGAGCTGGCGCTGTGGCAGGCGCTGCGCGCGCACGGGGTGACCGTGGTCGGCTCGACCGCTAAGCGGGCCGCGCTGGTCCGCGCCGACCACGTGGTGGTGCTGATCGGCGGCACGGTGGCCGCCCAGGGGGCCTGGCGGGACCTGGAGGGCGACTGGTCGCACCTCGCCGGCTGACGGTCGGGCGGCTGCCGCCACGGCAGCCGCCCGACCGGCGGGGTCAGGAGGCGCGGGCGTACTGGGCGGGCCCGGTGTACGCGACGCCGAGCTTGGCGGCGGCCCGACGCGGCCAGTACGGGTCGCGCAGCAGCTCCCGGCCGAGCAGCACCAGGTCGGCCTCGCCGCCGGCGACGATCTGCTCGGCCTGCTCCGGTTCGACGATCAGGCCGACCGCGCCGGTCGGCACGCCGGCCTCGCGGCGGATACGGGCTGCCAGCGGCACCTGGTAGCCGGGGCCGAGCGGGATGCGCGCGTTCGGGTGTGCTCCGCCGGAGGAGGCGTCGACCAGGTCCACGCCGGCCCCGGCCAGCTCGCCGGCGAGGACCACGCTGTCCTCGATCGTCCAGCCACCCTCGACCCAGTCGGTGGCGGAGATCCGGGTGAGCACCGGGACGTTCTCGCCGACCGCGGCGCGCACCGCGCGGGCCACCTCCAGGGTGAGCCGCATCCGGGCCGCCCGGTCCCCGCCGTACGAATCCGTGCGGTGGTTGGTCAGCGGTGAGAGGAACTCGTGCAGCAGGTAGCCGTGCGCGGCGTGGATCTCCACGGCGGCGAAGCCGGCGGCCAGGGCCCGTTCGGCGGCGGTGGCGAAGGCCTCGACCACGCCCGCGACGCCGGCCGCGTCGAGGGCGGTCGGTACCCGGTAGTCGGCGACGAACGGCTCCGACCCCGGGGCGACCGGCGTCCAGCCGCCCTCGGCGTCCGGCACGCCGCCGCGGGCCGGCGCCCACGGCCGGTACGTGGACGCCTTGAACCCGGCGTGCGCGAGCTGGACCGCCGGCACCGCGCCCTGAGCGGCGACGAACCGCGTCACCGGCCGCCACGCGTCCACGTGCGCGCCGGACCACAGCCCGGTGTCCTGCGGGCTGATCCGGCCCTCCGGCAGCACGGCGGTCGCCTCGGACAGCACCAGCCCGACCCCGCCAACCGCCCGGGTGCCGAGGTGGATCAGGTGCCAGTCGGTGGGCAGGCCGTCCGGACCGGCGGAGTACTGGCACATCGGCGCCATGGCGATCCGATTGGGCAGGGTGACCGCGCGCAGGGCCAGCGGCGTGAACAGGGAGCTCATGTCGTCATCCTCTCGGAAACGGCGACGGGCCCCCCGGGAGGGGCCCGTCGGCGTCGATGCGAACTGGTCAGGCGGGGACGGGGCTCAGCTCGTCCTGCCGGTCGGGCCGGGTGTCGGCGACCGGCTCCGGGTCGGTCAGGTCACGCCGGCCGGCGGATTCGTACGCGGCGCGGTCGAGGGTGCCCTCGCGGGCGGCGACCACGGTCGGCACCAGCGCCTGCCCGGCAACGTTGGTGGCGGTCCGGATCATGTCCAGGATCGGGTCGATGGCCAGCAGCAGGCCGGCGCCGGCGAGCGGCAGGCCCAGCGTGCTCAGGGTGAGGGTGAGCATCACGATCGCGCCGGTCAGGCCGGCGGTGGCCGCCGAGCCCACCACCGAGACGAAGGCGATCAGCAGGTAGTCGGTGACGCCGAGGTCCACGCCGAACACCTGGGCCACGAAGATCGCGGCCAGGGCCGGGTAGATCGCGGCGCAGCCGTCCATCTTCGTGGTGGCGCCGAACGGCACCGCGAACGAGGCGTACTCGCGGGGCACACCGAGCCGCTCGACGGAGCGCTGGGTCACCGGCATGGTGCCCACCGAGGAGCGGGACACGAAGGCCAGCTCGATCGCCGGCCAGGCGCCGGCGAAGAAGCGAAGCGGGTTGAGGCGGCCGGCGAGGACCAGCACCAGCGGGTAGACCACGAACAGCACGATGGCGCAGCCGACGTAGACGGCGGTGGTGAACTTCGCGAGAGGGGCCAGCAGGTCCCAACCGTAGGAGGCGACGGCGTTGCCGATCAGGCCGAGGGTGCCGATCGGGGCGAGCCGGATGACCCACCACAGCGCCTTCTGGACGATCTCCAGCAGGGAGCGGTTCAGCGCCACGAACGGCTCGGCGGCGTCGCCGACCAGCAGCGCCGCGGCGCCGACCACGAGGGCCAGGAAGACGATCTGGAGCACGTTGCCCTCGACGAACGCGCCGACCGGGTTGGTGGGCACGATGCCGGTGAGGAAGTCGGTCCACGAGCCGGTGTTCTTCGGCGGTGTCGCGCCACCCAGGTCGAGGGTCACGCCCCGGCCCGGGTTGGTGAGCAGGCCCAGGCCGATGCCGATGCCGACCGAGATCAGCGCGGTGACGCCGAACCACAGGAGGGTCTTCAGCGCGAGCCGGGCGGCGTTGGCCACGCCGCGCAGGCTGACCACGCTGACCACGATGGCGGTGAAGACCAGGGGCGGCACGGCCAGCTTGAGCAGCTGGACGAAGAGGCCGCCGACGGTGTGCAGGGTGCTGGTGAGCCAGCTCAGGTCGTTGCTGCGGGCCAGGAAGCCGAGCGCCACGCCGAGCACGAGGCCGAGGAGGATCTGTACGGAGAAGGGAATCTTGCGCAGGCCGAAAGGCATGGGGACTGATCCAATTGTCGGGGCTGAACGGGGTAGACGTGCGGAGCGCAGCTACGCCGGACAGATGCCGCTGGCCTGCAGTCGGAGATCGACATACAGGCGAACGGTTAGGTCCCAGACATTGGTCATCGCCAGCCGACGATACGCCGACGATCGGCCATCGGTAGGCACGGATCGGCGTGACGCTCCTTACACGCGCCCGCCGGCCCGACCCTCAGGAGGGCGGCCTTCCCTGCCGGCGGCGAGGGCGAGGGTGATGGCGGTCGCCAGGCCCCACAGCACCGCCAGCGCGAGGATCAGCCGCTCCAGCACCCCCACCACGGCGCCCCGGCCGACGATGAGCATGGCCAGCCCGACCGCGGCGCAGAGCGGCAGGCTGAGCGCGGCGGCCCCGCCCGCCAGCCGGCGTACCGCCCGGCCGGCCGGGCCGGACACGGAGAGCGCGACCATGGCGAAGACCGTCGCCGCGGTCGCGGCGATGCTCGCGCCGCCGTGCACCAAATCCGCCATCGTGGCTCGCTCGAACGGCGGCAGGGGGCAGCCGGCGGAGCAGGTCACCGCCCCGGACAGGCCGGTGAAAACGGCACCGGCGGCGAGCAGCGCCGGCGCCGCCCGCACCCCGGGGGGCAGCGCCGCGGCGAGCAGCAGCAGCGAGCCGGCCAGTGCGAGGATCCCGATCCGGTACGTCGCGGCGTGGCCGCTGCCGGCGATGCCCGCCTCGCTGACGTACCCGGTGAACCCCGGATCGGGTCCGGAGACCACCGCGACCATCACCACGACCGCGCCGGCCAGCCCGCAGCCGGCGGCCGCCCACCCGGCGACCCGGCGCGCGACGTCCGCCCGGGCGGCGGTCGCCGTCGTGGTGCCGGGCCGGCCCGACTCAGCCACGCCCGTGCGGCGTGGTCCAGCCGGACTCGTCGGGACCGAGCGGCACGATGCCGCTCGGGTTGATCTCCCGGTGGGTGCCGTAGTAGTGCCGCTTGATGTGGTCGAAGTCCACCGTCTCGCCGAAGCCCGGGGTCTGGAACAGGTCCCGGGCGTACGCCCAGAGCACCGGCATCTCAGTCAGCTTCTGCCGGTTGCACTTGAAGTGCCCGTGGTACGCGGCGTCGAAGCGGACCAGCGTGGTGAAGAGCCGCACGTCCGCCTCGGTGATCGCGTCGCCCATCAGGTAGCGCTGCCCGGCCAGCCGCTCGGAGAGCGCGTCCAGCCGGGCGAAGAGCCCCCGGAACGCCTCGTCGTACGCCTCCTGCGAGGTTGCGAAGCCGCACCGGTAGACGCCGTTGTTGACGTCGGTGTGGATCTCGGCCATCAGCGCGTCCATCTCGGGGCGCAGTGCCTCCCGGTAGAGGTCCGGCGCCCCCGCACGGTGCAGCGACCGCCACTGCGTGGAGAAATCGAGGGTGAGCTGCGGGTAGTCGTTGGTGACCACCCGGCTGGTCAGCTTGTCGACCAGCGCCGGCACGGTCACCCGGCCGGTGTAGTCCGGGTCGGTGGCCAGGTACGCCTCGGAGAGGAAGCTGACGCCGAGGACCGGGTCGAAGCCGTCCGGGTCGAGGGCGAACGCCCACCCCCGCTCGTCCCGGATCGGGTCGACGGTGCCCAGCGAGATCGCGTCGTCCAGCCCGAGCAGGCCGCGCACGATGCGGGCGCGGTGCGCCCACGGGCAGGCGCGACACCAGATCAGCCGGTAGCGGCCGGCCTCCAGCGGCCAGCGGCCCTGCTCGTCGGGGCCGCCGCCGGGCGGCGAGGTCGAGTCCGGGGTGACGCGGCCGGTGAACCGGTTGGGCTGGCGGACGAACGCGCCGCCGCCGCTGGTCTCTGCGCTGAACTGGGCCCGGGCCATGCCGTCAACCTATCCGCTGCGGACGCGGATATCCTGGCGGCTGGTGGCCCACTCGACCCCGGTGGGCGCCGCACCCCCGCAGTCTCCACCCCGAAGGACTCGCGATGACCGTGGCATACCTGGTGGCCGGTGTCCGTACCCCGATCGGCCGGTACGCCGGCGCGCTGGCCGGCGTCCGCCCCGACGACCTGGCCGCGCACGTGATCCGTGAGCTGGTCTCCCGGCACCCGTCGGTGGACTGGGCCCGCGTGGACGATGTCGTGCTCGGCTGCGCCAACCAGGCCGGCGAGGACAACCGCAACGTCGCCCGGATGGCGGCGCTGCTGGCCGGCCTGCCCGAGCAGGTGCCGGGCAGCACGGTCAACCGGCTCTGCGGCTCCGGGCTGGACGCCCTCGCCACCGCCGCCCGCTCCATCGTCGCCGGGGAGGCGGAGCTGGTGGTGGCCGGCGGGGTGGAGAGCATGAGTCGGGCGCCGTTCGTCATGCCGAAGGCCACCTCGGCGTACTCCCGCTCGGCGGAGGTGTACGACACCACCCTGGGCTGGCGGCTCGTCAACCCGCTGATGCGGGACGGCTGGGGCGTCGACTCGATGCCGGAGACGGCGGAGAACGTGGCCGCCGAGTACGGCGTGAGCCGGGCCGAGCAGGACGCCTTCGCGTACCGCTCCCAGCAGCGCGCGGCCAAGGCGCAGGCCGACGGCCGGTTCGCCGAGGAGATCGTGCCGGTCTCGGTGCCGGCGGGCCGGCGGGAGACCCGGCTGGTCGAGGTCGACGAGCACCCCCGGGAGACCTCGCTGGAGAAGCTGGCCGCGCTGCCCACCCCGTTCCGGGAGGGCGGCACGGTGACCGCCGGCAACTCCTCGGGCGTCAACGACGGCGCGGTCGCCCTGCTGGTGGCGAGCGAGGCCGCGGTGGCCCGGTACGGCCTGACCCCGCTGGCCCGGATCGGCGGCGCCGCGGCGGCCGGTGTGCCGCCTCGGATCATGGGCATCGGCCCGGTGCCGGCGACCCGGAAGCTGCTCGACCGAACCGGCGTCGAGCTGAGCGCGGTCGACGTGATCGAGCTGAACGAGGCATTCGCCGCGCAGTCGGTGGCCGTGCTGCGCGAGCTGGGGCTGCCCGTGGACGCCGAGCATGTCAACCCGAACGGCGGCGCCATCGCGCTGGGGCACCCGTTGGGCGCGAGCGGCGCCCGGCTGGCGCTGACCGCCGCCCTGGAGCTGCGTCGTCGCGGTGGCCGGCGGGCCCTCGCCACCATGTGCATCGGGGTCGGGCAGGGCATCTCCCTGCTGCTGGAGTCGGCCGCCTGAACGCGGAAAGAGCGTGAAGGGATCTCCCGAACGCGGGAGTCGGCGGCCTAGAGTGGTCCACACCACACGACCCGCGGGTCTGCCGGTGGTCGCGCGCGCCCGACGACGCCGGTGCCGTCCCGCGCTGCGGCGATGAACTGGGGAGCACGCTGATGCCGGACGGACTGCCGACCGAGATCGATCTGACCAGGCCGAGCGCGGCCCGGGTGTACGACTATTTCCTGGGCGGGGCGCACAACTTCGAGATCGACCGTCAGCTGGCCGAGCAGATCGCCGGCATGACCCCGAATCTCGCCGCCACCATGCGCTCCGGGCGGGACTTCCTGCGCCGGGCCGTCCGCGCGCTGCTCGACGCCGGCATCGACCAGTTTCTCGACATCGGCTCCGGAATTCCCACCGTGGGCAACGTGCACGAGGTGGCGCAGGGCGCGAACCCCAAGGCCCGCGTGGTCTACGTCGACATCGACCCGGTGGCCGTCGCACACAGCCGGGAACTGCTCGCCGGCAACGAGCTGACCGGGGTGATCCACGCCGACCTGCGCGAGCCGGAGCGGATCCTCGCCGAGACCCGCCAGCTCGGGCTGATCGACTTCAGCCGGCCGATGGGCATCCTGCTGGCCGGGGTGGTGCACTTCATCCCGGACGCCGACCGGCCCGAGGACATCCTGGCCACCCTGCGGGCCGCCGCCGCGCCCGGCAGCTTCCTGGTCATCTCGCACTCCACCTTCGAGGACCAGCCGCAGGAGATGCTGGACGCCCAGCGGCTCTCCGCCCGGACGGACACCGAGATCACCCTCCGCTCCCGCGCGCAGGTCACCGGGTTCTTCGGCGACTGGACCGTCCTCGAACCGGGCGTCGTGCACATGCCGCTCTGGCGTCCCGACTCGCCGTCCGACGTGGACGGGCACCCGGAGCGCTTCGGCGCCTTCGGAGGCGTCGCCCGGTACGACCAGCCAGCCGGCTGATCCCGTGGCCGCCGTCCCGGATCCCACCGGGGTCGACGCCGGCCGGGCCGACGCCCAGGGCTACGCCGCCGACTGGGCCCGCGCGGTGCGCCGCCTCGGTTTCGTGCCGCTCAGCGCGGCCGAGACCGAGCGGCTGCTGCTGGTGCACACCGTCCGGCTCGCCCAGGCGGTACGGGCCGAGCCGTTCTCGGCCCGCCCCGCCGAGGAGGTCGGGCGGGCACTGGTGGAGGCGCACCTCACCGAACCCCGGGCGCTGGAATGGTCCCTGCGTGCCCTCGGCGAGGACTTCCCCCGCCGCGTGCTGGGCGCCGACGAAGGCCGGGCGGACCTGACGGACCGGATCGCGGCGGTGCAGGGCGCCCTGGCCGCCGGTTTCGCCCGCGCGCTGCGCGACCGCACCTTCACCCAGCAGGAACGGATCGCCCGCTCGGCCTGGCAGGCGCGGGACCAGGTCGAACAGGCGCTGCGCGACAGCGAGGCGCGCTTCCGGGCGGTCTTCACCGGCGCCGCGATCGGGATCGGCATCGCCGGGGTGGACGGCCGGATCATCGACGTCAACCAGGCGTTCGCCGACATGCTCGGCTACTCCATCGAGGAGCTGTGCGAGACCAACGTGTCGACGCTGTTCCACGCCGACGACGCCGCCGGGATGTGGGAGCTGTACCAGGCGCTCATCGAGGGCAAGCAGGACTCGGCCCGGGTGGAGAAGCGCTACCACCGCAAGGACGGCAGCGTGGTCTGGACGGATCTGGCGGTCTCGCTGATCCGGCACGACGACGGCCGGCCCCGGTTCACCGTCGCGATGATCGAGGACATCACCGAGCGGTACGAACTTCAGCAGCGGCTGCGTTTCCAGGCGCTGCACGACCCGCTGACCGGGCTGCCCAACCGGACGCTGTTCTTCGAGACGTTGGGCCGGATCCTCGACACCGCCGGGCCCGGTCGACGGGTCGGGGTGTGCTTCCTGGACCTGGACGGGTTCAAGGCCATCAACGACAGCCTCGGCCACGACCTCGGTGACCGGCTGCTCGTGATGATCGGCCGGCGGCTGGCCGAGTGCGTGGCCGACCACGGCCACCTGGTCGCCCGGATGGGCGGTGACGAGTTCGTCATCCTGGTCGACGGCGGGGACGACCTCGACGAGTCGGTGGCCGTGGCGGAGGCAGCGTTGGCCGCCGTCGCCGTTCCGGTGCACGTCGGCGACCAGCAACTGGCCGTCTCGGCCAGCGTGGGCATCGTGGAGTGCCCGGCCGCCGCGACCAGCGCCTCGGAGCTGATGAAGGCCGCGGACACCACGCTCTACTGGGCGAAGGCGGCGGGCAGGGGGCGGTGGGCCGTCTACGACCCGGAGCGCAGCGCCCGGGACATCGCCCGTTCGGCGTTGGTCGCCGGGCTGCCGGCGGCACTGGACCGGGGCGAGTTCGTGCTGCACTACCAGCCGATCGTCTCGCTGCTGGAGGGCAGCATCCTCGCGGTGGAGGCGCTGGTCCGCTGGGAGCACCCGGAGTTGGGCCTGATCGGGCCGGACCGGTTCATCGGCCTGGCCGAGGAGACCGGCCTGATCGTCCGGCTCGGCGAGTGGGTGCTGCGGCGGGCCTGCCGGGACGCCGAGCGGTGGTGGCGGGAGTTCCCCGACGCCCGGCTGGTGGTCAGCGTCAACCTGGCCGCCCGGCAGGCCGACGACCCGGCGATCGTGGAGACGGTGGCCGACGTTCTGGCCACCAGCGGGCTGCCGGCCGAGCTGCTCCAACTGGAGCTGACCGAGAGCGCCGTGATGGGTAGCGCGGGCGAGCCCCTGCGCAGCCTGCACCGGCTCGCCGCGCTGGGCGTCCGGCTGGCGGTGGACGACTTCGGCACCGGGTACTCCAACCTGGCGTACCTGCGGCGGTTGCCGATCCACTGCCTGAAGCTGGCCGGCCCGTTCGTCGAGGGCATCCGCGCCGACGGGACGGATGCCGTGGCCGACCACCGCGACGAGCGGATCGTCGACGCGTTGGTCAGGTTGGCGCACGCGCTGGAGCTGTGGGTCACCGCCGAGGCGGTGGAGACCCAGGTGCAGGCGGAGCGGCTGCGAGCGCTGCGCTGCGACACCGGACAGGGCCGGTACTTCGGCGCGCCGGCGCCGGCGGAGCAGATCACCGACCGGCTGCGCGGCGGAGGGGCGACACGATGGGCGTGACGGACACCCAGGCGGCGGTCACCGTGCTCGCCGGGCTGGCCATCCTGGCCGGGTTGGCGGGCGTGGTGGTGCCCGGCCTGCCGGCACTGCCGTTGTGCTGGGGCGGTGTGCTGATCTGGGCCGTGTTCGGTGGGGCCGGCGTCGGCCGGTGGGCGGTGCTCGCCGCCGCGACGCTGGTCGTCGCCGGTGGCACGGTCGTCAAGTACGCCTGGCCCGGGCGGAACCTGAAACGTACGGGGGTGCCGACGTCGTCGCTGCTCGCCGGCGGCCTGCTCGGGCTGGTCGGCTTCTTCGTGATCCCGGTGGTCGGGGCGGTGCTCGGCTTCGTCGGCGGGGTGTGGGCCGCCGAGCGGCTGCGGCTCGGCGACTCCCGGCTGGCCTGGCCGTCGACCAGACAGGCGGTCAAGGCGGCCGGCCTGTCGATGCTGGTCGAGTTCCTCGCGGGCGTGGTCGTCGCCGTCCTCTGGGTGGCCGGCCTGCTGCTGACCTGATCCGGGCATCCCGGGGGCGGCGGCGCGGAGCGGGTGTCGGGGTACGGCGGAGCCGGCCGTACCGGTGAGAGAGAGGTGACGTGCCCCGCGCCGCCGCGGTGCCGGGCGGTCCGAGTGCCCGGCGGTGACCCGTCGTGATCGGGCCTGGTCACGAGGTCAAGCATGCGGGCCGGCCGGTCGCGCGGCAACGCAATTAGCCGCGTCGGCGGTGAGATTCCCACCGGCGTCGTATTGACCACCTTGATCGGCGGGACGACACTTTGCGCACTCGCACGCGGAACCACCTCAGGGAGGTGTGCAGTGGCCACGACGCCCGTGCCGACCGCCGAGCAACCGATGGACGACGACGCCCGACGGCTCGCCGAACTCGGCTACAAACAGGAGCTGCGCCGCAAGTGGAGCGGCTTCTCCAACTTCGCCATCTCGTTCTCGATCATCTCGATCCTGGCCGGCTGCTTCACCACCTTCGGTCAGGCGTGGAACAACGGCGGGCCGGTCGCCATCTCGTGGGGCTGGCCGCTGATCTCACTGTTCATCCTGATCATCGGCTTCTGCATGGCGGAGCTGGTGTCGGCGTACCCGACCGCCGGCGGCATCTACTGGTGGGCGGCGACCATGGGCCGCCCGGTGCACGGCTGGTTCACCGGCTGGCTGAACCTGATCGGCCTGGTGGCGGTCACCGCCTCGGTCGACTACGGGTGCGCGACCTTCCTCAACCTCACCCTGTCGGCGCTCTTCGACGGCTGGGCCGGCACGCTGCGCCAGGCGTTCGTCCTGTTCGTGATCATCCTGGCGCTGCACGGTCTGATCAACATCTTCGGGCACCGGATCATCGACGTCCTCCAGAACGTCTCGGTCTGGTGGCACGTCGCCGGCGCGGCCGCCGTGGTGGCCATCCTGGTCCTCGTCCCGGACAACCACCAGAGCTTCCAGTTCGTGTTCACCGAGCGGTTCAACAACTCCGGCTTCGGTGACGGGAACACCGGCGGGCTGACCTTCTGGTTCTACGTGCTGCCGCTGGGCTTCCTGCTCACCCAGTACACGATCACCGGCTTCGACGCCTGCGCGCACGTCTCGGAGGAGACCCGGGGCGCCTCGCAGGCCGCCGCACGGGGGCTCTGGCAGTCGATCTTCTACTCGGCGGTCGGCGGCTGGATCCTGCTGCTGGCGTTCCTCTTCGCGGCCACCGACGTCGAGGCGGTCAACGCCGCCGGCGGCTTCTCCGGCGCCATCTTCGAGTCCGCGCTCACCCCGGTCTTCTTCAAGATCGTCATCATCATCTCGACCATCGGGCAGTTCTTCTGCGGGATGAGCTGCGTGACCTCGATGAGCCGGATGGCGTACGCGTTCAGCCGCGACCGCGCGGTCCCGGGCTGGCGCCTCTGGTCCCGGGTGGACCGCAACGGCACCCCGGTCAACGCGATCATCGGCGCCACCGTGGCCGGCCTGGTGCTCACCCTGCCGGCGCTGTACGAGAGCTCCGCCGGCATCCCGATCGCCTTCTACGCGGTGGTCTCCGTCGCGGTGCTCGGGCTCTACCTGTCCTTCCTCATCCCGATCGCGCTGCGACTGCGGATGGGCGACCGCTTCGTGCCGGGACCGTGGACGCTCGGGCGGAAGTACAAGCTGCTCGGCTGGATCGCGGTGGTCGAGATCGTGGTCATCGCCGTCTACTTCGTGCTGCCGATCGTGCCCGCCGGGGTGCCCGGCAACGACGGGTTCACCTGGTCGGCCGTGAACTACGCGCCGCTCGCCGTGGGCGGGGTGCTGCTCGTCGTCGCCGTCTGGTGGTACGCCTCCGCACGGAAGTGGTTCGCCGGCCCCGTGCGTACCGTCGAGGCGCCTGCGGCCGACCCGACGCCGGTCGACGGCCCGGCCTGACCGGCACCCGGCGGGACGGGCACCGCTGCCGTCCCGCCGGGTTTGCCGCCCTCGCCGCCGGGGGCATTGACGGTGATCCGGTTTGCCAGTAGACCTTGGTGATGGAGGCCCGCACATGAGGAAAGCGCCGCTCACGCTGGAACAACTGCGGGTCGCCGTGGCCGAGGGCGAGATCGACACGGTGGTGTTGGCCCTCGTCGACATGCAGGGCCGGTTGCAGGGCAAACGGTTCCACGCGCCCTTCTTCCTCGACCAGGTGGTGGCCAACGGCAGCGAGGGTTGCAACTACCTGCTCGCCGTGGACGTCGACATGAACACCGTCGACGGGTACGCGATGTCGAGCTGGGAGCGCGGCTACGGCGACTTCGCGATGGTTCCGGACTTCGCCACCCTGCGCCGGATGCCCTGGCAGCCCGGCTCCGCGCTGCTGCTGGCCGACCTGACCTGGCTGGACGGCTCCGGTGACGTGGTCGCCTCGCCCCGGCAGATCCTGCGCCGGCAGCTCGCCCGGCTGGCCGAGCACGGGCTGACCGCGTACGCCGGCACCGAGCTGGAGTTCGTGCTGTTCCGCGACTCGTACGAGGACGCCTGGCGGCGCGGCTACCGCGACCTCACCCCGGCCAACCAGTACAACGTGGACTACTCCTTGCTCGGCACCGCCCGGGTCGAGCCGCTGCTGCGCCGGATCCGCACCGAGATGGCCGGGGCCGGGCTGACCCCGGAGAGCGCCAAGGGTGAGTGCAACCTCGGCCAGCACGAGATCGCCTTCCGCTACGACGAGGCGGTGGCGTGCGCCGACCATCACGTCATCTACAAGAACGGCGCCAAGGAGATCGCCGCCCAGGAGGGTGTGTCGATCACGTTCATGGCCAAGCCGAACGCGCGGGAGGGGAACTCCTGCCACATCCACTTCTCGCTGCGGGACACCAGCGGCGCCTCGGCGATGCTCGGCGGCGGGCCGGCGCACCTGTCGGAGACCGGGCAGCGGGTGCTCGCCGGGCTGCTGGCCACGATGCGGGAGTTCAGCCTGCTCTTCGCCCCGAACATCAACTCCTACAAGCGCTACCAGCCGGGCACGTTCGCCCCGACCGCGTTGCGGTGGGGCGTGGACAACCGCACCTGCGCGCTGCGGGTGGTCGGGCACGGGCAGGGCATGCGGGTGGAGAACCGGGTGCCCGGCGCCGACGTCAACCCGTACCTGGCGATCGCCGGGCTGGTCGCGGGCGCGCTGCACGGCATCGACCGAGGGCTCAAGCTGGGCCCGGAGTGCACCGGCAACGCGTACGACGACCCGGACGCCGAGCGGGTGCCGGGCACCCTACGCGACGCCCTGGCGCTGTGGGAGGAGTCGACGGTGGCCCGGGAGGCCTTCGGCGCGGAGGTGGTCGCCCACTACGCCAACCAGGCCCGGGTCGAGATCGCCGCCTTCGACGCCGCCGTGACGGACTGGGAGCTGACCCGTGGCTTCGAACGCCTGTAACGAGCGCGGGGGGTGGGGCGCGTGACCCTGGTCGTGGATCCGGCTTCCGGGGAGGGGTTCCGGGACGTTCCCGGCGCCTCCCTGGAGGAGGTTGATTCCGCTGTCTCGCGGGCGGCTCGGGCCTTCGAGGCCTGGCGGGCCGTGGCGCCGGGGGAGCGGGCCCGGATGCTGCGGCGGTTCGCCGCCGTGGTCGACGCGCACCTGGACGAGCTGGCCGCGCTGGAGGTCCGCAACTCCGGGCATACCATCGGCAACGCCCGCTGGGAGGCCGCCAACGTCCGGGACGTGCTCGACTACTACGCGGGCGCGCCGGAGCGGCTGACCGGGCGGCAGATCCCCGTCGCCGGCGGGTGGGACGTCACCTTCCACGAGCCGCTCGGCGTGGTCGGGGTGATCGTGCCGTGGAACTTCCCGATGCCGATCGCCGCCTGGGGGTTCGTCCCGGCCCTCGCCGCCGGCAACACCGTGGTGCTCAAACCCGCCGAGCTGACCCCGCTCACGGCGCTGCGCCTCGCCGAGCTGGCCCGCGAGGCCGGCCTGCCCGACGACGTGTTCACCGTCGTCCCGGGTGAGGGTGCCGTGGTGGGGGAGCGGTTCGTCAGCCACCCGGCGGTCCGCAAGATCTGCTTCACCGGCTCCACCGAGGTCGGCACCAGGATCATGGCCGGCTGTGCCGCCCAGGTGAAGCGGCTCACCCTGGAGCTGGGCGGCAAGAGCGCGAACATCGTGTTCGCCGACGCCGACCTGGACCGCGCCGCCGCCACCGCGCCGTCCGCGGTCTTCGACAACGCGGGCCAGGACTGCTGCGCCCGGTCCCGGATCCTGGTCCAGCGACCGGTGTACGACCGCTTCCTGGAACTGCTCGAACCGGCGGTACGGGCGGTGCGCGTGGAGGACCCCTCCCGGGACACCGCCGAGATGGGCCCCCTGATCTCCGCGGGGCAGCGCGACCGGGTGGCCGGCTACGTGGCCGGGTCGCGGGTGGCGTTCACCGGCTCCTGCCCCGACGGCCCCGGTTTCTGGCACGCCCCGACTGTGCTGCTGGCCGACTCGCCGGCCGACCGGCACTGGCGGGAGGAGATCTTCGGCCCGGTGGTCTCGGTGCTCCCGTTCGACGACGAGGCCGACGCCGTCCGTCTCGCCAACGACACCGAGTACGGCCTCTCCGGCTCGATCTGGACCCGCGACGTGGGGCGCGCCCTCCGCCTGGCCCGGGCCGTCGACTCGGGCAACCTCAGCGTCAACTCGCACTCCTCGGTGCGCTACTGGACCCCGTTCGGCGGGATGAAGCGCTCCGGGCTGGGCCGGGAGCTCGGCCCGGACGCGCTGCACGCCTTCACCGACGTCAAGAACGTGTTCATCGCGACAGAGGAGTGACGCCAGTGCAGGGTCGGTTGCAGGACCGGGTGGCCGTGGTCACCGGAGCGGGCAGCGGGATCGGGTTGGCCACCGTCCGGCGGTTCGCCGCCGAGGGCGCCCGGGTGGTCTGCGTGGACATTGACGCGGAGGCCGGCGAGCGGGCCGCCGAGGAGTGCGGCGGCGAGTTCGTGGCCACCGACGTCGCCGACGAGTCGGCGGTGCGCGACCTCTTCGACGGCGTGGCCGACCGGCACGGGCGGGTGGACGTCGCGTTCAACAACGCCGGCATCTCCCCGCCGGACGACGACTCCATCCTGGACACCGGCCTGGACGCCTGGGAGCGGGTGCTGCGGGTCAACACGACGAGCGTCTACCTCTGCTGCAAGTACGCCATCCCGCACATGCGCCGCCAGGGCAAGGGCTCGATCATCAACACGGCGTCGTTCGTGGCGCTGATGGGCGCGGCGACGTCGCAGATCGCGTACACGGCGAGCAAGGGCGGGGTGCTGGCGATGACCCGGGAGCTGGGCGTCCAGTTCGCCCGGGAGGGCATCCGGGTCAACGCGCTCTGTCCCGGCCCGGTGGCCACCCCGCTGCTGCTGGAACTCTTCGCCGCCGACCCGGAGCGGGCCGCCCGCCGGCTGGTGCACGTGCCGATGGGCCGGTTCGGGCAACCGGAGGAGATTGCCGCCGCGGTGGCGTTCCTGGCCAGCGACGACGCCTCGTTCATGACCGCCGCGCAGTTCGTGGTCGACGGCGGGATCACCGGCGCGTACGTCACGCCACTGTGAGCGCGAGGAATGAGCCGGGTTTGCGAGCCCCGCAGTCGCGAACGGTGCCAGCTCCGTGACCAGGCCGTTGATCGGGATCAGCGCGTACGTCGAGCCTGCCGACTGGGCGGTCTGGTGGGGTGTTCGGGCGGTGCTGGTGCCCGAGGCGTACGTGCGGGCGGTGACCGCCGCCGGTGGTCGTGCGGTGGTGCTGCCGCCGGACGACGCGGACGGTGACGTGGTGGCCGTCCTCGACGGGCTGCTGCTGGCCGGCGGCGCCGACGTCGACCCGGGGCGGTACGGCCAGCCGCGCGACCCCAGGACCGACGACCGGCCCGACCGGGACGCCGGCGAGCTGACCCTGCTGGCCGCCGCGCTCACCGCCGAGGTGCCGGTGCTGGGGGTCTGCCGGGGGATGCAACTGCTGGCCGTCGCCTACGGCGGCACCCTGCACCAGCATCTGCCCGACGTGGTCGGTCACGACGCGCACCGGCCGGCGCCCGGGGTCTACGGCGCGCATGCCGTGCGGTTCGCGCCGGGCAGCCTGGCCGCCACCGTGTTGGCCGGCGTGGACGGGGTCAACTCGTACCACCACCAGGCGGTCGCCGACCCCGGGCGGCTCGCGGTCACCGGCTGGGCGGCGGACGGCGTGATCGAGGCGGTCGAGGATCCGGGTCGGCCGTTCGTGCTGGGGGTGCAGTGGCATCCGGAGAACGAGCCGGATCCCCTCCCGATCGCCGCGCTGGTGCGGGCGGCCCGCCAGCGGACCCCCGGTGCGCTGGTCGCCCCGCCCGACGACACCGCGCTCCGGAGGCCCGCGGCGACGTGACGCACATCGCAACCGCCGGGTGAGGCCGCTGGTGGGAGGATCAGCACATGGGCAAGGTCTATCCGGAGATCGATGGCCGACTGCGTGACTTCATCGCGGCCCAGCCGGTCTTCTTCGTGGCCACCGCGCCGTCGGGTGCCGAGGGGCACGTCAACGTCTCACCGAAGGGCATGCGGGGCACCTTCGTGATCCTCGGGCCGCACCGCGTGGCGTACCTCGATTACCACGGCAGCGGCGCGGAGACCATCGCTCACCTGCGGGACGACGGCCGGATCACGCTGATGTTCTGCGCCTTCGACGGCCCGCCGAAGGTCGTCCGGTTGCACGGCCGGGGCAGCAGTGTCGCGGTGACCGAGGAGGCCTTCGCCGACCGGCTCGCCGAGTTCCCCGAGCCGCCGGACGTGCACGCCGTCCGAGCCGTGATCACCGTCGAGGTGGAGCGGGTCAGCGACTCCTGCGGGTACGCGGTGCCGTTGCTGGACTACCGCGCCGAACGTGATCTGTTGCTCACCTCACACTCGCGCCGTACCGCCGACGACCTGGTGGCCTACCGGGCCACCAAGAACGCGGCGAGCATCGACGGCCTGCCCGTCTTCTGAGTACGGAATCACCGCCCGCCGGGGCCGCCCGCCACCGCACCCACCCCGCACTGTCGGGTGGCCGACGGGTGAGCGTGGGTAATCAGCGTCTGAGCAGCGACATACGTTACGTTGCTGATCCGCCGGGGTACAGGTCGGAGCACGGCACGTGGGAGATCAACGGCTGGGGGCACGGCCGGAGCGGGAGGCTGCATGAGCTCGGCCCAGGGGGGCGCGGACGCGGGGAACCCCTTCGCGGACGGCGGGAAACTCTCCCCGATGCTGGCGGCCGCGTTCGCGGCCGGTGGAGAGCTGGGCGAGCGGCTGAACGGCTTCGACTGGTCCTCGACACCGGTGGGCGCACCCGGCGGCTGGCCGCCGTCGCTCTCCACCGCGGTCGGCATGATGCTCGCCTCCAGCGCGCAGATCGTCATGTTCTGGGGCGAGGACGAGCTCGCCTTCTACAACGACGCCTACCGCCCGACCATCGGCGCCAAGCACCCGGCGGTGCTCGGCCAACCGGCACGGCAGCACTGGGCGGAGACCTGGGAGGTGCTCGGGCCCCTGCTCGAAGGCGTCCGGCGCACCGGGCGTTCCTACCGGGGCGAGGACCACCCGTTCCTGCTGGACCGGTACGGCTTCCTCGAGGAGACCTACTTCGACGTCTCGTACGACCCGATCCGGGGGGCCGACGGCTCGGTCGACGGCGTCTACTGCATCGTCAACGAGACCACCGGCCGGGTGGTCGGCGAGCGCCGGCTGCGCGCGCTGGCCGAGCTGGGCGCCGAGCTGGCCGACGCGGGCAGCGCCGCCGAGCTCGGCCGGACCGCCGCCGACGTACTCGGTCGGCACCGCGCCGACGTGCCGTTCGCGCTGATCTACCTGGCCGACGACGCCGGCCGGTTCACCCTGGCCGGTTCCCACGGCACCGGCCCGACGTCCGTCGGGATGGACCCCGAGGTGCTCGCCCGGGTCGCCGCCGACGGCGCGCCCGCCGCGATCGACGTGGCCGGGCTGCTCGACCCACCGCCGGCCGACGCGGCCGACAAGGCCTTCGTGCTGCCCATCACGGCGACCAACGAGACGGTCGGCGCGCTGGTCGTCGGCGCGGCACGCCGGCTGCCGCTCAGCGACGAGTACCGCGACTTCCTCGACCTGGTGGCCGCCCAGATCTCCCGGGCGATGGGCAAGCAGCGGGCGTACGAGCAGGAGCGGGCCCGCACCGCGGAGCTGGCCACATTGGACCAGGCCAAGAGCAACTTCTTCGCCAACGTCAGCCACGAGTTCCGCACCCCGCTGACCCTGGTGCTCGGCCCGCTGGACGACATGCTGGCCGACCCGGCGCTGCCCGCCGACTACACCGACCGGCTCACCACGATGCACCGCAACGCGCTGCGCCTGCTCAAGCTGGTCAACACCGTGCTGGACTTCTCCCGGCTCGAATCCGGTCGGCTGGCCGCCCGCTACCAGCCCACCGACCTCGCCGACTACACCGCCCGGCTCGCCAGCACCTTCCGCTCGGCCACCGACCGGGCGGGCCTGCGACTGGTGGTGGACTGCCCGCCCCTGCCGGCGCCCGTCTTCGTCGACCGGGACATGTGGGAGAAGATCGTCCTCAACCTGGTGTCGAACGCGGTCAAGTTCACCTTCGACGGCGAGATCCGGGTCCGGGTCCGGGCGGTGGACGGCGCCGCCCGACTGGAGGTGACGGACACCGGCGTGGGGATCGTGCCGGCCGAGCTGCCGCACGTCTTCGAGCGGTTCCACCGGGTGCCGGGGGTGCGCGCCCGCACCCACGAGGGCACCGGGATCGGCCTGGCGCTGGTCCGGGAGCTGGTCGGGATGCACGGCGGCGAGGTGGGGCTGACCAGCCGGGTCGACGAGGGCAGCACCTTCACGGTGACGATCCCGTTCGGGTCGGCGCACCTGCCCGCCGACCGGGTGGCGGCGTCCGGCTCCGTGCAGGCAAGCGAGCCCGACCAGGCCCGGCTCTACGTGGCCGAGACCGCGTTGTGGACCGGCAGCGAGCCGCCGCCGGAGTTCGCCGTCCGGCCGACGGAGGTCCCCCCGGCCGGCCGCATCCTGATCGTCGACGACAACGCGGACCTGCGCGAGCACGTCACCCGGCTGCTCACCCCGACCTGGGAGGTGGTCACCGCGAGCGATGGGCTGGCGGCACTGCCACTGGCCCGCGAGGGCGGGTTCGACCTGGTGCTCACCGACGTGATGATGCCCCGGCTGGACGGGTTCGGGCTGGTCGGCGCGCTACGCGCGGACCCGCGTACCCGGCACGTGCCGATCGTGCTGCTCTCCGCCCGGGCCGGCTCCGCGGAGGCGGTGGCCGGTCTCTCCGTCGGCGCCGACGACTACCTCACCAAGCCGTTCTCCGGCCAGGAGCTGATCGCCCGGGTCCGGGCCAACGTCGAGCTGGGCCAGCTGCGCGGGCAGATCATCCGCCGGCTCCGGGCGCTGGCCGACGCCGCCGTCGCGGTCAACACCGCCCGGTCGACCGCCGACGTGCTCCAGGTCGCCGCCCGGCACGCGCTCAACCTTGCCGAGGCCGCACGGGTGGTGGTCACCGCCACCGGAGCCCGGTTCGAGGCGGACGCCGGCGGCGTCACCGCCGCCGACCCGTCCTTCGTGGCCGAGCTGACCGGCACCGCCGGTGAGCCGCTCGGCGAGCTACGGGTCTGGCGGCCGGCCAGTGACGACGCCCAGGCCGACGAGGCCGCGCTGACCCAGCTCGCCCGGCTGGTCGGAGTGCGGCTGGAGAACGCCCAGCTCTACGAGGCCGAGCACCGGATCGCCACCACCCTGCAGCACAGCCTGCTGCCCCGGTCGCTGCCGCAGATGCCCGGCGCGGTGGTGGCGAGCCGCTACCTGCCGGGCAGCGCCGACGTCGAGGTCGGCGGCGACTGGTACGACGTGATCGCGCTGGAGGACGACGAGCTGGTGCTGGTCATCGGTGACGTGGTCGGCAAGGGCGTCCGGGCCGCCGCGGCGATGGGACAGCTCCGCAACGCGTTGCGGGCGTACGTGCTGGAGGGCTACGACCCGGGTGAGTCCCTGACCCGGCTCAACCGGCTGGTCGGGTCCACCGAGGGCCGCTCCTTCGCCACCGTCGTCTGCCTGCTGTTCAGCCCGCGTACCGGCCGCCTGCGGTACGCCAGCGCCGGTCACCCCTCGCCACTGCTGATCAGAGGAGGCGACGTGGCGTTCCTGCACGACCGCGCGCTCGGCCCACCGGTCGGCGCCATCCCCGGCACGACGTACCAGGCCGTCGAGGGGGAGTTGCCCGCCGGCAGCCGGCTGCTGCTCTACACCGACGGGCTGATCGAGGACCGCAAGCTCGGCATCGACGCCGCGCTGGCCCAGCTGCGCGCCGACGCGGCCGTCTCCGGCGAGCACGTGGAGGACCTGATCGACGCGGTGGTCGAGCGGGTCGTCGGGCGACCCCGCCGCGACGACGTGGCGGTACTCGCCCTCGAGGCGGCGGAGCTGAACCGCTTCGCCCTGCGCCTCCCGGCGGACCCCACCCGGCTGAGCGTGCTGCGCAAGCGCCTGGAGGACTTCCTGGTCGCGCACGAGGTCGGCGAGACGGACCTGTTCGACCTGACCGTGGCGGTCTCCGAGGCCGCCGCGAACGCCATCGAGCACCCGATCCACCCCGCCGAGCCGATGATCAGCGTGGAGGTGGCCATCGAGAACCGCACGGTGACCGCGACCGTTCGCGACAGCGGGCAGTGGCGGGAGTCGACCGGCTCCGGATTCCGGGGGCGCGGGCTGTCCCTGATCAAGGCGTTGGGTGACCTGTCGGTGCGGCGTACCGATGAGGGCACCGAGGTGACGCTCCGCCGGCAGTTGCAGGCCTGACCGAGCGCCCGACGACGGCCGGACGGGGCGTGCGCCCGACGGGCGGTGCGCGGCCGGCTCAGGCCGGCTCAGGCCGGCTTCAGCCAGCTCTGCCCGCTCAGGCCGGAGATGTCCAACACCCGACGGACCTGCCGGGACGGCAGCACGGTGAGCCGGTCGGGAAACTGCTGGGCGAGCCGAATCACGGCGTGGATGGCGGCCGAGTCGAAGAAGGTGACCGCGCTCAGGTCGAGGGTGATCCGCTCGGCGGGCTCGCGCAGAGCGGCCTGGAGCATCGTGTCGGCGGTCGCCATGTCGACCTCGCCGGCCACCACCACGTGGAGGTGATCACCGTCGATCTCCGCGCTGGCGGAGAAGACGGGCGGTGCTCCCCCTTGATCCACGATGACACCATGGCACAGCCGGCCTGGCAGGGCAACAACCGGTCCGGGCCGGCCGTGGCGAGGGTCACCAGCCGGCCCGGCGATAGGCTTGGGACATGACCGTCCGTCCGCCGCTGACCCCAGGTACGCTCTCCCCGATGCGACCGGTGCCCGCCCACATTCCCCGACCGGAGTACGTGGGCAAGAAGCGCCCCCAGGAGTGGCGCGGCTCGCACGTGCAGACGCCGGAGACCATCGAGAAGATGCGGATCGCCAGCCGGCTGGCCGCCCAGGCGACGCAGCTCGCCGGCGAGCACTGCAAGCCCGGCGTGACCACCGACGAGATCGACCGGGTGGTGCACGAGTTCCTCTGCGACCACGACGCGTACCCGTCGACGCTGGGCTACAAGGGCTTCCCCAAGTCCTGCTGCACCAGCCTCAACGAGGTCATCTGCCACGGCATCCCGGACTCCACCGTCCTGAAGGACGGCGACATCATCAACGTCGACGTGACCGCGTACATCGGAGGGGTGCACGGCGACACCGACGCCACCTTCTGCGTCGGCGAGGTCAGCGAGGAGGCCCGGCTGCTGGTCGAGCGGACCCACGAGGCGATGATGCGCGGCATCCGCGCGGTCGCCCCGGGCCGGCAGATCAACGTGGTGGGCCGGGTCATCGAGTCGTACGCCAAGCGGTTCGGCTACGGGGTGGTCCGTGACTTCACCGGCCACGGCATCGGCGAGTCCTTCCACAGCGGGCTCTACGTGCCGCACTACGACAGCCCGCGGCCCACCGACATCATGGAGCCGGGGATGACCTTCACCATCGAGCCAATGATCACGCTGGGCACCTACCAGTACGACATGTGGGACGACGGGTGGACCGTGGTCACCAAGGACCGGAAGTGGACGGCCCAGTTCGAGCACACCATCGTGGTGACCGACGACGGCCACGAGATCCTGACCCTGCCGTGACCGACACCCCGGCGGCAACGCGCGAGGCGCACCACGCGGACGTCTCCGGCGGCTGGCTGCGCCCCGCCGTCTTCGGCGCCATGGACGGACTGGTCACCAACATCGCCCTGATCGCCGGAGTCGGCGGCGGTGGCGTCTCGCCGCGCAGCATCGTGCTCACCGGCACCGCCGGCCTGGTGGCCGGCGCGATCTCGATGGGGCTCGGCGAGTACACGAGCGTCCGCTCGGCCAACGAGCAGGTCGCCGCCGAGGTGGCCAAGGAACGGCGCGAGCTGGAGCGGCACCCCGAGGCGGAGGCCCGCGAACTGGCCGACGTGTGGGTGGCCCGCGGCCTGCCCCGGGACCTGGCCACCCAGGTCGCCGAGGCGGTGCGGCGTGATCCCGAGGAGGCGCTGCGGGTGCACGTCCGCGAGGAGTTGGGCGTCGACCCCGACGAACAGCCCAGCCCCTGGTCGGCGGCGATCTCCTCGTTCCTGTTCTTCTCGGTGGGCGCGCTGGTTCCCCTGCTGACGTACCTGTTCGGCGCCACCGAGCTGTGGCTGGCGCTGGCGGTCGGCGGGCTCGGGCTGTTCGCCGCCGGCGCGGTGGTGGCCCGGTTCACCAACCGGCCCTGGTGGACCAGCGGGCTGCGCCAACTGCTGCTGGGCGCCGCGGCGGCCGCCGCCACCTACCTGATCGGGTCGCTGATCGGGGTGCAGGGCGGGCTGTGACGCCGGGTCAGCCGGCGAGCAGTTCGTCGACCGTGCCGTCCACCGGGCGGCCACGGGCGGTCAGCTCCACCGCCTGCCGAGTCAGCACCGCCCCGACCTCGGTCATGTCCGCGCCGGCCAGACCGGTACGCCGAACCGCGTCCCCCGGGTCCCGGAAGTAGGTGCGGCTCAACAGGCCCGTCACCGTGGCCGCGGCCAGCCGAGCCTCGCCGAGCATCAGCAGCGCCCGGTCGGTCTCGTACCACTCGGCCAGCCGCGCGGCCCGCGCGTGCGCCGCGCTGCCCCGGTACCAGGCCTGCCGGGCCGCGGTGCTGAACTCCGCCGGCCTGGCCCGCGCCAGCCGCCCCAGGTGCTCGTCGCGCAGCGTCCGCAACCAGCCCGTCGGGTCGTGCAACGCCCGGGTCGTCACGTAGCGGTCGGCCGTCAGTGGCCAGAGTGGGGAGAGCACCCGCGCCTGCCCGAGGTAGTCCTCGGCGGCGGCCACGGTCAGGTCTACCAGCACCCCGTCCACCCGCCGGGTCGCCGGTGGTGGCCCGGTGCCGGATCGGTAGGTGACCACCAGCATCCCCACCTCGCCGTCCCCGCCGCCGTCGTCGTCGCCGTGCGCCAGCGGACCGTGCACCGCCACCGCCAGCACGTCGGCCGGGAAACGCCGCCGGGCCGCCTCGGCGACCCGCTCCGCCACGACCCACCGTCGATCGTCGAAGCCCCGGTCCACACCGGCCTGCCCGCTGCTCGCGCTCACCGGCCGCCTCCCGTTCCCGACTGAGCGTCAGCCTAACCAGCCGGTGGCGGGGCGCCCGGCCCGCCGCGCCCGGTCGGCACCAGCCGGAAGACGCGGATCTCCCGGCCGCCGGCCCGCTGCACGTACGTGCGGTACGCCGGCCATTCGGTGACCAGGAGCTGCCACAGCCGGTCCCGCTCGGCGCCGGTGGCCAGCTCGGCCCGTACCGGCACGCGCCGGCCCCTGACGTCCACCTCGGCGGTCGGGTCGGCGAGCAGGTTCATCGCCCAGCCGGGCTGGTGGGTCTGCCCCCAGTTGGAGCCGACCACCACGTACGCGTCCCCGTCGGGCACGTAGAGCAGGGGGTTGCTGCGCGGCTTGCCGGAACGGCGGCCGGTGGTGGTGATCACCAGGGACGGGATCAGGCCGAGCGCGACCACCCGGCCCTTGGTGAGCCGGCCGACGATCCGGTCGGCGGGGACCAGCATGCGGGCGGCGGCGCCGAACCAGCGGTGGTGACCGACTCGACGGGTGAGGGTTCCCAGCACTGACACGTCGACCAGTCTGCCGGCTGCCGCGCCCCGGCGGCACCCCCCGAGAAGCCGACGGCGCCGCTCAGTCGAGCCGTCGCTCGATCGGCAACCGGGCGCGGGTGAACAGGCCCGCGCCGAGCATCGCCACCACCGGCACCACCACCAGGACGCCGAGCGCCGGCCACGGCATCAGGAACGGGTACGGCTCACGCAGCGGCCAGCCGGTGGCGTACTGCCGGTTGACCGAGAACAGCACGATGGCGGCGGTGCCCAGCCCGGCCACGATGCCGAGCACCGAGCCCAGGCCGGCGATGACCCCGGCCTGGCAGATCGCCAGCAGTCGGCGTACCCCCGGGGCCGCGCCGACCGCCGCGAGGGTGGACAGCTCGGCGCGCCCCTCGGCCGCGGTGAGCGCGGTGGCGATGCCGGCCGCGCCGACCGTGATCAGCCCGGCCGCCGCGGCGAGCAGCAGCAGCAGCGGTGAGTTGTCGCGGGGTGCGGCGCCCTGCTCCACGCTCAGCGAGAACGCCCCGAAGGACTGCAGCGCCGCGGTGAAGCGTTCCTGCCGGCGCACGTCCGGCGGCGCCGGGGTGCTGACCACCCAGCCGGTGGGCGACCAGCTCAGCCCGAGCTGCCGGGCGGCGGTCGCGGACAGCAGCAGGCTGGGTTCGCCGACCGTCGGAGGCAGCGCGTACCCGGGCAGTTCCCGGGTGGTGACGACCGGCCCGGCCGACTCGGTCTCCACCCGGTGCACCTGCACGGTGATCCGGCCGTCGTGCAGGTAGCGCGGGTCGGTCACCACGGCGCCCCCGGCGCGCAGCACCTCGGTGGCGGCGTCGGTCGCCGCAGGGTCCGCGCCGGTGAGGAGCGGCAGCGCGCTGCCGTCGTCCACCAGGGTCCGCACCCACGTGCCGTAGTAGTCCACGCCGCGGACGACGCAGCGCGGGTCCGCCCGGGCCTGCCGGCGCTCCGCGTCGGAGAGGCTGTCCCCGGGCTGCCAGGGGCAGGCCCGCCCGGGCGGTAGCTCCGGCGCGACGGAGCAGTAGCCGCCCGGGGTGGTCGTCGTGCAGGCCGCGGCCTGCACCGGCGCCACCGCGTCGGCGCCCAGGTGCGCACGGGCCGCCGTGGTGACCTGGGCCAGCGTGGGTCCGGGCCGCTGGGCCGGCCCCGCCGGGTTGACCAGCACATGGCCGGTCGGCAGCATCGGCTGGTAGGCGCGGGCGTCGCGGACCCCGTCGCTGGCCAGGTACCCACCAAGCGCGACGCTGCTGGCCACGGCCGCCATCACGGCGCAGATGGCCGGCGCCGCCGCGGCCCGGTTGCGGCTGGCGTCGCGCAGCGCGATCCGGGGTGCCAGCGGCAGCACCCGGCCGAGCCGGGCGAGCGCGCCGATCAGCGTGGGCGTGCAGCAGACCAGGCCCAGTTCGCCGAGGATCAGGCCGGTCAGGATCACCGCCGGTGAGGTCTGGGTGGCCCCGAGGGCCGCGAGCGCCGCCCCGCCGACCACCAGCGTCAGCCCGAGGACCAGCCACCGGGTCGGGGACCGGGGCGGGGTACGACGCCCGGCGAGCCCGGCGATGACGTCCTGCCGGGCGGCGGTCCAGGCCGGCGCGAGCGCGGCGAGCACCCCGGCCAGCACCGCGACACCGCCGAGCAGGACCAGCGCCGACGGCCAGCAGCGGTACCCGCCGAAGCGGGCGCCGAAGACGTACTGCTCCACCAGCGGGCGACCGGCGAACGCGGCGCCGACGCCGAGCAGCAGGCCGGCGGCGGCGCCCAGCACACCCAGCACGACCCCGTCGGCGAGGACGACCCGACGAAGCTGGGCGGCGTCCCCACCGGCCACCGCGACCAGTGCCAGGTCCCGCCGCCGGCGGCGCACGCCGACCGCGAAGGCCGGCCCGACCAGCAGGACGACCTCCAGAAGCCCGAGGCCGGCGATCAGCACGCCGGTGCTCAGTTCGGCCGCGTCGTTCGGACCGACCACCCCGAGCCAGCCCCGGGACGGTTGCGTCGACGGGCCGGTCGGGTGGCGCGGGGCGACCAGCACGCCGCGCTCGTTGAGTCGGGACACCACCGCCGCGTCGACGGTGCCGGGCACGTCCACCAGCCAGGTGCCGGGCGGCTCCGGGTCGGCTCGCGGTACGGCGGCCGGGTGCAGCGCCACCACCGGGCCGAGGTTGTCGGGGAATTCGACCACCCCGACGACGGTGTACACCCTGGTCCCGTCGGCGGTGGCCACGGCGGCGCCGAGGTGCAGGTCCAGGCGGCGGAGCGCGGCCGGGCTCACCGCGACCTCGCCGGGCTGCCGGGGTGCCCGTCCGGCCTGGAACCGCACCAGCCCCCGGGCCAACGGGTCGGTGAGGTCCAGCACCCGCCCTTCCAGGTCCTCGTCGCGGTGCGGGCCGTGGACGCTCAGCGTGACCGTGTCGCGTACCTCGGTGACCCGGCTGCCCGGGCGGAGCAGCGCGGCCACCTCGGAGGTGGTGGCCGTCCGGCGGCCGGACGCGTGATCACCCTCCGAGGCGTACCAGCTGTCGCCCCACTCGTCCTGCGCGATCGGGGTGTCGGTGATCCAGCGCAGCTCCGCGTCGGCGACACCGAGCCGCCGGTCGATCCGCTCCTGCGGGGTCAGCTCGGCCATGTCGTAGCTGACCGCCAGGAAGGTCAGCACCAGCACCGGCAGCGCGATCATCGCGAGCACCAGGGCGGTGCGCCGGCGTGCCCGCCGTGACTCCCGCCGGGCGATCCGCAGCGCGGCCCGCCAGGAACCGGTCAGCTCGGCCAACCGCCGCCGGCCCGGAGGAGCTGGCGGCGGACCGGGCGGGACCGCCGGGACGTCGGCGCGGCCGGGGGCCCGCAACGCCCGGCGGATGGTCACCGGTCGCTGCCGGACAGCAGTTGCTCGACGCTGCCCAGCGGCGCCGTCGTGTCGACCAGCACCCCGTCGCGCAGGAACACCACCCGGTCGGCCCAGCCGGCGTGCCGCGCCTCGTGGGTGACCAGTACGCCGGCGGCGCCCGCGTCGACCCTGCGACGCAGCAGGTGCAGCACGGCCTCGCCGGTCTGCGAGTCCAGCGCCCCGGTCGGCTCGTCGGCGAGCACCAGCCGCCGCTCGCCGACCAGCTCTCCGGCGGCCAGCAGCAG
>NZ_QGKR01000240.1 GCF_003172955.1 Micromonospora acroterricola | reverse complement strand
GACCGCCGTCGCGCCCAAGGCAAAACCGACCGCGAGATCAAACGCTGCCTCAAACGCTACGTCGCCCGCGAAATCTACCGACGCCTGGAAACCCCACCCCAACCACTTGACGCGGCATAGGAGCGTCCGGTCGTCGGGACACCCGGCCGCGAACGGACGGGCGGACCGGCACGATCGCCGGAGGCCGGGGCGGTCAGGTCCAGCGCAGGATGTTCCTACGCCAGGCATAGAGGATGCCGAGCGCGAGCACCGCCACGAACACCGCCATCTCCACCACCGTGACCAGGCCGAAGCCGGGCCGGTCGAAGACCACCGCCCAGGGGAACAGGAAGACCGCCTCGACCGCGAAGAGCACGTACAGGTAGGCGTAGACGTAGTAGCGGATCTGCATCTGCGCCCAGTCCGCGCCGACAGGGTCGAGCCCGCACTCGTAGCTGGTCCGCTTGCCGTGCGGATCGGCTGGACGGGCAGGACGTAACACCCGGTTGGCCGAGAACGCCGTAACAAAGAACAGGACGCTGGCGAGCAGCAGGAGACCGAGCGTCGCGTACGAGCCCAGGTAACCGGTCACGTCCGGGAGCCTACCGTCCGCGCCGAACGGTCGTCCCGAACACGTTACGGATTCGTTTCCGACTGGGACTAGTGCTCCAAGGCAACTGTTACCGAATACTGGACCCCCACCCACGTCAGCGGAGGACAAATGTCCAGCGTGCACCTATCGCCCGGCCCCCGGGCGGCCAGGCGGCGTCCCACGCCTCTGCTGGCGGTCTCGCTCGCGCTCGGCCTGCTCGCGGCGCTCGCCGTGGCACCGGCCTGGGCCGGCGCGGCGACGCCGGACGCCAGCCCGGTCGCCGCGGCGACCGACCCGATGGCCGACCCGGAGCCGGGACCGGAGACGACCCCGGCGGAGGAGCCCACCCCGACCGAAGAGCCGGGCGGGGACCCGCTGCCGACCGAGCCGGCCCCGGAGACCACCGCGCCGCCGCCGGAGACGACCCCACCGGCCCCGCAGACCACCGCGCCGGAGGTGCCGCCGGCACCGACCACCACCGCGCCCGTGCCCGGCAGCACCACCCGGCCGCCCACGGCCGGTCCACCGGCGCCCACGATGCCGCCGGTGCCCCCGGTACGCCCGCCGGCGCCGGGTCCGGACGCGCCGCCGCCAAACCCGCTCGGCGTCCAGGTCACCACCGAGGACGTCACCCTCACCGGGGCGTACTGGAACGCGGCCAGCACCGCCGCCACCCTGCGGGTGACGGTGACCAACACCGGCACCACCGCTCAGCGGATCCGGCTCTCCTACACCCTGCCCGCCGGGCTCACCGACGCTGGAACGAGAGGCTGCGCCGCCACGGGTGGCGGCGCGTACCGCTGCGGGGCCTGGACGGCCCAGGCGGGCGCCCGGTTCAGCAGCCTGCTCCGGCTGCGGGTCTCCGGCGCCGCCTGGAAGCGGATGCCACTGAGCGGCTCCGTGCGGGTCCTGGCGACCGCTCCGGGAGTGGCGGGCGAGGCGGCGGACGACCAGGGCTTCGCGGTGCTCTTCCCGCCGGGCCCGCCGGTGCCCGGAATCTCGTTGGCCGCCGACGAGGTGAGCTTCGACATCAGCGGCGCGGCGAGCACCCTCGCGGTCCGGCTGGGCAACACCGGCACCGTGGACGCGGTCGGCCGGGTCGAGGTGGTCCTGCCGGCCGGGGTGAGCGTGCCGACCCCACCGGCCGGCTGCGTGGCGGTCGACCAGACCCGCACCCGCTGCGACGCGGGCGCGGTGCCGGCGGGCAGGACCGCCGAGCTGCGGCTTCCGGTGGAGGCGACCGCGCAGGCCCAGCGGGAGGCGCCGCTGTCCGGCGCGGTGATCGGCCAGCTCGACCCGCGCAGCGGCCCGACCCGCCAGGTGCAGATGAGCTTCCGGATCACCGCGGCGGCCGCTCTGGCCACCCCGGTCGTCTCGCCGCCCGCTCCCACCGGCTCGCAGGGTGTGCTCGCCGCCGGAGGCGCCGCCGACGACGGCGGGATGACCTCGGTGCACCGCACCGCCGTCCTCCTGATCGCGGTGTCGGCGCTGTTGGTGGTGCTGGCCCTCACGCTGGCCACCACCTCGCTGCGTCGCCGGCTCAGCGACGCCGGGTCCGAACCGACCACGGTCCCGACCGACTGACCGCCCGCCGCGCGTGCCGGCTGGTCCTCAGCCGGCTGGGCAATGATCGACTCGGTATCCCCGCCAGCGCGGTGTCCGGAATACCGCGACGTCACCGCACCGAGTCGATCACCACGATGACTCGATCCCGGGCCGTGCGCGGGGTCACCGGCGCGACCTCGACGGTGATCTGGATTACGGCGTGCTGGGCGAAACGCCGTAATACCAGGCAATTCTCCGCCTAATCCGGTCCCACTCGGCGGACCTCCGGGGAGGGTCGGGGGTCCGTTCGACGTAGGCTCTCAGGTGAGGAACGACAGCGGACCGGACCAGCCCCGGAGCGGTGCGGTGCAGCGTTGCGTCAAGGAGGTCCCGTGGCCGGGCAAGGCGAGGTCACCATCATGTTCAGCCGCCCGCGCCACCGCGCGCAGCGAAGCGAGGTGCAGGCGTGAGCGCGAGGAGTGAGCCGGTTTTGCGAGCCCCGCAGTCGCGAACGAAGGTGGCACAGTGACCAAGCAGATCCGTCAACTCGACCGGGTGGTCATCCGGTTCGCCGGTGACTCCGGCGACGGCATGCAGCTGACCGGCGACCGGTTCACGTCGGAGACGGCGCAGCTCGGCAACGACATCTCCACACTGCCCAACTTCCCCGCCGAGATCCGGGCCCCTGCCGGCACGCTGCCCGGGGTGTCGAGCTTCCAGGTGCACTTCGCGGACTACGACATCCTCACCCCGGGCGACGCGCCCAACGTGCTGGTCGCGATGAACCCGGCGGCGCTCAAGGCCAACCTCGCCGACCTGCCACGCGGCGCGGACATCATCGTCAACACCGACGAGTTCACCAAGCGCAACCTGGCGAAGGTCGGCTACCAGGCCAGCCCGCTGGACGACGACTCGCTCGCCGGGTACGTCGTGCACCCGGTGGCGCTGACCTCGATGACGGTCGGCGCGCTGGCGGAGCTCCAGGTGTCCAAGAAGGACGCCGAGCGGTCGAAGAACATGTTCGCCCTCGGCCTGCTCTCCTGGATGTACTCCCGTCCGTACGAGTCGACGCTGCGCTTCCTGGAGCGCAAGTTCGCCGCCCGCCCGGAGCTGGTCGCGGCGAATGTGGCCGCCTTCCGGGCCGGCTGGAACTTCGGCGAGACCACCGAGGACTTCGCGGTCCGCTACGAGGTCAAGCCGGCGAAGATGAAGCCGGGCACCTACCGCAACATCACCGGCAACGCGGCACTCTCGCTGGGCCTGGTCGCCGCCGGGGTCCGCTCCGGGCTGCCGGTCTTCCTCGGCGCGTACCCGATCACGCCGGCATCGGACATCCTGCACGAGCTGAGCAAGCACAAGCGCTTCGGCGTGCTCACCATGCAGGCGGAGGACGAGATCGCCGCGGTCGGCGCCGCGCTGGGCGCGTCGTACGGCGGCTCGCTCGGTGTCACCACGACCAGTGGTCCGGGTGTGGCGCTCAAGAGCGAGACGATCTCCCTCGCGGTGGCGCTGGAGCTGCCGCTGGTGATCGTGGACGTGCAGCGCGCCGGCCCGTCGACCGGCATGCCCACCAAGACCGAGCAGGCCGACCTCAACATGGCGCTCTACGGCCGGCACGGCGAGGCGCCGATCGCCGTGATCGCGCCCCGGTCGCCGTCGGACTGCTTCTTCGCCGCGATCGAGGCAGCTCGGATCGCGCTCACCTACCGCACCCCGGTGATCCTGCTGTCCGACAACTACGTCGCGAACGGCTCGGAGCCGTGGCTGCTGCCCGACGTGGAGTCGCTGCCCGACCTGCGGGTGGAGTTCGCCAGCGAGCCCAACGGCGAGGACGGCACGACCTTCCTGCCCTACCTGCGCGACCCGGAGACCCTGGCCCGGCCGTGGGCGATCCCGGGCACGGCGGGGCTGGAACACCGGATCGGCGGCCTGGAGAAGGCCGACAAGACCGGCGACATCTCCTACGACCCGGCCAACCACGACTTCATGGTCCGCACCCGCGCGGCCCGGATCGAGACCATCCCCGTTCCGGACCTCGAGGTGGAGGACCCGGACGGCGACGCCCGCGTGCTGGTGCTCGGCTGGGGCTCGACGTACGGGCCGATCGGCGCCGCGTGCCGAGCGCTGCGTCAGCGTGGCCTGTCCATCGCCCAGGCGCACCTGCGGCACCTGGCCCCGATGCCGGCCAACGTGGCTGAGGTGCTGCGCTCGTACGACCGGGTGGTCATCCCGGAGATGAACCTGGGGCAGCTCGCCCACGTCATCCGGGCCCGCTACCTGGTCGACGCGATCAGCTACAACCAGGTCCGCGGCCTGCCGTTCACGGCCTCGGAGCTGGAGACGACGCTGGAAGAGGTGCTGAAGAATGTCTGAGCCCGTCGCCCTCAAGCTCACCGCCAAGGACTTCAAGTCCGACCAGGAGGTGCGCTGGTGCCCCGGCTGCGGCGACTACGCGATCCTGGCGGCCATTCAGCAGTTCATGCCGGAGCTGAACATCCCCCGGGAGCGGACCGTCTTCGTCTCCGGGATCGGCTGCTCGTCCCGCTTCCCGTACTACATGAACACGTACGGGATGCACTCGATCCACGGCCGCGCTCCGGCGATCGCGACCGGCCTGTCGGTGTCCCGGCCGGACCTGTCGGTCTGGGTCGTCACCGGTGACGGTGACGCGCTCTCCATCGGCGGCAACCACCTGATCCACGCGCTGCGGCGCAACGTCAACCTCAAGATCCTGCTGTTCAACAACCGGATCTACGGGCTGACCAAGGGGCAGTATTCCCCGACGTCCGAGGTCGGGAAGGTCACCAAGTCGACCCCGGCCGGCTCCGCGGACGCCCCGTTCAACCCGCTGTCCCTCGCCCTCGGCGCGGAGGCCAGCTTCGTGGGCCGGACGATCGACTCCGACCGCAAGCACCTCCAGTCGGTGCTGCGGGCCGCCGCCGAGCACGAGGGCTCGGCGTTCGTGGAGATCTACCAGAACTGCAACATCTTCAACGACGGGGCGTTCGACCAGCTCAAGGACCCGACCACCCGGGACGACTACCTGATCCGCCTGGAGCACGGGCAGCCGATCACCTTCGGCGCCGAGGGGCGGTTCTGCGTGGTGCACCCGCCGGGCGGGTTCGGTCTGGAGGTCCGGGAGACCAGCTCGGTCCGCCCGGAGGAGATCGTCGTGCACGACGCGACGGTGGCCGACCCGGCGTACGCCTTCGCGCTGTCCCGGCTGCCCGGTCTGGACCTGCGCAACACCCCGATCGGGGTGTTCCGCTCGGTGGACCGGCCGTCCTACGACAGCGTGGTGCAGAGCCAGCTCGCCGCCGCCAAGGCGAAGGTCACCGAGACCCCGGAGCAGCAGCTCGCCGGCCTTTTGGGCAGCGGCGACACGTGGACGATCATCTGACCCGTACGACCTGACGAGAGCGGCCGCCCCGACGGGACGGCCGCTCTCGTCGTGTCAGCGCTGGGCGGACGCCGGCAGCCAGAGGTTGTCGATCTCCTTCTCTGCCGCCGCGAGGCTCGCCTCGTGCAGCGGGATCAGCTCGGCCATCGCCGGGACCGAGGGGGCGAGCGTCAGCTCGACGCTGATGAAGCGCGGCTCCATGCCGGTCAGCGAGAGGCCGTGCGGGAGCCAGGGCTCGGCATGGTCCCAGCCGTTGCGAGGGGCGCCCTCGCCGTAGCCGCCACCCCGGGTGGCGATCACGACGAGCTCGCGCCCGCCGAGCAGGCCCTCCTGGGCGGCCGGGTCGAAGGCCAGGCCGGGCACGATCAGGTGGTCGACCCAGGCCTTGACGCTGCTGGGCGCGCCGTAGTTGTAGAGCGGCAGCCCCAGCAGCACCACGTCGGCCTGCTTCACCTCGTGGACCAACCGCTCGCTGAGCTCCCATGATTCGCGCTGCGCAGGGGTGTGCTGGTCGGTCGGCGTCATCCGGGCCAGGCCACCCGCCGCGTCCAGGTGCGGCAGCGGCTCGGCGCCCAGGTCCCGGTAGGTCACCGTGCCGTCCGGGTGGGCCGAACGCCAGACGGCGACAGCGCGGGCGGTGAGACGCCGGCTGACGGACCACTCGCCGCGGATGCTCGAATCGATATGCAGTAGATGCATCATTCCCCCTCCAGAGACCATTTGTGAAGCACCAACCATTTATAGCAGGTCGACGTTCCACAGCTCGGTAGACTGGGTCACATGTCCGCCGCGCCGCTCGACTCCTCGGAGCACCGCTCCGGCCCGCTGCTGGACCATCTGGCGCGACGGATGCGGCTGCGGTCCGAGTCGGTCCTGACGCCGCTGGGTCTGCGGCCGCGGCATCTGGTCGCGCTCACCGTGCTGCGGGACGGCGGCGGGACGAGCCAGCAGGCGCTCGCCAGCACCCTGTCCATGGACAGCACCAACATCGTCGGGCTGCTCAACGACCTCGAGTCGATGCAGCTGATCGAGCGGCGCCGTTCGCCCGAGGATCGACGCCGACACGTCGTCGAACTCACCGATGACGGGGCAAAACGCCTCAACGAGGCCGAGTGCGCCCTCGCCAGCGCCGAGAACGAGGTGCTCGGGGTTCTGGAGCCCGACGAGCGGGAGAAGCTCTACCTACTGCTCCGGCGGGCCGCAACCGGCACGACGGTCACGTGCGAAGCCATGATCTTCGAGGACTCGGCTCCCGCCGACAACCGCTGACGCCGCCGCTGCGGCGCGCGACTCAGACCGTCGAGGCGGACTGGGGTCGGTCGTCGCGGACGTGCACCAGCATGTCGCCGGTCTCGATCACCGCGCCGGCCCGGTCTGCCAGGGTGACCACCTTGCCCCGCCGGACCAGTGCGATCACCAGCGATTCCAGCTCACGCGGCGAGCGACCCACCTCGTCCCGCTCCGCGGAGCGCATCGCCAGCGCCATGCCCTGACCCGGGGTGAGCAGGTCCTCCACCACGTCGATCAGCGGTGGCGCCGACGTGGACAGGCCCAGCAACCGGCCTGCGGTGGCCGAGGAGACGATCACGTGGTGCGCGCCGCTCTGCTTGAGCAGCGGGGCGTTCTCCGCCTCGCGGGCCGCCGCGATGATGCGGACCTGCCCTGCGGTGAGCTGTCGTACCGTCAGGGCCACCAGCACCGAGGCGTCGTCGCTGTCGGTCGCGATGATCACTGCCTTGGCGTTGCGGACGTGCGCCTCGTTCAGCACCGACGAGCGGGTCGCCGAGCCCTCGATCGCCACCAGCCCGGCGGAGGTGGCCTGCCGCAGGGCGGCGGCGCTGCGCTCCACCACCACGATTCGCGACCGGTCGAGACCGTTCTCCATCAGGGCGCTGACCGCGCTGCGGCCCTTGGTGCCGTAGCCGCAGATGATGACGTGGTCCTTCACGGTTCTCCTCCACCGCGACAGGCGACGGCCGGTCCGGTACTGCTCGGTCAGGACTTCCAGGGTGGTGCCGACCAGGATGATCAGGAAGAGCACTCGGGCGGGCGTGACGAAGAGGACGTTGACCAGCCGGGCCGACGGCGCGGCCGGCGTGATGTCGCCGTAGCCGGTGGTGGAGAGCGACACGACCGCGTAGTAGAAGCAGTCGAGCAGGGTGAGGCCGTCCTCGTTGACATCGCGGTAGCCGTCCCGGCCCACGTAGACCGCGGCGACCACAGCGAAGACCAGGCCCAGTGCGGCAGCGAGCCGTAGGCTCAGCGCGCTCAGCGGACCCCGGCGCTGCGCGGGAAAATGGATCACCGTCGAACCTGCTCCGCCGCCATCGCCTGCACGCCCACAACATAGCGGGTACGTCGTCAACCGCACGTCCGGGTGGTCGGACGGGCAACCGGGCGCGCCCGCCGAGCAGACCACCGGGACGCCCCGGTGCGGACCATGCTGCTGCGGCGGCTGACCGACGAGCGACGCCTGCGCTGATCCCGGGTCCGGCTCGGGGCCCCGCTGCCCGAACGGACACCTGGCACACCCACCTGCGCCGATGAGGCCTCGGGCCCACGCCGGCGTCTCGGCGCGGGCCCGTACCGGTCGGCCAGCACGGCCGGCAACAGGCATGATGGGGGTGTTCCCGGACGACGACCGCGAGAGTGAGGCCCGCATGTCGTTGCTGCGACGAGTGATCGGCGGTGTGCTGCGCCGCCATCGTCAGCGTCAGGGCCGCACGCTGCGCGAGGTGGCCCAGTCGGCCGGTGTCTCCGTGCCCTACCTGTCGGAGGTGGAGCGGGGGCGCAAGGAAGCCTCCTCGGAGGTGCTCGCGGCGATCTGCCGGGCGCTCGGCATCAGCCTCTCCGACCTGCTCGGGGAGGCTCGCGACGACATGCGCCGGGTCGAGCCCCGCCTCCCGGCCGCGCCACGGGCGATGCTGACCCGACTCGAGCGGGTCGAGGTGACCCGCCACGACACCGGCAACGCCACCCTGCTGGTGGGGCCGCGTACCGGCGGGCTGGTCCTGCACCGGGAGCCGGCGGAGAGCGGGTCGGTCCTGTGCGTCGGCACGATCGCCACCGCCGGGGGCTCGCGCCCCGGTCCGCGTACCGCCGCTCTGTCCGGTGGCCCTCAGGCCCAACTGGGCGCGCGGGCCCTGACCGCCGCGTAGGCCGCGCCGGTTCTGCCGACGGCGAATCTGCCGCCGGCAGAATCCCTGGGCCCGGCGCCCCCGCGGACGCACGCTGGAGGGGCCGGTCCACCGGGCGGTCCCGCCGCCCACCGGCACGGTGGGAAGGCGGCGGCGAATGATCGGGTACGGCGTGCGGATGCTGGACGGCGGGCAGCCGTCCTTCGGTGACCAGGTGTTCGAGCGGCTGTTGCGGGAGCGGATCGTCTTCCTCGGCACCGAGGTGACCGAGGAGTCGGCCAACCAGATCTGCGCGCAGATCCTGCTGCTCGCCGCCGAGGACGCCGAACGGGACATCTACCTCTACATCAACTCGCCGGGCGGCTCGGTGAGCGCGGGGATGGCGGTCTACGACACGATGCGCTACGTCCGCAACGACGTGGCCACGCTGGCGCTGGGGTTCGCCGGCTCGATGGGGCAGTTCCTGCTGTGCGCCGGCGCCGCCGGCAAGCGGTACGCGTTGCCCCACTCGCGGATCATGATGCACCAGCCGTCCGGCGGGATGGGCGGCACCGCCGCGGACATCACCATCCAGGCGGAGAACATGCTGCACGTCAAGCGGACCATGCAGGAGCTGATCGCCCAGCACAGTGGACGGACGCTCGACGAGATCCAGCGGGACTGGGACCGGGACCGCTGGTTCACGGCCGAGCAGGCCCGGGAGTACGGCCTGGTCGACCAGGTGCTCGTCCGCGCCGAGCAACTACCGGCGGTCTGACCCGCGGCGGCGGCCGGCGATGGTCCCGCCGGCCGCCGTCGCGACCACTCACCCGTCGCAGGTCACCGCAGGTCGACGTATGGCTCCCCCGAGACTGCGACTGACCCGGACCGACGCCGGACGCGACCCCCTCGATCCGCGTCCGAGCAGGCACGGGAAGGCCTGTGGTGGCGGCCCCCGATAAGTCGGAGCCTATTCCCGCCGGTGGGAATCGGCTCGGCTTGCGACGCGCAGCGCATTTCGCCAGATTCTCGTTACAGAGATGGCCGCGAATGTGCAGGGCCTCCCCGGCGAGCGCCGTGCCCAGGAAACGGGGTAGCGGCCGTTCGTTAGGGTCTCGTCTATGCGTCGACTGATCCCTACCATTTCGATCGCCCTCGCCGTCGCCCTCGTGGCCGGCTGTGGCCCCAGCTCCGGCGACACCGCCGCGGCCCCGTCCGCCCCGGCAACGTCCAAAGCCGACCCGGTCACCACGATCCGGCAGGCCATGGACCGCAGCCTCGCCGGCACGGTCACCATGGACGCCTCGGTCAAGGCCGGCAACCAGTCGATCACCCTCAGCGGGAAGATGGACCCCGCCTCGAAGGCGATCCAGGTCACCGGCAACGCACCGGAGCCGATGGAGGCTCGGCTGATCGGCGACGCCGCCTACATCAAGTCGGATTCGCTCGAGGGCGAGAAGCCGTGGATGAAGATCGACCTCAGCAAGCTCAGGCCGGGCAGCTCGCTGCGCCAGTCCTTCGACCTCAAGGCGCAGACGGGCATCATCGGTGGCGTCGTGTCCGCCCAGGAGGTGGGCGAAGGCCGCTACAGCGGCACCGCCGACCTGGGCAAGGCGGCCGAGGCCGCCAGCACCGACGGCGGCATGCGCGAGGGCATCGAGTCGTCCGCGAAGCTGGCGAAGGACCCGAAGGCCATCCCGTTCGAGGCGACCGTCGACGGGGAGGGGCGCCTCACCGCGCTGTCGTACACGATCGCCACGAAGACCCTGGGTGACCTGGTCACCGACATGCGGATGAGCGGCTTCGGCGACAAGGTCTCGGTGACCGCGCCGCCCGCCAACGAGACCGAGAGCGCGTCCGAGGAGATGTACAAGTTTCTCTGAGCGGCCGGTAGGCCGACCCAGGGCGGCCCGTCCCGACCTCGCCGTGAGCGTGGGCTGTGGTTTTCTCCGCAGCCCACGCTTTTGATTGGTGACACGGGCAATTCAGCGCACTCACGTGTTGCCCGAGGATCACGAGGGCGGGAAGGAGAAGTCGCGAACTCGGGGACTCATACGAGGTCCGCTACCCGCGCATGCCCGACGAGGACGACCCGAACTACGCCGATCAAGGCGTTGACCTGGTGCCCCCGGCAGGATTCGAACCTGCGACACACGGTTTAGGAAACCGATGCTCTATCCCCTGAGCTACGAGGGCGCGAGCGGTCAGTGTAACGACCTGCGGTTAACCCGCGTTGGGAGGGAGTGACCCACGTTGACCTGCGTTGACCGGGCGACCCCCCGACCGACGACCACACGCCGACCTCCGGCTGGGCGATAGCGCCGGCGCCGACTAGTCCGACCTCCATGGCTCCTGTCCCTTTCTGCGTGATCAGGCGGCGTAGCCGCCGTCGACGTTGATCGTGGCTCCGGTGATGTAGGCCGCGTCCAGGCCGGCAAGGTAGGTGACGAGGCTGCCGACCTCGGCGGTGGTGCCGTAGCGGGCGGCGGCGATGTATGGGCGGGTGATCTCGGCGAACGGGCCGTCGGCCGGGTTCATGTCAGTGTCGACCGGGCCCGGCTGCACGGTGTTCACGGTGATGCCCCGGCCGCTGACCTCCCGGGCGAGCGCCCGTGTCAAGCCGGCGACACCGGCCTTGGTCAAGGCGTAGACGCTGCCGCCGCCGAAGTGGATTCGGTCGGCGTTGATGCTGCCGATCGTGATGATGCGACCACCGTCGCCGAGGTAGCGGAGCGCCTCCTGGCTGGCGACGAAGACACCGGTGAGGTTGACGGCGAGGGTGCGGTCGTAGTCGGCGTCGGTGACTGTGTCGATGGCGCCGACACCACCGACGCCGGCGTTGTTGACAAGGATGTCGAGGCGACCGAACCGCCTGACGATCTCCGTGATCCCAGCACGCACAGCCGCCCGGTCCGCGGCGTCGGCCCGCACCGCTACCGCCGTGCCGCCGGCCTCACCGATGGATTTCGCGACCAACTCGGCCTGCTCGGCGGAGGAGTTGTAGGTGATCGCCACCGTCGCGCCCGCCGCCGCAAGCCGTCGTGCGATGCCCTCGCCAATGCCGCGCGAGCCACCGGTGATGATCGCGACCTTACCGGTCAGTGTCTGAACCATCGCGCTTACCTCCATCATTTTTTGAGTGCTCGTTCAATATGTCACGCGAGGTCGACGATGGCAAGTGATATATTGAATGGGCAGTCAAAAAGTGGGGGGTCACCATGGTCATGGGCAGGCCACGCGAGTTCGACGTCGAACGCGTCCTGGAGTCGGCGCTGCACGTCTTCTGGACCAAGGGCTACGAGGGCGCCACCATGGCCGACCTGTCGGCCGCCACCAACCTCAAAGCCGGCAGCATCTATGCCGCCTTCGGCTCCAAGTCAGGCCTGTTCAAACAGGTCGTCGACCACTACAGCACCACAATCTTCGGCTACGGGACCGCAGCGCTGGAGGCCGACACCGCCCGGGAAGTCGTGCGACGCTGGCTACTCGGAGCGGCCGACGCCACCACCGGACCGGACACCCCACCCGGCTGCCTCCTGGTCCACGGCGCACTCGCAACCGGGGATACCGCCGCCGAAGCCAAGGCAGATCTCTGCGCCCGCCGCCACACGGCAGAGGCGACGCTCACCCAACGGTTCACCCGCGCCCGCGACTCCGGTGACCTACCGCCAACCGTCGATCCCCGGGACGCGGCGGCGTACGTCATCACCCTCTCCCAGGGCCTCGCGGTCCAAGCCGCCTCCGGCGCCAGCCGCACGGACCTACGACGCCTGGCCGAACTCGCCCTGCGCAAGCTCCCCTGGGAATAGCCATCGCGAGGCACCGATCACCACGCCGACGGAGGACGCCGCACGCGCGGTGAGTCGAGAGGCGTTCGTTCGCGAGGGCGTCGACCTGGCCACCGCCTACGCCAACCAGGTGGTGGTCATCAAACGCGACGCGGACGGCCGCGCGGTCAGTTCCGCCTCCGCCCCGTGGTTACCGGCCGGATGATCGAACAGGCCGCCCTGCGGCCGGACGTCCGCGTGTGGCGTCAAGCACCGCATTTCCTACTCTGCAACGCGTTTGGCTGTCGAGCGCAGCGCCAGGTTCTTCGACACCCCTACTCGGCGCGATAGCCGTCCGCATGAACGACGCGCCCCTCCCTCCCGGTGGCAACAGCAACGGCGCGAGCGCGCGACCGGGCGGCGGCGTGCATCGGCGAGGTCGCCGTTGCGCACCGGTGCAGGATGGGTGGAGCACCCGCGTACTCTGACCGGTCGGGCGGGCCCGCGCGGGCAGGGGCGAAGGTCGGTGGGGATGGGCGAGCGGGACGCACTGCGAGGTCTGCTGCGGCAGTCGCACCACGCCCTGCCTGAGGACCTGCCGGGGATGGCACGGTGGGCCGCCCGGCAGCTCGGCGCCGACGACATCGTTCTCTACCTGGTCGACCATGAGCAGCGTCAGCTGCTTCCCCTGCCCGGTCCGGACACACCGCGCCGGGACTCGCTGACCATCGAGGGAACCCTGGCCGGCCGGGCGTTCAGCATGCTGCGCCCCTTCGGCGGGCCCGTGGACGACGGTGCGCGGTTGTGGTTGCCACTGCTCAACGGTCTGGAGCGCATGGGCGTCGCGGAGGTGGTCACCTCGGCTGCCGTGCCCGACTCCGCTGTGGCGGCGTTCGAGGCGGTCGCTTCCCTGCTCGCTGAGTTGGTAATCACGCGGTCGCACTACAGCGACACGATCGAGCAGGTCCGCCGTCGGGCGCCGATGCGCCTGCCAGCCGAGATGCTGCGCGCCCAACTCCCACCGCTCACCTTCTCCACGGGCAACATGATCATCAGTGGGATCCTGGAGCCCTGCTACGACGTGGGTGGCGACGCCTTCGACTATGCCGTCAACGGCGACATTGCCCACCTCGCCCTGTTCGACGCCGTCGGGCACGGCTCCGGTGGCGGGATGCGCGCCGTGATGCTCGCCAGCCTGGCCCTGGCCGCATATCGCAACGCCCGCCGGGGCGGGTTCGACCTGATCGAGACGTACCACCACATCGACAACGCGGTGCGTGACCACGACCGGCGCGGACTGATCACCGGGGTGTTGGCCGAACTCGACCAACGCACCGGCCGGCTGCGGGTCATCTCTGCCGGACACCCGGGCGGGTTGGTGCTCCGCCACGGCAGGGTTGTCACCGTCCTGCCCACTCCCACCGCCCTGCCGGTGGCCCTCGGTGACCGGCGCCCTCCGGTGGTGGTCGAGGAAGCCCTGGAACCCGGCGACGACGTGCTCTTCTACACCGACGGCATCATCGAGGCCCGGTCGGCCGACGGGGAACGGTTCGGCACCGAGCGGCTGGTCGACTTCACCGTCCGGGCCCTGGCCGACGGGCTTGCGCTGCCCGAGACCGCCCGGCGTCTCGTCCACGCGATCCTCGCGTACCAGGACGACCAGCTCCAGGACGACGCCACCGTACTCATGGTCCGCTTCCTCGAGCCCAGGACAGGCCGGGCCTGACCGCCCCACGGTCCCAGCATCGCGACGGCTGCCCGTCAGCCCTCGCGACGAGACCCCGGCCTCGCGCGTTCAGATCGCGGCGGGTGGCGGATCCGCCACCCCGCCGAACATCTGCATGATGCCGGTCATGTCGAGGACCCGGCGAACCTGGCCAGCGGCGTTGACCAGGATAAAGTCCACTCCCCGGTCGGCCGCGTGGTGGTGCGCGCCGACCAGGGTGCTGAGCACGGTGGAGTCGATGAAGGTCAACCCCGCCAGGTCCACCTCCACCGTCCCGGCCTGGGCGATCGTCTCGTGCAGCAGGTCGTCGAGCCGGTCGGCGCCCGACATGTCGATCTCACCGGACAGCGCCACGACACGGCGAGCGGCACCGACGTCGACACGCCATTGCCAGGTCTGCTCTGTGGCCACTGTCACCGTCCCTCGTTCATGGTCGATCGGGCCGGCAGCCGCGCCGTCACCGAGGCGGTCGTACCCTGACCGGAGTTGTCGATCATCAGTCCTTCGGTGAGCTGCTGCGCCAGCCACAGTCCCCGGTGGCCGACCTCCCCCGGCGACGGCAGGGCGACGTCCACCTCACCCAGCCCAGGCCCGTTGTCTCTGACCTGGCAGGTCAGCAGGTCAAAGTTCTGCCACAGACGCACCTCGCCGCTGCCCCCGCCATGGCGCACCACGTTGGTGACCAACTCGTGCACCGCCAACACGAAGTCCTCCAGCCCGTGGCCCACAAGACCTGCCGAACGGGCTGCCGCGGCGACCGCGTGTCGCAGCGGGGTCACCCGCGCAGCGGTGATCTCTTCCGACAACAACGCCGCTTCGTCGGCGCCACGAGCGGTGCGCCACCCGGCACCCACGTCGTCCGTCCCGCCGCTGGCCATGGTCGGACGCTACACGCCGCCGACCCGCCGCGCCCGGGCACCGGCGGCCGACGGCCGCCTCGGACCGCCGGTCACGAACAGCAACATCACGGCCGCCCGGCCGGGATGCGAAGAGGTGCGACAAGCAGGAGTACGGGCTACCAGGACCGAGCCGGGGACGGGGGTTCTCGCTCTGGCGGGCGGCCGGCAGCGCAAGGGCCAGGGAACCTGGACACTGCCGTCAGGTCTGCGCGTAGGGCGTGTTCTCCTCCGTCTGGTGGGCCAGGACGGCGAGCAGGGCCCGGACGTCACCGGTCTGTCGGTGCAGTCGACGCTGCCGCGTCGCGCCGTTTCCCTGCTCACGCACGCGGGCCAGCCCGGCGGTGACGAACTCCAGGTCACCGTGGCGCCGCAGCGCCGCCTCGACCAACCCGAGCAGGTCTGTCACCAGCTCCCACGCCGGTCGGGTCTTCCCGCTGCGCAGGTCGACCAGCGTGCCGTCGAGGCCCTCCTTGGCGGCGTGCCAGTGGGCGGCGGACACCAGGCTGTCGGGCACTTGCGGTGCCAGCCCTCCGGCGTTGATGTCGTCGATCGCCGTGGCCACCATCGCCCGGACGAGTCCGGCCACCAGCACCGTGTCGTCGACCGTGAGGCACACGTCCCCGACCCGCACCTCGACGGTGGGATAGCGCGCTGACGGGCGGGCGTACCAGTAGGTCATTCCCTCGTCGAGCATCACTCCGGATTCGATGAGCGTGGCCACTGTTCGGTCGTAGGCGGCGGCGCCGTCGAAGTAGGGTGTCGGGCCGAGGCTGGGCCAGCGGAGGAGTTGCATGCTGCGCCAGCTGGCGTAGCCGGTGTCCGATCCTTCGTGCAGCGGCGAGTTGGCGGCCAGGGCCTGCACCGCGGGCAGCCAGAGACGTAGGTGGTTGCAGACCTGCACCGCGAGTTCCCGGTCGGGAACGCCGACGTGCACGTGGCAACCGCAGACGGCCGGGTCGTGGACGAGCGGCCCGTACCGCCGGCTCATCGTCAGGTACCGGGGGTCCGGAGGTACGCCGCGGTTCGGATCGCCCATGGGGGTGGCGCCAACCGCGACGAGGCGGGCGCCGACGGCGGCACTGGCTGCCGACGCGGCACGTCGCAGCCCGGTCAATTGACCGGCGAGTTCCCCAAGAGTGCCGCAGACCGGACTGACCATCTCGATCATGCTGGCCCGCAGCTCCTGACGGCTGTTTACCCGCGCTTCCGCTGGTAGGGCCGCGATGACCTCGTCGGCGAGGGCAACCGTGTCTCCGGTGTCGGGGTTGAGCAGCAGGAACTCCTCCTCCACGCCGAGAGTCGGAATGCCCAGAGGGTCAGCGACCCTGGATCGCCGGTACTGGGGTAGAGGTGTGGTGGTCACGGGGAGTCCTCCTGCCTTCCGCGCCTGCCGGCGCGGGGGATGGTTCGGTTTCCGCGGGGCGGTCGGCTAAACCCCGTCCAGGCGGGCCAGGCGCGGCCACAGGTGGGCCAGGGTGGCAGCGCCGTTGAGCAGCACGTCGACGCTGACCCGCTCGTCGCTGTCGTGCCACCGGTCGCTGGGCAGACCGGTGCCGAAGAACAGCACCGGAGCCCCCAGGGTGCGGGTGAGGAGTTCCGCCGGCCCACCGCCGGCGTTGCCCATCCGCCCCGGCGCCTGCCCGAAGCCCTCCTCCATCGCGGCGGCGAGAGCGTCGAGGCCGGGGAAGTCCCCGGGGGTGCGGTAGGGCTCCTGCGCGGTCTCCTCGGAGATCGTCAGGTCGTACTCGACGGTGTCGTCGATGGTCTGGGCGACCCAGCGGCGGAGTTGCTCGGCGACGTCGGCGATCTTCTGGTCCGGAACGGTGCGGATGCTGATCTCCGCGCGGGCCTCCGCTGGCACGGCACCGCGGGACACCCCCTCCGGGTCACCGGCCACCACCGTGATCACCTCGGCGGCGGGCCGCGCCCAGAGCCGCTCCAGGACCGTGTAGCCGTCTTCCCCGCCGATACCGCGGGTCTCCGATCGGGCGAGCCAGTCCTCCTCGCTGAACGGCAGCGCCGCGTACGCCTCGCGGGTGTCGGCTGTGGGTTCTGCCACGTCGTCGTAGAAGCCGGGCAGGGTGATGCGGCCCTTGTCGTCGTGCAGTTCGGCGAGCACCTTGGCGAGCTGCACGACCGGGTTCGGCGCCACCCCGGACACTGTTCCGCTGTGTATGTCGCGCAGCGGGCCGTAGACGGTCAGCTCGGCGCTGATCATTCCCCGCAGGCTGGTGCAGACCGCCGGGTGGTCCGCCCGCCAGAGCAGCGTGTCGGAGAAGACGACGACGTCGGCGTCGAGGCGGTCGCGATGTTCCTCGATCAGCTCGGCCAGATGCGGCGACCCGACCTCCTCCTCACCCTCGACGAGGAGCTTCAGGTTCACGGCGGGGGCGTCGCGGCCGGTGGTCGCCAGATGAGCCCGCAGTCCCCACACGTGGCTGAGGACCTGCCCCTTGGCGTCGGAGCCACCTCGCCCGTAGAGGTGACCGTCGCGCAGCGCCGGTTCGAACGGTGGCGTCTCCTCCCACTGCTCGTCCTTGGCGGCCCGCACGTCGTGGTGGCTGTAGACCAGCACGGTCGGCGCGTCGGGCGCCTGGCACCACTCGGCGTAGACGGCCGGCGCCTCCTCCACGCCCCAGACCTCCACCACCGGGAAGCCGGTGTCCCGCAAGGTGCCGGCCAACCAGTTCGCGGAACGGGTCAGGTCGACAACGTGCTCGGGTACCCCCGCGACGGACCGCAGCCGCATCCAGCCGGTCAACTCGGTGACGAGATCCGCCCGGCGGGATGCGAGGTAGTCGTGAACCTGGGTCATGGCGGTCCTCTCGGTGTCGGTGCCCCCGGTCAGCTGGCTGGGGCGACGATCGGCAGACGAACCGGGCGGCCGGTCTCACCCGATCACCCGCGGTTGGGCGCATGTGCCCCCGCCGGACGGTGGCAAACCACTTCGAATCGCTCCCGTGCGGAACGGCGTCCTCGGGTGTGCGGCGGCTGGGCGGGGGGTACGTCCTCGACGGGTCAAGACAGGTGCCCTCAGGTGGCACGGTGCGTGCGGTACATGCTCGCCGTGACCGGCACCCAGCAACTCGCCGTGACGCAGACACGTCGACCCGCGCCGGCCCAGACGCGCTAGCGGTCCGCCGTCCCACGGCTCGACTGGCAGAACCGCGCCACCCGCTCTACGCTTCTCCCGGGTCAAGCCACGTGCCCGACGCATTCCCGCACCCGGGAGGTCCGCACGTGCGCATCGACGACCCACACTCCCCAGGCGTCACGAGGCTGCCACGCCTCGACCCTGGCACCTTCCGATCGCTGCCCGCCCGCCGGGAGCCGCCCGTCGATCGAGCCCGCGGTGTGCCCGACGACACCGACGACCGTCCAGGGCCGGCATCCGTCGCGGGCACCCCGGTCACCCCATCCCACCAGCGGCCCTCGGGGCGACACACCACAACAACACAGCGGAGGAACGCTATGAGCACCGTCATCACGGATCGACCGGCGTACGCCCCCGCTGACCGCGTCACCTTTGCCGGGTCGCCAGCCAACGACCTGCTCAACGCCATGGTCGCGCTGCCGGTCGACCATCCGGCACGGGCGGCAGCCCGAACCCGGGCCATCGAGGCCTGGCTGCCGCTGGCCAACCACCTGGCCAGGCGCTACAGCGGCCGCGGCGAACCGAACGACGACCTGGTGCAGACCGCCGCGCTGGGTCTGATCAAGGCGATCGACAGGTTCGACCCGTCACGCGGGGTGGACTTCGCCGGCTACGCGATCCCCACCATCGTGGGAGAGCTCAAGCGGCACTTCCGGGACCGTACGTGGGACATCCGTGTTCCCCGGCGCCTGCAGGAGCGTCGGATGGCCATCTCCGAGGCCAACAGCACCCTGACCCAGACGCTCGGCCGGTCACCGACCGTCGCGGACATCGCCGCTCACCTGACCCTGACCGAGGAAGACGTCATCGAGGGACTGGAAGGCGCCCGCGCCTACAACGCGGTCTCCCTCTCCACCCCGGTCGGCGACGGCACCCGCTCCCTCGATCTGGGCGACACGCTCGGCATCGAGGACAACGACATGGCTCTCGCCGAGCTGCGAGTCGCTCTCGGACGGGCACTGGGCAGCCTCGACGAGCGTGAACAGAAGATCGTCACCTTGCGCTTCTACGGCAACCTCACCCAACAGGAGATCGCCGAACAGGTCGGCGTCTCACAGATGCACGTCTCCCGGCTGCTGACCCGCGCCCTGGGGAAGCTACGGGTGCACCTGGCCGCCTGACAGACGGCGGCCGGGGCCGGTCGTCCGTTCGGTTCGGCGGGCGGCCGGTAGTGGGGCACCGACCTGGATTTTTCGCGTACCGTGAGTGACGGGGCCAATGCAGCGGCTTCGGGCACGTCCGCCTGCCGGACAGCGACCAAGGGACCGACGGGGCTGCCGCGAGGCCGGGGGACGCTGGTCGAGCGGCAGGAGGACGTGTGTTCGCCAATCCCGAGGAACTGCTGCGATACCTCAAGAACGAGGACGTGAAGTTCGTCGACGTACGTTTCTGTGACCTGCCCGGCGTGATGCAGCACTTCAACCTGCCGGTCGA
>NZ_QGKR01000083.1 GCF_003172955.1 Micromonospora acroterricola | reverse complement strand
GCGGACGAGGGTTGGTCCCGGGCCAGCCGGGCCGCCGAGCCGGCCGCGGCCGGCACCACCCGCTCGGGGCTTCCCAAGCGGGTGCCGCAGGCGCAGCTCGTGCCGGGCGGCATCGAACCGAAGGGCGGCCGGGACCGCAGCCGGCGGACCCCCGATGAAGTACGCGGCCTGTTGTCGGCCTACCACCGTGGCGTGCAGCGCGGCCGGACAGCCGGAACGGACCTGAACAGCACCTCGACCAAGGAGAGCCGATGAACAGGCCAGCTGCCATGCAGGACATGGGTTGGCTGCTCACCAACTTCGCCGACAGCGTGGCGGGTATCGCCCACGTGGTGGCGGTGTCCGCCGACGGGCTGCTGCTCGCGTCCTCCCGGGACCTCCCGGGGGACCGGGCGGACCAGCTCGCCGCGATCACGTCCGGCGTGGTGAGCCTGACCGAAGGCGCGGCCCGGATGTTCAGCGCGGGCGGGGTGTTGCAGACCGTCATCGAGATGGACAGCGGATACCTCTTCCTCATGTCGATCAGCGACGGCTCGTCGATGGCCGTGCTGGCCGCCCGCAGCTGCGACGTGGGCCAGGTGGGTTACGAGATGGCCCTGCTGGTTGAGCGGGTGGGCGCGGCGCTGGTGCCGCTGCCGCGTGACGCGGTGCGCTCGTAGCAACGGACGACGGCGCGCGGACCGCGCGCCGGACCAGGGATGGGAGGCGGTGTGGACCGGCTCCGCGGGGGACGAGGAGGTGATCGGGGATGGACCAACGACGCGCTGACCCGCGCGGCGCTCTGGTGCGTCCCTACGCGGTCACCCGTGGTCGAACCGAGCCCCAGCAGGACATCGCCCTCGAGGCGGTCCTCACGGCCTCTCCCACCCAGGTCGCCGAGTCCCGCTTCGCGGGGCACGACAAGCACCGCATCGCCACGGTCTGTGAAGGCCGGGCACAGTCGCTGGCGGAGATCGCCGCGTACACCCGGATGCCGCTGGGCGTCGCCCGGGTGCTGGTCGCCGACATGGTGGCCGAGAGCCTGCTGACGTTACACACTGCTGCTCCCGCCGAGGGATTCGAGGAGCGGATGGAACTGCTTGGAAGGGTGCTAAGTGGACTTCGCAGGCTATGACCCCGCCGGGGGGCGGCAGAGCCGGGGAATCGTCTCCGCGAAGATCGTCGTCGCGGGCGGCTTCGGCGTCGGCAAGACGACGCTGGTCGGGTCGATCTCCGAGATCACACCGCTGACCACGGAGGCGGTGATGACCGCGGCCGGTGTCGGCATCGACGACCCGTCCAAGGTGCCGGGCAAGGAGACCACCACGGTCGCCATGGACTTCGGCCGTATCACCATGGCCCAGGACCTGATCCTGTACCTCTTCGGCACACCCGGCCAGACCCGGTTCTGGTTCATGTGGGACGAGATCATCCGGGGAGCGGTGGGCGCCGCCGTGCTGGTGGACACCCGCCGGATCACCGACGCCTTCGCCCCGCTGGACTACTTCGAGAACCGCAACCTGCCGTACGTGGTGGCGCTGAACCGGTTCGACGGCGCTCCCCAGTACGAGCTGGAGGAGATCCGTGAGGCGCTGGCCATCTCGCCGCAGGTGCCGCTGGTGATGACCGACGCCCGGCACCGGGACTCGGTCAAGCAGGTGCTGGTGACGGTGGTCGAGCACGCCATGCTCCGGCTCCAGGCCGAGCACGGCCGGGGCTTCCCCACGCCGGTCGGCTGATCCGGGTGGCCGGCCGGGACGCACCGGCCGGCCACGACGCGTCAGTCGACCCGGAGCCGGTAGCCCCGTTTGACCACGGTCTGCACCACGCGGGGCGCGCGCAGGCCGGCCCGGAGCCGGGCGACCGCCATCTCCACCGCGTGCTCGTCCGCGCCCCGCGGCAGGGTCCGCAGCAGCGCCGTGCGGGACAGCACCCGGCCGGGCGACTGGGCCAGGGCCCGCAGCACCGCCATCGGGGCGGGGGCGAGCGGGCGCAGCTCGCCGTCGATCACCGCGGCGTGCCCGCGCAGGGTGAGCAGGTGCCCGCCGGCCTTGAGCGTCGTCGTCCGGCGGGGCAGCTCGTCGACGATCGTCCGCACCAGCGCGCCCAGCCGGGCCCGACCCGGCGCGCTGACCGGCACCCCACGCCGTAGCAGCGGCTCGGCGGTCACCGCGCCGACGCAGCTGGCCAGCACGTCGCCCCGGAACGCGGACAGCACGGCCTCGGTACGGTCACCGGCCGCCCGCAGCAGCGCCTCGGCCGCCGGCGCCGAGGTGAACGTCACCGCGTCCACCAGCCGGCCGGCGATCAGGTCGACCAGTCGGTGCAGCGGGGCGGGGTCGGTCGGCGGCGCCCAGCGGTAGACCGGCACCTCGATCACCGTGGCGCCGGCCGCCTCCAGCGCGAGGGTGCACTCCGGCTGCCGCTCACCGTGCAGCTGCATGGCGATCACCTGCCCGGCCACGCCGCGCCGGCGCAGGTGGTCGACGACCTCGTCGCAGCTCTCCGAGGCCGGCGACCACTGGTCGTGCAGCCCGGCCGCGCGGATCGCGCCGCGCGCCTTCGGCCCCCGGGCCACCACGTACGACGCGGCCAGCGCCGAGCGCAGCGGCTCCGCCAGCCCCCAGCCCTCGGCCGCCTCCAGCCACCCGCGCATGCCGATGCCGGTGTTGGCCATCAGGATGTCCGGCGGCTGGTCCAGGCAGGCGCGGGTCGCCTCGCGCAGCTCGGTGTCGTCGGACAGCGGCACGATCCGCAGCGCCGGAGCGAGCACCACCCGGGCGCCCCGCCGCTCGAGCAGGGCGGCCAGCTCGTCGCGCCGCCGGTCGGCGGTCACCCCGATGGTGAAGCCGGCCAGTTCATCCCGCATCAGTCCTCCTGTCGCAGCCGCACCTCGACCAGCCCGTCCCGGCAGCGCACGGCGTGCCGGGCAACGGCCACCCCGGGCAGGTCGAGGCAGTGCCCGGTGCGCAGGTCGTACACCTGCTTGTGCAGCGGCGAGGCGACCGTCGGCACCTCGCCGCGGCTGCCCACGATGCCCCGGGACAGCACGTACGCGCCGCTGACCGGGTCCTGGTTGTCGATGGCGAACAGACCGTCCGCGGTCCGGAACAGCGCCACCTGCACGCCGTCGACGAGGGCGGCCACGCCCCGGTCGGGTTCCAGCCGGTCGAGCCGGCAGACCGGGGTCCAGGCCAGCGTGGCGTTCACCGCCGCACCTCCGGCAGGCCCAGCGTCACCGGTTGCCGCCGCCGACCGGCCTCGGCCGGCTCCCGTTCCCTGCCGCCCCGCTCGTCCCGGGCCGTGACCATGCCGCCGCGCGCCGGCACCGGCTGGCCCCGCTCCAGCGCGAAGGTGATCGACGGGTCGGGCACGTCCGGGGCGTTGACGAACGAGGTGAACCGGCGCAGCCGCTCCGGGTCGTTCAGCACGTCCCGCCACTCGTCGGAGTACGAGCCGACGTGGCGGGCCATCGCCGCGTCGAGGTCGGCGCAGAGCCCCAGCGAGTCGTCGACGATCACCGCGCGCAGGTGGTCGAGGCCGCCGTCCATCGCCTCGATCCAGGCGGCGGTGCGTTGCAGCCGGTCGGCCGTGCGGATGTAGTACATCAGGAACCTGTCGATCAGTGGAATCAGCGCTTCTGTGGACAGATCAGTGGCGAACAGGTCGGCGTGCCGGGGCCGGAACCCGCCGTTGCCGCCGACGTACAGGTTCCAGCCGGTCTCGGTGGCGATGACGCCGAAGTCCTTGCTGCGCGCCTCGGCGCACTCCCGGGCGCAGCCGGAGACCGCAGACTTGATCTTGTGTGGGGCACGCAACCCCCGGTAGCGCAGCTCCAGCGCGACGGCCAGGCCCACGGAGTCCTGCACCCCGTACCGGCACCAGGTCTCGCCGACGCAGGACTTCACCGTGCGCAGCGCCTTGCCGTACGCGTGGCCGGACTCGAAGCCGGCATCCACCAGCCGCCGCCAAATCTGCGGCAACTGCTCCACGCGGGCCCCGAAGAGGTCGATCCGCTGCCCTCCCGTGATCTTCGTGTAGAGCTGGAAGTCCCGGGCCACCTCGCCGATGACGATGAGCTTCTCCGGGGTGATCTCACCGCCGGGGATCCGGGGCACCACCGAGTAGCTGCCGTCGCGTTGCAGGTTCGCCAGGAAGTGGTCGTTCGTGTCCTGAAGGGACGCCCGCTCACCGTCGAGCACGTGCCCGGCGCCCAGCGAGGCGAGGATCGACGCCACCACCGGTTTGCAGATGTCGCAGCCGCGGCCCCGGCCGTGTTCGGCGACCAGCCGGGAGAAGGTGCGGATGCCGCGTACCCGGACGATGTCGAACAGCTCGCGCCGGCTGACGTCGAAGTGCTCGCAGAGCGCGGTGGACTGCGCCACCCCGGCCGCGTCCAGGAGCTGCTTCAGCATCGGCACGCAGGAACCGCAGCTGGTGCCGGCCCGGGTGCACGCCTTCAACGCCGGGACGTCCGCGCAGCCACCGGCGATGGCGGCGTCCACGTCGCCCCGGGTCACCGCGTTGCAGGAACAGACCTGGGCGCTGGCGGGCAGCGCGCCGGCGTCCGCGCCGCCGCCGTCCGGCGCGAGCAGCGCCAGCGGGGCGGCCGGCAGCGGGCCACCCACGCTGGCCCGCAGCGTCGGGTACGCGCTCGCGTCGCCGACGAGCACCCCGCCGAGCAGGGTGCTCGCGTCGTCGGAGAGAACCAGCTTGGCGTAGACCCGGGTGGCCGGGTCGGTGAACGTGACGTCCAGGCAGCCCGGGGTGACGCCGTGCGCGTCGCCGAACGAGGCCACGTCGACGCCGAGTAGCTTCAGCTTGGTGGCGGTGTCCGCGCCCGGGAACGTCGCCGCGCCGCCGACCAGCCGGTCCGCCACCACCTCGGCCGTCGCGTACCCCGGGGCGACCAGGCCGTGGCAGGTGCCGTCGACCGCCGCGCACTCGCCGACCGCCCAGATCCGCTCGTCGGCACTGCGGCAGGTCGCGTCGACCAGCACCCCGCCGCGCGGCCCCAGCGGCAGGCCGGCGGCCCGGGCCAGCTCGTCCCGGGGCCGGATGCCGGCGGCCACCACTACCAGCTCGGCGTCGACGGCGCCGCCGTCGGAGAGTTCCAGGGCGGCGACCGCGCCGTCCGGGCCGGGTCGGATCGCGGTGGTGGCCACCCCGAGGTGGGTCCGCACGCCCAACTCCTCGACGTAGCGGCGGAGCATCGCCCCGCCGGCCGGGTCCACCTGCACCGGCATCAGCCGGGGCGCGAACTCGACCACGTCGGTGCTCAGGCCGAGCAGCCGCAGCGCGTTCGCCGCCTCCAGCCCGAGCAGCCCGCCGCCGATCACCGCACCAACCCGCCGGCCCCGCGCGTACTCCCGGATCGCCGCCAGATCGTCGAGCGTGCGGTAGACGAAGACCCCGGGCAGGTCCGCCCCGGGCACCGGCGGCACGAACGGGTACGACCCGGTCGCCAGCACCAACGCGTCGTACCGGTGCTCGGCGGTGGCCGTGCTGACCACCCGCCGGTCGCGGTCGATCGCGGTGGCCGGCTCGCCCAGGCGCAGCCGCACCCCGTCGTGCGGGGTGTGCAGGTTCAGCGCGTCCGCGTCCACGCCGTCGAAGAACGCCGAGAGGCGCACCCTGTCGTACGCCGGGCGGCCCTCCTCGGCGAGGACCGTCACCCGCCACCGCCCGTGCGGGTCGCGGGCCCGCAGCGCGTCCACGAAGCGCTGCCCGACCATGCCGTTGCCGATGACGACCAGGTCGCCGTTCATCGCGTCACCTCCACCGAATCTGCGTGGGAGAGCCAGTCGACGATCCCCGCGACGGCGTCCCGGCAGCCGCCGCAGCCGGTGCCGGCCCGGGTGGCCGCCAGGACGGCGTCGACACTCCGGGCGCCGGCGCGCCAGCAGTTCACCAACGCGCCCTTGGTCACGGTGTTGCACTGGCAGACCGTGGCCGCGTCCGGCATCAGCGCGGGGGACGCGGCCGGCGCCGCGGCGGCGGCGCCCGATGCCCGGCCCAGCAGCAGTGACCGCCGGTCGGCCGGGACCGGCTGGTTCCGGTCGAAGAGCTGGATCACCGTGCCGACCGTCGGGTTGTCGCCGAGCAGGATCGCGCCGGTCAGCCGCTCGTCGCGGATGCGCAGCCGGGCGTAGGTGCCGCGCGCCGGGTCGGCGAACGTCAGCTCCTCGCCCGGCCCGCCGTCGGTGGCGTCGCCCATCGCGGCCAGGTCGATCCCGGCCGCCTTGAGCCGGGTCACCGCCGGCCGGGGACGGTACCGGGCCAGCGGGTCCGCTCCGCTGAGCACCTGGGCCAGCACCCGTGCCTGGGCCCAGGCCGGCGCGACCAGCCCGGTGAGGAGACCGTCGTGTTCGGCGCAGTCACCGATCGCCGAGATCCGCCGGTCGTTGGTGCGCAGCCGGTCGTCCACGACGATTCCACGGCGCACGGCCAGGCCGGCTTCGGCGGCGAGCGCGGTGTCGGGGCGTACTCCGCAGGAGAGCACCAGCAGGTCGGCGTGGAGCGAGCGGCCGTCGGCCAGGTCGAGGCGGACGCCGGCGGCGTCCGCGGCCACGCCGGTCGCCGGCACGGCCAGCTGGACGCTGACGCCGAGACCGGCGAGCGTGCCGGCGAGCACCGCGCCGGCCGCCGGGTCGAGCTGCCGTTCCATCAGATGCCCGGTGGGGTGGACCACCGTGGTCGCCAGCCCCCGGGTGGCCAGGCCACGGGCGGCCTCCAGGCCGAGCAGTCCGCCGCCGAGCACCAGCGCGCTGCGCGCGCCGTCGGCCACCGCGAGGATCCGCCGGCAGTCGTCCAGGGTTCGGAACGGCACCACGCGGCGTGGCAGCTCTGCGGAGCCCAGGCCGGGCAGCGGCGGCACCACGGCCCGGCTGCCGGTGGCCAGCACCAGGTGGTCGTAGCCGATCCGGTCGCCGTCGGCGGTCCGGACCGCCCGGCCGACCCGGTCGATGCCGGTGACCGGCACGCCGGTACGCAGGTCGGTGCCGTGCCCGGCGGCCTCGGCCAGTTCCACGTCCGGCTCGCCCACCCGGCCGGCCAGCAGGGTGGAGAGCATGATCCTGTTGTACGCCCGGTACGGTTCCGCCCCGAGCACGGCGACCTTCCGGTCACCCCCGTGGGCGTGCAGCTCGGCGGCGAGCCGTGCGCCCGCCATCCCGTTACCGATGATCACCACGCGTTCGGTCATGCCTTCTCCACCCGTACGGCGCAGATCTTGAACTCCGGCATCCCGGAGATCGGGTCCACGGCGTCGTTGGTGACCGAGTTGGCCCGGGCGGGTCCCGCCCAGTGGAACGGCGCGAAGACCGTGTCCGGCCGGATGGTCGGGCTGAGCCGGGCCGGCGCCCGCATGTCACCCCGCCGGGAGGTGACCCGTACCGGGTCGCCGTCGTCGATGCCGAGCCGGGCGGCCAGGTCGGGGTGCAGCTCGACGAAGGCGTCCGGGGCGGCGCGGCGCAGGGCGTCCACCCGGCGGGTCTGCGTGCCGGACTGGTACTGGGCGAGCACGCGGCCGGTGGTGAAGTGCAGCGGGTAGTCGGCGCAGACCGGCTCGGCGGCGGGGCGGTGGTCCACCGGATGGAACCGGGCCCGCCCGTCCGGGGTGGCGAACCGCTCGGTGAAGAGCCGCGGGGTGTCCGGCCCGTCCTCGGTGGGGCAGGGCCAGAAGACGCCGTCGGCGGTGTCGATGCGGGACCAGCTGATCCCGGCGTAGTCCGCCGGCCCGCCGGCGGAGGCCCGCCGCAGCTCCGCGAAGACGGTGGCCGGGTCGGTCGGGAACCGGGCCGCCGCGGTGGCTGCCGGCCGGGCGGCGCCGGCCGGCTCGGCGGCGGCCAACCGGGTCGCCAGGTCGGCGAGGATGGCCAGGTCGGTACGGACGCCCGGCGGGGGAGGGCGGAGCGCCCGCCGGCGCAGCACCCGGCCCTCCAGGTTGGTCATCGTGCCGTCCTCCTCGGCCCACTGCGCGGTGGGCAGCACCACGTCGGCCAGCGCGGCCGTCTCGGAGAGCAGCAGGTCGGCCACGACCAGCAGGTCGAGCCCGCGCAGCCGACGCTCAACGTGGCTCGCCCGGGGTGCGGACACCACCGGGTTGGAACCGAACACCAGCAGCGCCCGTGGCCCGCCCGGAGTGCCGAGCGAGTCGAGCAACTCGGTCGCCGGCACGCCCGGACCGGGCAGTTCGTCGGCCGGTACGCCCCAGACCCCGGCGACGTGCTCCCGCGCGGCGGGATCGTCGATGCGCCGATATCCGGGCAGCTGATCGGCCTTCTGCCCGTGCTCCCGTCCGCCCTGGCCGTTGCCCTGGCCGGTCAGGCAGCCGTACCCGGAGCCGGGGCGGCCGGGCAGGCCCAGGGCGAGGGCCAGGTTGACGTACGCCGTGACGGTGTCCACGCCCTTGGCGTGCTGCTCGGCGCCGCGCGCGGTGAGGATGATCGCCCGCCCGGCGGTGCCCAGGGCCCGGGCGGTCGCCTCCAGGTCCGCCACCGGCACGCCGGAGAGCTGTTCGGCGCGGGCCGGCCACCAGGCCGCCACGCTGCGCCGCACCACCGGGAAGCCGGTGGTCCGCTCCGCCACGTACGCCTGGTCGATCCAGCCCTCGGTGAGCGCGATGTGCAGCAGCGCGTTGGCCACCGCGAGGTCGGTGCCGGGCAGTGGTTGCAGGTGCAGGTCGGCCTGGCGGGCGGTGGCGGTGGCCCGGGGGTCGACCACGATCAGCCGGCCGCCGTTGCGGCGCTGCTCGTTCAGCCAGCGGACCATCGGCGGCATGGTCTCCGCCGGATTGGCGCCGACCAGCAGCAACGTGTCGGCCCGGGCCAGGTCGGCCAGGGGGAACGGCAGTCCGCGGTCGACGCCGAAGGCGCGCAGCCCGGCGGCCGCGGCGGAGGACATGCAGAACCGTCCGTTGTAGTCGATGTGCCGGGTGCGCAGCGCGACCCGGGCGAACTTCCCCAGCGCGTACGCCTTCTCGTTGGTCAACCCGCCGCCGCCGAACACGGCGACCGCGTCCCGACCGGCCTCGCGTTGGATGGCACGGATGCCGGTGGCGATCCGGTCGAGCGCGGCGGCCCAGGTCGCCGGGCGCAGCTCCCCGGTCTCCGGGTCGCGCAGCAGCGGGGTGGTCAGCCGCTCCGGGTGGTCGAGCAGTTCGGCCGCGGTCCAGCCCTTCTGGCAGAGCCCGCCCCGGTTGGTGGGGAACTGGCGGGGGAGCACCGTCACCGCACCGGCGTCCTCGCGCAGCACCATCCCGCACTGGAGCGCGCAGTACGGGCAGTGCGTCGCGACCTCGCGGGGCGAACGCCCCGGTCCAGTCGCCGACCGTGCACCGTCTGTCATGTCGGGAAAGCGTGCCGTCGAGCGGTTTCCGGTCCGGGTCCCTTCTGTTTCGGTCCTGTCAAGTGGACCTCACACCGCACCGGGGCAGCGGGCACGATCGTGGGGCGGTGCTCCCGGTCTAGAGTATGGGAAATGTGTCTCGATAATTGGGAGTGCGCGATGAGTGTGGCGGACGCCTTCGACGCGGTTGCCGGCAGCTACGACGAGGCCCGCAGGCGGCTGGTGCCCTGCTTCGACGCCTTCTACGGCACCGCCGTCCAGGTGGCCGCGCCACCACTGCGTGCCGCGCTCGCCGCCGGGCGCACCCCGGAGGTCCTGGATCTGGGGGCCGGCACCGGTCTGCTCTCGCTGCTGCTCGCCGCCGCCGTGCCGGGGGTTCGGCTGACCCTTGTGGACGCCGCGCCGACGATGCTCGCCCGCGCCGCCGACCAGCTCACCGCCCGGTCCGTGCCGCACCGGACGGTCCGGGCCGATCTCGCGGACCCGCTGCCGGCCGGCCGGTACGACGCGGTGGTCAGCGCGCTGGCGATCCACCACCTGGACGACGCCGGCAAGCGGGCCCTCTACCGGCGGGCGGCCGCCGCGCTGGCGCCCGGCGGGGTGTTCGTCAACGCCGAGCAGGTCGCCGGCCCGACGCCGGCCCTGGACCGACGCTACGACGAGGTGTGGACGGCCCGGATCACCGAGCTGGGCTCGGATCCGGCGGAGATCGCCGCCGCCCGGGAGAGGATGCGGCACGACCGGCCGGCGAGCGTCGCCGACCAGTGCCGGTGGCTCACCGAGGCCGGCCTCGTCGACGTCGACTGCTTCTTCAAGGAGTGGCGGTTCGCGGTGTTCGGCGGCCGTGCCTGAATGCCGGGAACGTCACCGGAGTACCTTTTGACGCCTGTGGTGGGTGGACCGCACTCGGGGATGACTGACGGTCATACCGATGGGTAGTGTCCTCGACATGACTGCCAAGGTGACCCTGTCGTTCACAGACGAGACGATCGAGGAGGCCAGGCGGTTCGCCAAGCGCGAGGGGCTGTCGCTCTCCGCGTGGATGGACCGGGCCGCCCGGGAGAAGGCGCTGCGCGAGGTGTTCACCGCACACGCCGCCGCCGTGGGCCGCGCCGGCCTGGACCTGGAGTCCGCCGCCCTCGCCGATGCCCGCGAGGTGGGCATGGTCGACGACCTGCTCTTCCGCGGCCGGCCGCGTGCTTCGTAGGGGTGAGATCTGGCGCATCGAGGGCGCTCGGGAACGCCTCGGACTCGTGATCAGCTCGGACGTCTACAACTCCACCGACGTGCCCATCGTGATCGTGGTGGAGGTGGTCGAGGAGTCGCTGCTGCGCGACTCCCCGCTCGCGGTGACGATGGGCCGGTACGTGGTGATGCCCGACCGGCTCTCCTCGCCGATGAAGAAGTGGTTCACCGACTGCGTGGATGTCGCCGACACCGACACCATGCTCCGCGTCGGCCGCGCCCTGCGGATCCTCCAGCAGCTCTGAGCGCCGCCGCTCCCCGTCCACCGGTTGGGCGACCACGCGCGGCTCACCACCGCCGCCGGCCCGCCGTGCGGCCCCCGTTTCCGCGCCGACCCGCAACGGGCACTGCCCGGTAACCCGGTGTTCCTAGCGTTCCCCCTGGTCACATCGACGAGGAGGAGCCACCGTGAGCACCCTCACCAGCACCGCGGTCACCGCCGCGCCCCCGGCCGCCACCGGCCGCGGGCGCGAGCTCGACGACTGGCGCCCCGAAGACCCCGACTTCTGGCGGACGACGGGCGCGCCGATCGCCCGGCGCAACCTCTGGGTCTCGATCTTCGCCGAGCACGTCGGCTTCTCGGTGTGGAGCCTCTGGTCGGTGACCGTGCTCTTCCTCGGCCCCGAGTACGGCATCGACCCGGCCGGCAAGTTCCTGCTCACCGCCGTGCCGGCCGCGCTGGGCGCCGTGCTGCGACTGCCGTACACCCTGGCCGTGGCCCGTTTCGGTGGCCGGCGGTGGACCATCGTCAGCGCGCTGTTGCTGCTGGTGCCCACGGTGCCGATGGCGGTGCTGCTGGAACCGGGCGTGTCGTACCCGACCCTGATGGTGCTCGCCTGCCTGACCGGGGTCGGTGGGGGCAACTTCGCCTCCTCGATGGCGAACATCAACCTGTTCTATCCCCAGCGGCTGAAGGGCCGGGCGCTCGGGCTCAACGCCGGTGGCGGCAACCTGGGCGTACCCGCGGTGCAGCTGGTGGGGTTGGCGGTGCTGGCCACCGCCGGTGCCGCGTACCCCCGGCTGGTGCCGGCGGTCTACCTGCCGCTGATCGTGCTGGCCGCGCTGGCGGCGGCCCGCTGGCTGGACACCGTTCCCGGCGCCCGCAACGAGCCCGGCGCGCTGCGCGAGGCGGCTCGCGACCCGCACACGTGGATCATGGCGTTGCTCTACATCGGCACCTTCGGGTCGTTCATCGGGTTCGGCTTCGCCTTCGGCCAGGTGCTCCAGCTCCAGTTCGCCGAACGCTTCCCCACGCCGGTCGACGCCGCCTGGCTCACGTTCCTCGGCCCGCTGGTCGGCTCACTGATCAGGCCGCTGGGCGGGCATCTCGCCGACCGACTGGGCGGGGCGCGGGTGACCTTCTGGAACTTCGTGGCGATGGCGGCCGGCGCGGGAACCGTCCTCCACGCGGCCCGGGAGCACTCGTTCGGGCTCTACCTGGCCGGGTTCCTCGCACTGTTCGTCTTCTCCGGCGTCGGCAACGGCTCCACGTACAAGATGATCCCGGCGATCTTCCGGGCCCGGGCGGCGGGCGCCGTGGCCGACGGCCAGCGCGACGCGGCGGACGCCGCGCGGTGGGCGCGGCGGATGACCGGCGCGCTCATCGGTATCGCGGGGGCGGTGGGCGCCTCCGGCGGAGTGCTGGTCAACGTGGCGTTCCGCCAGTCGTTCCTCACCTCCGGCACCGCCGACGCCGCCTATCTCGCGTTCATCGGGTGGTACGCCCTCTGTTTCGCGGTGACCTGGTTCGTCTACCGCCGGCCGGGGCCGGCTCGTCTGGTCGGCGTGTGAGCTGTGCCATGATGGGGGTGCGGGCGCACGCGGCCGTACCCCCGTTTTGACCTGCCGATGGGGCGCCGGGTATCGTTGCCTGCTGTTGTACGACATCCAGAGGCGTGCCCTATCAGGTACGCTTGGTCGTTCGTGCGCGCTGGTCCGGCCTGCAAGATCTGGTCACCTCGGCGCGCGACCCCAGACCGACGACGAGACAAGGTAGACCTGTGCGTACGTACAGCCCGAAGCCGGGTGAGATCGAGCGTCAGTGGCACGTCATCGACGCCTCTGATGTCGTGCTGGGCCGCCTGGCCACCCACGCCGCCACGTTGCTGCGTGGTAAGCACAAGCCGACTTTCGCGCCGCACGTCGACACAGGCGACTTTGTCGTCATCGTGAACGCGGGCAAGGTTGCGCTGACCGGCAACAAGCGCCAGACCAAGGTTGCTTACCGCCACTCCGGTTACCCGGGTGGTCTGAAGCAGGTCGGCTACGACGAGCTGCTGACCAAGCGCCCCGAGCGGGCCATCGAGCTGGCCGTGAAGGGGATGCTCCCGCACAACAAGCTCGGCCGTCAGCTGATCAAGAAGCTGAAGGTCTACGCCGGTGCCGAGCACCCGCACGGCGCGCAGCAGCCGATGCCGTTCGAGATCAAGCAGATCGCGCAGTGAGCGCGGGCGAAGGAAGCAGCATGACCGACATCACCGAGACCGAGGTTGCCCCGGAAGCCCCCGAGGCCACCGAGGCGCCGGCGCCCGTCGCCCGCGCGCCTCGTGGTGACCGGCCGATCCAGACCGTGGGCCGCCGCAAGGAGGCCATCGTCCGGGTCCGTATCGTCCCGGGCACCGGCAAGATCACCTGCAACGGCCAGGACCTCGAGGCGTACTTCCCGAGCAAGGTGCACCAGCAGCTGATCAAGGACCCGCTGGTCACCGCCGAGAAGCCCGAGCAGTTCGACGTCATCGCCAACCTGCGTGGCGGCGGCACCACCGGGCAGGCCGGTGCGCTCCGGCTGGGCATCGCCCGCGCGCTGATCATCAACGATCCGGACGACCGGCCGGCCCTGAAGAAGGCCGGCTTCCTCACCCGGGACGCCCGGGTCAAGGAGAGCAAGAAGTACGGCCTCAAGAAGGCCCGTAAGGCTCCCCAGTACTCGAAGCGCTGATCTTCACCAGCGCGTTGTACTTCTGACGGACGGCCGGTCCGCCTCCCCTCGACCGGGGAGGTGGGCCGGCCGTTCCGCTTTCTCCTCATCGGCAGTGCTCATCGGAGGTTGCGGGTATGGGTCGGTTGTTCGGCACGGACGGCGTACGCGGGCGGGCGAACGTGGATCTCACCCCCGAGCTGGCGCTCGCGGTCGCGGTGGCCGCCGCGCACACCCTCGCCGAGACGGACCGCAGCCATCCGCCGCTCGCCGTGGTCGGCCGGGACACCCGGGCCAGCGGCGAGATGCTGGAGGCGGCCGTGGTGGCCGGGCTGACCAGCGCCGGCGCCAACGTCGTGCGGGTCGGCGTGCTGCCCACCCCGGCGGTGGCGTACCTCACCGCGGAGGCCAAGGCCGACCTCGGCGTGATGCTCTCCGCGTCACACAACCCGATGCCGGACAACGGCATCAAGCTCTTCGCCGCCGGCGGGCACAAGCTGCCCGACGAGATCGAGATGCAGATCGAGGCGGCTGTCGAGGCGAACGCCACCACCGCCTGGGACCGACCGGTCGGCGCCGGCGTCGGCCGGGTGCACGACCTGCTCGACGGCGCGGACCACTACGTCCAGCACCTGGTCGGCACCGTGCCGCACCGGCTCGACGGGATCAAGGTCGTGGTCGACTGCGCCAACGGCGCCGCCGCCGAGGTCGCCCCGGTCGCCTACCGGGAGGCCGGCGCCGAGGTCGTGGCGATCCACGCCGAGCCGGACGGGCTGAACATCAACGACGGCTGCGGCTCGAACCACATCGACGCGCTGCGTGAGGCCGTCGTCGAGCACGGCGCGCACCTGGGCATCGCCCACGACGGCGACGCCGACCGCTGTGTGGCGGTCACCGCCGACGGCGAGGAGGTCGACGGCGACCAGGTGATGGCGATCCTCGCGCTGGCCATGCGGGATGCCGGCACGCTCACCCAGGACACCCTCGTGGCCACCGTGATGAGCAACCTCGGGCTGCGGCTGGCCATGTCCGCGCAGGGCATCCGGCTGATCGAGACCAAGGTCGGCGACCGGTACGTGCTGGAGGAGCTGCGCGCCTCCGGGCTGGCGCTCGGCGGCGAGCAGAGCGGGCACATCGTCATGCCCGCCCACGCCACCACCGGCGACGGGGTGCTCACCGGCCTGCACCTGATGGCCCGGATGGCCGCCACCGGCCAGTCCCTGGCCGAGCTGGCCTCGGTGGTCACCAAGCTGCCCCAGGTGCTGATCAACGTGCCGGTCGGCGACCGTACCGTCGGCGCCGCGGCGCCGGCCGTCCGCGCCGAGGTCGAGCGGGCCGAGGCGGAGCTGGGCGAGACCGGCCGGGTGCTGCTGCGCCCGTCGGGCACCGAGCCGCTGGTCCGGGTGATGGTCGAGGCGGCCACCGAGCACACCGCCCGATCGGTCGCCGAGCGGATCGCCGAGCTGGTCCGCACCGCCAGCCCCGCCGGGGTGTAGGGCCTGCGGCATCCGGGCCGTCCGGTCGAATGCGGGTCCTGTGGAGCTGAGTCGTCCACGACATCAGCTCCACAGCGACCCGACGGCTGGCACGCCAGCCAACCGGGGCGTCAGGTCGTTGCGAGTCGACGGAGGCGGGTGACCGCCTCCGTCAGCACCTCCGGGCGCTTGCAGAAGGCGAACCGGACCAGCCGGCGGCCGGCCTCCCGGTCGTCGTAGAAGACCTGGGTCGGCACGGCCACCACTCCGCAGCGCTCCGGCAGCGCACGGCAGAACTCCACCCCGTCGCGGCCGCCCAGGGCGGTGATGTCGGCGGTGACGAAGTACGTCCCCTCCGGCGCCAGCACGTCGAACCCGGCGTCGGTGAGACCGCCGACGAGCTGGTCGCGGCGCTGCTGGAGCCCGTCCCGGAAACCGGTGTAGTAGTCGTCCGGCAGCGCCAGCGCCACCGCGACCGCTGGTTGCAGCGGGGCGGCGTTGACGAAGGTGAGGAACTGCTTCACCCGCAGCACCGCCGAGACCAGCGCCGCCGGACCGCTCGCCCAGCCGACCTTCCAGCCCGTGCAGGAGAACGTCTTGCCGGCCGACGAGATGCGCAGCGTCCGCTCCCGCATCCCGGGCAGGCTGGCCAGCGGCACGTGCGGGCTCGCCGCGTCAGTGAAGACGAGGTGCTCGTACACCTCGTCGGTGACCGCGTACGCGCCGTGCTCCTGGCACAGCTCGGCGACCAGCGCCAGCTCGGCCGGGGTGAAGACCTTGCCGGTGGGGTTGTGCGGCGAGTTGAGCAGCACCAGCCGGGTGCGTGGGCCGAACGCCGCCCGCAGCTCGGCCGGGTCGAAGGCGTACCGGCCGTCGGCGGCGGGGCGCAGGGTGACCGGCCGCCGGACCGCGCCGGCGAGGGCGATCGAGGCGGCGTACGAGTCGTAGTACGGCTCGAAGCAGACCACCTCGTCGCCCGGCTCGCAGAGGGCGAGGATGCTGGCCGCGACCGCCTCGGTGGCGCCCGCGGTGATCACGATCTCGCCGTCCGGGTCGTACGCCAGGTCGTGGAACCGCCGCTGGTGAGCCGCGACCGCCGTACGCAGGGCGGGGATCCCCGGGCCGGGCGGGTACTGGTTGTGCCCGCCGCGCAGCGCCTCGGCGGCGGCGGCCAGCATCTCCTGTGGGCCGTCGGTGTCCGGGAAGCCCTGCCCGAGGTTGACCGCCCCGGTCCGGAGGGCGAGGGCGGACATCTCGGCGAAGATGGTCGTGCCGAACGGCCGCATCCGGGCCACCAGCGGGTCGACATCGGTGCTCGTCGTCACGTGCGTCAGCCTACGGGCCGGCGCGCCGGACAGCCGGCGGAGGAGGGCTCCGCCGGCCGGTTGGGGCCCCGGATGGGCGGGTAGGCAGGGCGGCCGGGGGAACGCCCCGTGCTGCCGTACGCCTGGCCGGCGATCCGGCCCGGTCGGCGCACCACGTCCGACGTTCGCTCAAACTCAGTGATTGTTTAGCGGACTTTCGAGCAACCATCGTGAGCGAAACTGGGTTAGGCTGCGGGCCATGTGTGGAATCGTGGGTTACGCGGGCGCACGCCCCGCACTCGGCATCGTGCTCGACGGGCTGCGGCGGCTGGAGTACCGCGGCTACGACTCGGCGGGCGTCGCCATCGTCTGCGACGACCAGCTGCTGATCGAGAAGAAGGCCGGCAAGCTGGCCAACCTGGAGAAGGTGCTCTCCGAGCGGGCTGCCGACGACCCGGCCTCCTGCGCGGCCAGCCCGATCGGCATCGGTGACGGCACCACGGGCATCGGCCACACCCGCTGGGCCACCCACGGCGGCCCGACCGACCGCAACGCCCACCCGCACCTCGCCCCCGACGGCCGGGTAGCGGTGATCCACAACGGCATCATCGAGAACTTCGCGAAGCTCCGCGCCGAACTGGAGGCCGACGGCGTCCAGTTCACCAGCGACACCGACACCGAGTGCGCCGCCCACCTGCTCTCCGCCGCGCTGGCCGACCTGCGCGCCGCCGGCCAGCCGGACAGCCCGCAGCTGCTCGCCGCCGGCATGCGGGTCGTCTGCCAGCGACTGGAGGGCGCGTTCACGCTGCTCGCGGTGGACGCCGCGGTGCCCGGCGCGGTCGTCGGCGCCCGGCGCAACTCGCCGCTCGTGGTGGGTCGCGGCGACGGGGAGAACTACCTGGCCAGCGACGTGGCCGCGTTCATCGAGCACACCCGCGAAGCGGTGGAGCTGGGCCAGGACCAGATCGTCCTCATCACCGGCGACAGCATCGAGATCACCGACTTCGAGGGCCAGCCCGCCAGCGGCAAGGACTTCCACATCGACTGGGACTCGTCGGCCGCGGAGAAGGGCGGCTACGACTGGTTCATGCTCAAGGAGATCGAGGAGCAGCCGCAGGCCATCGCGGACACGCTGCTCGGCCGGCTCACCGAGACCGGTGAGATCGCCCTCGACGAGGTCCGCCTCAGCGACCAGGACCTGCGCGACGTCGACAAGATCTTCATCGTGGCCTGCGGCACGGCGTACCACGCCGGCATGGTCGCCAAGTACGCCATTGAGCACTGGACGCGGATCCCCTGCGAGGTGGAGCTGGCCAGCGAGTTCCGCTACCGAGACCCGGTGCTCGACCGGTCCACGCTCATCGTGGTGATCTCGCAGTCCGGCGAGACGATGGACACCCTGATGGCGCTGCGCCACGCCAAGGAGCAGAAGGCCCGGGTGCTGGCGATCTGCAACACCAACGGCTCGACCATTCCCCGTGAGTCCGACGCGGTGCTCTACACCCACGGCGGGCCGGAGATCGCCGTCGCGTCCACCAAGGCGTTCCTCACCCAGGTCGTCGCCTGCTACCTGATCGGCCTGCACCTCGCCCAGGTGCGCGGGATCAAGTTCGCCGACGAGGTGGGCGCGGTGGTCGCGCAGTTGCAGGAGATCCCGGGCAAGCTGCGCGAGCTGCTCGAGCGGATCGAGCCCGTGCGGGAGCTGGCCCGGGAGCTGAAGTCCGAGCCCACCGTGCTGTTCATCGGCCGGCACGTCGGCTACCCGGTGGCCCTCGAGGGCGCGCTGAAGCTCAAGGAGCTGGCGTACATGCACGCCGAGGGCTTCGCCGCCGGCGAGCTGAAGCACGGCCCGATCGCGCTGATCGACAAGGGCACCCCGGTGATCTGCGTGGTGCCCTCGCCGGTCGGCCGGGGCATGCTGCACGACAAGGTCGTCTCCAACATCCAGGAGGTGCGCGCGCGCGGCGCGCGGACCATCGTGATCGCGGAGGAGGGCGACGAGGCCGTCGTCCGGTACGCCGACCACCTGATCTACGTGCCGCGTACGCCGACCCTGCTCGCCCCGCTGGTCACCACGGTGCCTCTCCAGGTGCTCGCCGCCGAGATCGCCGCCGCCCGGGGACACGACGTGGACCAGCCCCGCAACCTGGCCAAGTCCGTCACCGTCGAGTAGCCGACCCCGACCACCGACCCGGGCCCCGGTCGCCGCACCACGCGGCGACCGGGGCCTTCGTCGCGCCCGACATGGCGCCGGCCGGCCGATCAGCGGCCCAGGACGATGCGGGCCATGCCGTCCAGCGCCGGGTTGCCCGGATCCCAGTAGCCGGCGTGACCGTGCCGCCCGCTGGGAAAGGTCCGCCCGCCGAAGCTCGCCCCGGCCGGGTCCCCGCCGAACCACAGCTCGTGCTCGCCGCGCTCGGTCAGGGTGAGCGCGGCGGCAAGCGGTGACGTGGTGAGCAGCACCTGCCGGGCCAGGTCGTCCGGCGGACGGGTCAGCCGGATGACGTCGTCCGGCGCGCTGCTCGCCCAGACCTGCCCGGGCGGCATCCCCAACTCGGCGGCCCGGGTGACGCCGACCCCCGGCGAGCCGACGAAGACCAGCGCGTCGGCGGCCAGCCCGTGGTCCCGGGCGGCCATGCCCACCACCAGCGACCCGTAGCTGTGCCCGAGCACGGTCTGCCGGGCCGGCGGCCCCTCGTGGCTGGCCCGCAGCCCCTCCTGGAACCGGTGCAACGCCGGGCCGGCGTCCCGCGCCTGGCCTGCCGTGGCGGCCTCGTGCAGGAAGTCCGGTGCGTCGTAGTCCAGCCAGAGCACCGCGGCGGTCTGCTCGCCCGGGTCGAGGGCGGCGCACCGGCCCAGCACGCGCGCCACCCGGGTCAGCTCGCCCGGCGCGTCGTCGAGGCCGGCGGTCATGCCCGGCACGTAGGTCATCACCCGGTCGGCCTGGTCCGGGTCGCCGAGCGAGACCACCACCCGCCCCTCGCCGGCCGTGTCCAGCCGCAGCAGGTATGCCCGTGGGGCCTGCGGCCCGGCCAGCCGGTCGGCGAGCGCGTCCAGACCGGCCAGGCGCGCCTCGACCCGACGCAGCCGCAGTGAGCCGACCGGCCCGGGCGGCACGCGGGACAACAGCCGCCGCCGCTCGGCGATCAGCTCCTCCCGACGGGCACCGAGCAGCAGCCGGTTGGCCTGGTCCCGGGCCGCGACCGGCACGCCGTCGAGCCGCCCGACCAGCGTCGGCTCGTGCCCCACCAACCAGCGCCGCTGCGCCGGGGCCAGCCCCGCCCACCACGCCCGGACCGTTGCCGGGTCGGCACCCGGCGCCGGCCGGCCGGGCGGCGGCGGTGCCTGCCAGCCGTCGACGGCGGCCGTGGCCAGCTCGTCCAGCCGGATGGTCGCGGCCCGGTCCGCCGCCCCGGCCAGCTCCAGCGCCACCCGTATCGCCGCCGCCACCCGGGCCGCCGCCGGCCCGTCCCGCTCACCGGGTGGCCGGGAGTGGGCCGGATCCGTGCCGACCCGCCCGTGCCGGTCGACCCCCAGCCC
>NZ_QGKR01000155.1 GCF_003172955.1 Micromonospora acroterricola | reverse complement strand
CGCCCGGCCCGCGCTGACCAGCGGCGAGCCAACCGGGCGGGAGGTCGCCCCACCCCGCCAGCGCGCCGCGAGCCGGCAGGACCGACCGACCCGGCCCGCCCGGGTCCGCAGCGCGAAGATCAAGTTCGGGGATCGGGACCCGTCGGTCGAGCTGGCCATCACCGAGATCGCCGGCCACCTGACCTTCACCCCGAACACGGTCACGGCCTGGTACTGGCTTCCCGAGGTGCGCTGGGCATTCCGGCCCGACGCCGAACGCGAGGCGCTGCTCTCGGCGATCTCCGAGCAGTACGCCGGTCTCGCCGGCTTCCGGCTGCACCTGCGCCGCACCACCCGGCCGTTCCCCGCCGACGAGTGGGCGCGCACCATCGACGCGCACACTCCGGCGCCACTGCCTGACGTGCCCGGCACCACCGGCTGGGCAGACCACCTGGTCGCCGCCCAGCGGCACCTGATGGCGGTCAACCACGCCGAGGGGCAGACCTACCTGGGCGTCACCTTCGCCCGCCGCTCCCTCGGCGACTCGCTCACCGAACGGTTGCTGCGCACCTTCGGCCGGGGCACCGCCGACGGCGAACGCCGCAAGCTGGGCCGCACCGTCGAGCAGTTCGACGAGGTGCTCGGCGCGTTCGGCATGCGCGGCCGGCGGGTCACCGCCCAGGAGCTGGAGTGGCTGCTCTACCGCTCCGTGGCGTTGTGCATGGCGCCGCCCGGCACGCTCTCCCCGGTCACCGACGGCCGGTGGGAGCGCGGCGACCTGCTCGCCCTGACCGAACAGGTCGAGCGCTACCGCACCCCGTACGGCTCGACGGTGAAGCTGGTCAACCGGATGACCGGCGAGGAACGGCACGTCGCCGTGCTCGCCGTCGGCCGGATGGAGCCACTGGAGATCCCGGAACGGCACGAGCCGTGGCTGCACTTCCACGAACGACTGCCCTGGCCGATGGAGATCTCCACCCGGGTCGACATCCTCGGCTCCGGCGACTCCTTCCGTAACCTCGAGCACCGGCTGCGGATGATCCGCTCACAGCAGCTCGACTACGCCGAGCACGGCATCGACGCGCCACCGGAGCTGGAGCGGCTGGCCAAGCGTGCGCTGGTGATCGGTGACGAGATGACCACCGGGCTGCCGGTCGACTCGGCGCGCGCACACGGCTGGCACCGGATCGCGGTCGGCGGCCGGACCAGGGAAGAGTGCCTGGAGCGTGCCCGCCGGCTCATCCAGCTCTACTCCCGGGAGCTGCGCATCTCGCTCCAGCACCCGAAGAACCAGGACTGGCTGGCCCGCGAGTTCATCCCCGGCGAGCCGATCGCCAACACCGGCTACGTCCGTCGGATGCCGGTTCCGCTGCTCGCCGCCGCCCTCCCCCAGGCCGCCTCCAACGTGGGCGACCGGCGGGGTGACCTGATCGGTCGGACCGCCGGCACCTGCCGCCGGCCGGTCTTCCTCGACCTGCACTTCCCCATGGAGGTCCGGGAACGCTCCGGGCTCGCGGTCTTCGTGGCCGAGCCGGGCGGCGGCAAGTCGACCCTGCTCGGCGCGCTGGGCTACCTGGCCGCGCGCCGGGGCGTCCAGGTGACCCTGCTCGACCCGTCCGGGCCGCTGGCCCGGCTGTGCGCCATGCCCGAGCTGCGACCGTACTCGCGGGTGCTGAACCTCACCGGCTCGGAGCACGGCACGCTCGCGCCCTACTCGCTCATCCCGACGCCGCTGCGCAGCGAATTCGGCGCTGGCGCGTCCGGTGACCGGGAGTTCGAGATCGCAGTGTCCAACGCCCGCGCCGAGCGCCGAATGCTCGTCCAGGACATCTGCATGATGCTGGTGCCGCCGCAGGTGGCCCGGGAGGCGTCCACCGCCACCCTGTTCCGGCACGCGGTCCGCCAGGTGCCCGCCGAGGAGACGTCCACCATGGACGACGTGGTGAGCTGCCTCGGTCGGCTCGACGACGACGCCGGCAAGGAACTGGCCAACCTGCTGCTGGACACCGCCGAGATGCCGCTCGCCATGCTCTTCTTCGGCCGACCGCCGGAGGGGCTGCTCGGCGCCGACGCCGCGCTCACCGTCATCACCATGGCCGGGCTGCGACTGCCCGACCTGAAGATCGAACGCGAGTACTGGTCCGCCGAGGAGGCCCTCGCCCTGCCGATGCTGCACACCGCGCACCGGCTCGCCGTCCGCCGCTGCTACGGCGGGTCGATGTCCTCCCGCAAGCTGGTCGGCCTGGACGAGGCGCACTTCATGGAAGGCTGGCGGTCCGGGCGATCGTTCCTGGTCCGACTCGCCCGCGACTCCCGCAAGTGGAACCTGGCCGCGCTGGTCGCCTCGCAGAACCCCCGCGACATCCTCGGCCTCGACGTGCAGAACCTGGTCTCCACCGTCTTCGTCGGCCGGATCGCCGAGGACGCCGAGATCGCGTCCGAAGCGCTGCGGCTGCTGCGGGTGCCGGTCAACGACGGGTACGAGGCGACCCTGGCCTCGCTCTCCGCCGCCGACACCAGCTCGGCCAACCGCCTCGGTTTCCGCGAGTTCGTGATGCGCGACGTCGACGGGCGGGTGCAGAAGGTCCGGGTCGACGTCTCGTACGTCGAAGGCCTGCTGGACCACCTCGACACGACGCCCGCCGCGATCGCCGCGGCGGCCGGAGTGCTTCCGAGCATCCCCCTGCCGGATCTGGAGGCGTGACATGGCGAGGGCTCGGGCACGAATCACCTCGTTCCTGCTCGCCCTCGGCGTACTGGCCGGGGCCTCCCTCACCTGGCCACTGATCGGCGCGGAGGCGGCAGCCGCCGCCCCACCGGCCGCCCAGGCCCGTGCCGACCTGTGCACGACGCAGGAGTGGCAGGCCGACTTCCGGGCGTGCGTTTCGAAGCTCAAGGAGGTCAGCGAGAGCGAGGTCACCTGCCGCAACGCACCGACCCCCGGCACGCCGGATTCGGGGCTCGCCGGGTGGTTCGCCGGCCGACCGGACTCCGCCAAGCAGCCCGGTCCGAAGGGCCTCTACAGCGACTACGGCTACGCTGGCTACAGCTATCCAACGTACGACATTCCGGGTGGATGCGCGTCGTCGGTCCTGCATCCGGACTACAAGTTCACCACCACGCTGGCGAACGGCGAATTCATGATGGCCACCGCGATCGTCGGCGCCTCGAACGCCTTGCGGGAGCGGGCCTGGGACCCTCGCTCCATGTGGGGCTGGGCCGATCCGCTGGTCGAGCAGGCGACCAAGGCCGTCTACCAGAAGGTGTTCAGCGTCTTCGGCATCGTCACGCTCTGTGTGGTGGGGCTGTACCTGCTCTGGCGCTCCCGCCAGTCGGACATGAGCAACGCCATGACCACCGCAGGTTGGGCGTTGCTGGTCATGGTCGCGGTCACCGCACTGGCGGCCTGGCCCGTCAAGTCAGCGAACATCGCGGACGGCACGTTGGTCGCCACGTTGGGTGTCGTGCATGATGCCGTGGGTCCCGCAGCCCGGGACACTCCACCGGGTCAATGCGATGATCCAAATCCCGACGCTTGTAAGGACAACCGACCGCCCGCCGTGCGTGCCAGCGACACGGCCACCGAGGCGATGCTCTACCGGAACTGGCTGCGCGGAGTGCTCGGCTCCGCCGACAGCGAGACCGCCCGCAAGTACGGCCCCGCGCTCTACGACGCCAAGTCGCTCTCCTGGGAGGAGGCCGAGAAGCTACGGGCCAACCCCGCGACCCGGCCGGCGACGATCAAGGCGAAGCAGCAGCAGTGGGCTCGGGTGGCTCAGCAAATCGAGACCGAAGACCCGGAGGCATACGAATACCTCCAGGGAGTGCGGGACATGGACCGGGTTGGTGCCGGTTTCATCGCGGTCCTGGCGTCGCTGTTGTTCGCCATGTTCGACCTGACGGCGTCACTGCTGGTCCTGCTGGGCTTCCTCATTTTTCGATGGGCGGTGATCGCGGCACCCATCCTGGGTACGGTCGGTCTGCTCCGACCAGCCAGCGCCGGGCTGCGACGGCTCGGGAACGCCGTGGTCGCCGCGGTCTTCAACATCGCCATCTTCGGCACCGGGGCCGCGATCTACCTGTTCGCGGTCGACCTGATCATGAGTACGCCAACCCTGCCCGGTTGGCTCCAGGTGGTGCTGGTCTGGCTGTGCGGGGTGGTCGGCTGGCTGCTGCTGCGGCCGTACCGGCGGATTACCCAGCTCGGCGGCAAGGACAGCAGCGAGGCGGTCAGTTCGGCCGGGTCCTGGCACCGCCGGTTCTTCCGGGACATGCGGACCGCGGCGCGCCTCGACGTGGCCGAACCCGGTGGCACGGCGGAGCCGGTGGGCGGACGTCGCCGCTCACCGGCGGCCGAGCAGACCAGGTTGCGCCCGGAGGCGCGGCGGGAAGACCACGGCCTGGCACCGACCGCCCCGGTCGATGGCCCGCGCACCGGCACCGGGCGCCCGGACGGTCGGGAACGCGCCGACGAGGCGCCGATGGAGGAGACCGGCGGCCGAGACCGGCCGGTCGCACCCCAACCCCGTCGCCGGCAGCCCGCGACCTGGACCGAACCGGACGTGCCGGCTGAGAGCCCGTCGTTCGTGGTCTATCGACCGGGCTCCGCCGAACAGCGTACGCCGGACCGCACTGGACCGCGGGTGCGCTCGGAGGCACGGTGACGGCGATGCGACGAGGTCTTGAGTTCCTGTTCACCCGGGTGTTGCGGTCCCGCCTGGGGGTGGCGCTGGTGATCGCGGTGCTGATCTTCGGGGTGCTCGGGGCGGCTCGGCTCGTCTCCGGACCGACCGGCCCCGCAGACGGGTTGAGCAGCCGGCCCGACCGACCGATCACCACCGTGGACCCGACGGCCGGCGACGATGGCGCGATCTCCACCGAGGCTCCACCGTCGCCGGTGACGCGACCGGGCGATCGCACGCCTGAGCAGACCGCCGACCGTTTCACCTCGGCCTGGCTCGGTCGGCCCGGCATCACCACCGATCAGTGGCAGGCCGGCCTGCGGCCACTGTCCACACCGGCGCTGACCGAGAAGCTGGCCGGCGTCGACCCCGCCGGAGTTCCGGCCGTCGTGGTCGCCGGCCCACCGGCGGTGCAGTCGCGCAGCGAGACGTTCGTCGAGGTACTGCTGCCCCTCGACACAGGTCGACTTCGGTTGGAACTGGTCGCCGCGGATGACGGCTGGCTGGTCGACGTGGTGGATTGGGAGCGGCAGTGACAAGCGGCAGCGCCCTCCGCCGGCCAGCGCGGCTCGGGATGATTGCCACGATGCTCACCGGGGTACTGCTCCTGCTCTGCTGCACCGGGGGAACCGCCGCGTTCTTCCTCAGCGAGCTCGGAGACGAAACGGAGAAGGCGGACGCCCTGGCCAGCTGGGGCTGCGGCCCTATCCGCCCGGTGGACATCGCCGGCGAGCTCCCGCGGTTCGCCGAGTACGGCGACGCGCAGATCCGCAACGCCGCCATCATCATCAAGGTGGGCCAGGACATGGGGGTGCCGTCGCGGGGGTGGGTGGTCGCACTGGCCACCGCGATGCAGGAGTCCGCGCTGCGCAACCTGGCGAACAGTGGTGTGCCCGCGTCACTGGCCCTGCCGCACGAGGGCGTCGGCGCCGACCATGACTCGCTTGGCCTGTTCCAGCAGCGGCCGGGGTGGGGCTCCGTGACCGAGCGGATGACCCCCGCGTACACGGCCCGAAAGTTCTACGAGAAGTTGGTCAAGGTGCGGAGCTGGCAGCGCCGACCGCTGACGGCGGTGGCGCAGCAGGTCCAGATCAGCGCCTATCCGGACGCGTACGCCAAGCACGAGGAGCTGGCCAGCCGTATCGTCAACGCGCTGTCCGGCGGCGCGGCGCGCACGATCGAGATCAACGGCAAGGCGGTCTGCAACGCGGCCGAGCGCGGCCAGATCGCCGCCTCCGGCTGGACCGCTCCGATCCCGGGCGGCGTCGGCTCCGGCTTCCGAACCAGCAGCCGCCCCAGCCACAACGGGGTCGACATCGGGGCGGCCAAGGGCACCGAAATCCGTGCCGCGGCCACCGGCCGGGTATTGGTCGCCCGCTGCGACCCGGACGACCGCGGCCGGAGGGACTGCGACGTCGACGGGCACCCCGGCAAGGGTGGCTGCGGCTGGTTCGTCGACCTGCTGCACGCTGGCGGCTACATCACCCGGTACTGCCACATGGTGTCCCAACCCCGGGTGTCGCCCGACCAGATCGTGCCGGCCGGCGAGGTGATCGGGCAGGTGGGCAGCAGCGGCAACTCGTCCGGTCCACACCTGCACTTCGAGGTGCATCTGCGTAACGACCGCACCAGCCGTGGCGCCATCGACCCGATCCCGTTCATGCGCGAGCGGGGTGCCCCGCTGCGGAGCGCAGAGTGAGGCCAGCACGGGCATGACCGGACCCCTGCCGGATCCGTTCGCCGACCAGCCCGACTGGGCACCCCGGCCGCCCCGACCGCTGGCGATAGTGCCCGCCACCGCCCAGGTGGAGCTGCGTGGGCGACGGGTGCTGGTCGGGCTGCCAGGGCTGGGTTGGCGGGGCGACCTACGCGCGGACGACCGGGTGGTGCAGGGCGCCCGGACCTATGTGCCGGTGATCCCCGAGCACGAGTGGTACCGGGCCGAGGCCGAGCAGGTCGAGGTTTTCGCGCCGCTGGTACCGGTCGATCGGGTCTGGGTGGAAACGGTCGGCGATCGGCCGAGGTTGGACGAAACCCGCAGCGGCATCCGGCTGGTCTCGCTGGATGGCCCGGCCCACCGGTCCCCCACACCGGTCTTCGAGGCGGATGCCGTCACCGGGCGTCGCGTGGTGCACGTCGAGGGCGGTTTGGAGCACCGCGACCTGCGAGCGGTTACCGAGACCTACTCCGGCGCCGAGGGGGACATCTGCGTCCGGATCACACCCGAGGTGGAGTGGTACCGCTGGGCTTGGCGCGGCCAGTCACCGACCACTCTGGAAGTTCCGGTCCATCTGCTGTGGATTGAGTGACCATCAACCGGCTCGGCTGCCGCCGCAGACCCTCCAACCATCATCGTCCTCGACGACCTCGAACATCCAATCCTCTCGCCGGCTACTCCTTTGGACGCCGTCGGCAGACCCGGCAATAGTGAGCGTCGTGCCCACGGATTCACCGTCCGGAGACGGACTCCTAGTGAGCGGGCCCCAGCTGACTCGCACCGTGACGTTGAAGCTGGACTCCCGCTGCTCCATCTCACGACGGAGGTCGCGCACGGCTTGAAGGTCGGCTCCGCCCTCACAGGTGAAGAGATCGGCTCTCGCGTCGTTGCGGTCGACAAGGAACGCGCGCAGATAGTTGTCCACGACCACGTCGGGTGCGCTGCGGTCCGGTGCGGAAGCGCGGTCGTACAGCACGTAGCCCGTGATGAGAGCGCCGATGGTGAGCAGAGCGAGCACGCCCCCGACCACCGTCAGCACGGTCCGTACCCGGCGGCGTGGCCGCCGCGGCGCCGGCGTAACCGGGGCCGGCGGCAACTGCTCGGACGGGGTCCGCTGGGCCGGTACGCGGGAGACCTGGGAACCGGCGGGGGGCTGCACTGATTCCACCTCCTGAAGTTAACGGCTGGACGCCCCGGAGCCAATGCCTCAGATCCAGCGGATCGTGACGGACCCCTCCCCACCGGTGAGATCCACGACAACACCGGCGCACCGCCGCTGCACCTCCCGGAGGAGCGGCCCCGGCTGGGATACCGTCTCTGCTCAGGGAGGGGTTGCCAACCTCGGGCAGAGGGGGTGGACGCGGTGGCCGGTCCGAAGGCACGTACGAACCGCGCGGCAGCCCTGCACCGCCGCGCCGCGGCTGTCGCGACGGCTGCGGCGAGCATCCTTGACGAGACTCGACCGGCTCCCGCCGATCAGCGCCGCCAGTACGAGCTGGCCGACCGGCTGCGGGCGGTCGCCGCGCGGCTTGCCCCCGGATGGTCGGGCGCCGCCCTGGATTCGCTCAGCGTGGACTCTCCTGCGGGTGAGGGCCCTCCGCCGTTTGTCCGGGTGGGCACCGCGGCGCCGTTGGATGATGCCCGCTTCCCCGCGTTGGTGCCGCTTGTCGGCACCGGGCACCTCAGCGTGGACACCGACGCCCGGGAACCTCGGGTGGCCGGGCTGCTCCGGGCGGTGCTGCTGCGGTCGTTGGGGGCGGCGCCGGCGGGTGCGTTGCTGGTCAGGGCCGTCGATGCGACGGCTGGCGTGCTCGCTCCGTTCGGGGCGCTGGCCGACGCCGGCCTGCTGCCACCTCCGGCGGTGGACGTGGCGGGTCTGCGCGCCGTGTTGACGGAGGCGGAGCAGTGGGTGACGCCGGGGGCGAGCGGGCGGCGCCGGCACGACCGGACGCTGCTGCTGGTGGTCGCCGCGCTGCCGGAGTTGACCGGTCCGACCGACCTGGCACGGATCGAGGCGCTGGCCGACCAGGGGCCGTCCGCGGGGCTGCACCTGGTGGTGGCCGGTTGGCCGCCCGCCGGCCCGTACGCGACGAGGGGTCCTCTGCCGCACGCGACCCCGCTGGTGCTGCGCAACGCGTACGCGCTGCTCGGTGACCCGCCGGGGGCGTCCTTCGCCAGCCCGGGCGCTGATCCGCCGGGCGGGCTCAACTCACCGGTCTTCGTCGAGGCGGACCCGCCGGCCGAGCTGGTCGACGCGGTCTGCCGGCGGCTCGCCGCGCAGGTGGAGGCGGGCTCCCGGTTGGCTCTGGGGGATCTGCTGCCGGCGACGGGTGAGCGGCTCTGGGAGTCGGATTCCACGGACGGGTTGACCACCACCGTCGGTGACGCCGGGGGTCGCCCGGTGCCGCTGGGCTTCACCGAACTGACTCCGCACTGGCTGGTCAGCGGCCGCTCCGGTGCGGGTCGCGCGGCGTTCCTGACCACGGCGCTGCTGGGGCTGGCCGCCCGGTACGGTCCGGACGACCTGGCTCTCTACCTGGTGGATCTCGGTGACGGCGAGTCCTTCGTGGAGTTCCTTCAGACCGAGCGGGACCGGTCCTGGGTCCCGCACGTGCGGGCAGCCGCCATGGCCGCCGATCGGGAGTACGTCCGTGACCTGCTCGATCAGTTGACGATCGAGGTGCAGCGCCGGGCCGAGGCGGGCGGGCGGGCCGGCGGGCAGCGCTTCGCGGAGCTGCGCCAGCACCGGTCGCTGCCCCGGATCGTGTGCGTGTTGGACAATGTCCCGCTCATCTTCGCCGAGCGGGACCGGCTGGCCGCCGAGGTGGCCGCCCAGGTGGACGGGCTGGCCCGTGCCGGCCGGGCGTACGGCGTGCACCTGGTGCTGGCCGGCGCGGGTGAGCTGGGGCTGAGCGGTCGGGGAGAGACCGGCCACCGCGATTCGGTGCTCGGCCAGTTCCCGGTGCGGGTGGCGCTGCCGGGCGGCGGCCCGGTGCTGGAACCGACCAACGACTCGGCGGCCGGTCTGCCGGTGGGCAGCGCGGTGGTGAACACCGCGGGTGGGCTCGGCGGCCCTCGGGGCGCGACCCGGGGTCACGAACGGCTGATCCGCCACCCCGATCCGCAGGACCACCCGGAGGCGGTGGAGCGGCTGCGGCACGAGCTGTGGGCGGCTCGGCCGGCCGGGTCGGCGCCTCCGGTGGTCTTCGCCGGGTACGCCCGGCCGCTGCTGGGCAACGACCCGCGGCATCGGGCGGCGTTGGCCGGTCAGGCGCACGGGCCGGCGGCGCTGCTCGGCCGGGCGGTGGACGTGGCACGCTCGACGGTCGCCGTACCGCTGGGGCCGGCGGCGGGTCGCAACCTCGCGGTGCTGGGGTCCGGCCCGGCGGCGGGCGGGCTGTTGGCGACGGCGGCCCGCAGCACCTCGGATCACCATTCGCCGGGCTCGGCCCGCTTCCTGGTGGCGGCACCGGATCCGGGTGCCCGGCCGCTGGCGGAGGCGTTGACGGCCGAGCTGGCCGCCCGCCATCCGGCCACCATGGTGGACCTGCCGACGCTGCTCGCGGACGCGGACGGCGAGCTGCCGACCTATCTCGTCGTCTTCGGGCTGGACCGGCCGGGGCCCCGGGACCTGCCGGTGGACCGGCTGCGCGCGCTTCTGCGGGACGGACCGCCGTCGGGTCGGCACCTGTTGGGCTGGTGGCGGGCGGTGCCGCCGTTCGCCGCGCTGCTCGAGCCGGAGGGCGAGGTGGACAAGCTCGCGGCCGTGGCCGTGCTGGACGTACCGGCCGCCCAACTCGCCGCGGTCTTCGGTCGGCCGGTGGAGTGGCGGGCCCGGCCCGACCGGGCGGTGCTCTGGGACGGTCCGGACGAGCGGGGCACGGTCCTGGTGCCGTTCGCCGACGAGGCCGGGTGATCCCGGTGGTGCGCGCGGGAGGTGTCGAATTGGGTCCGAACACGACGGTGACGGGGCCGGGACGGCAGCGGGCCGCCGAGGGGGACGGCACGCAGGCGGGTGTGGAGCCCACCGCGGTCTGGTCGGAGTACCTCGCCGCGGCCCGCCAGCTGGACGGCGTACGCCGCAGCGCGGCGGCCGCCGCCGGTGAGCAGGCCCGCTCGGCGGACGCCGCCCGGGAGGAGCTGACGGTGGTGCGCACCAGGCTGGCGAGCCAGCAGGAGCGTCTACGTGAGCGGGGTGTACCGGCGATCTCGCTGGTGCCGTCCCCGCCGGAGCTGACCGAGGCGGCCCGGTCGATGGCCGGCGGCCCCGCGGCCGTGCTGTCTGCGCTGCGCGTCGCGCGGGGTCAGGCCGAGGCGGCGGACGCGGCGCTGGCCGCAGGCGGCCGGTTCCTCCCAGGGGCCTGGCCGGCGCGGCTGCGCAACCTCCTGGTGTACGGGCCGCTGGCGCTGCTGGTGCCGCTGATCCAGGTCGTGGTGTTCGTGGTGGCCGGAGCGGGCCCGGCCGGCGTGGCGGCGCTGGTCTGCGGGCTGCCGATGCCGGCGGTCGCCTTCGTCGCCGGCTGGGTGGGCATCGGGCGGGTGTTCCGCGCCGGCCCCGGGGGGCGACTGGACCGCACCGTGCGCTTCGGTGCGTTGGTCTGCCTGGTGCCGGCGGTGCTGGTCACGGCCGGCCTGTTGCTGGCCCTGCTGGCGAGCTGATCCACCGGGCGGAGGCCGGCCGGACGACGAGGCGGACCGGTCCGAGAAGAACCGGGCAGGCCGGAGAGGCGGACCGGTCCGGGAAGAACCGGGCAGGCTGGGGAGGCGGACCGGTCCGGGAGAACGGGGCGGTCCGGAAGAACAGGGCCGGGAGGGCCGCGAGCCCGGGAACGGAACGGCCGGCCGTCCCGTGCGGGGTCGGCCGGCCGTTGGTGCGTAGGGGTGTCAGCGGGGGATGATCAGCGCCATCGCCTCGGCCCGTGACTTCGCGTCGTGCTGCAGCGTGCCACGTACGGCAGACGTGATCGTCTTAGCGCCGGACTTCTGGATGCCGCGCATCGCCATGCACATGTGCTCGCACTCGAGCACGACGACGACGCCGCGCGGGGCGAGCTTGCTCATCAGCAGGTCGGCGACCTGGGAGGTGAGCCGCTCCTGCACCTGTGGCCGGCGGGCGAAGACCTCGACCAGCCGGGCCAGCTTGGACAGGCCGGTGATCCGTCCGTCGGGGCCGGGGATGTAGCCGATGTGCGCGCTGCCCCGGAACGGCAGCAGGTGGTGCTCACAGAGGCTCATCACGTCGATGTCGCGGACGATCACCAGCTCTTCGTGGTTGGCCTCGAAGGTGGTGCTGAGCACCTGGGCCGGGTCGACCCGCAGGCCGGCGAACAGCTCGGCGTACGCCCGGGCGACCCGGGCCGGGGTCTGCTGGAGCCCGTCACGGTCCGGGTCCTCGCCGACGGCGATCAGGATCTCCCGGACCGCCTTCTCGATCCGCGCGAGGTCGACGGCGTCCTCGACCGGTCGCCCGGTCAGCCTGCCGCTGATCAGCCGGGCGGCCACGTAGTCCAGCCCGTCGTCGCCGTCGGGCTCGGTCGCGGAGACGGCCAGCTCCCGGTGGGGGGAGCTGGCCGTCGGGTCGCTGCTCAGTGTGTGCCGTCCGAGTTGTTGGACGAGGCGCCGCCAACCGACGCCTGCGCGCCGTCGGCCTCGGCCTGCGCCTTGAGCTTGTCCTTCTCCGCCGGGGTGAGCACGGGCGGCTCGGTGGAGGGCTGGCGCTTGCCGAAGCCGTTGTACGGGGCAAGCGGCGGGCGCTTCACCACCCGGGCGCAGATCCGGGCCATGTCGGCCGTGGAGAGGGTCTCCTTCTCCATCAGCTCGAGCACGATGTTGTCCAGGACGTCCCGGTACTCGACCAGGATCTCCCAGGCCTCGTCGTGCGCCAGCTCGACCAGGGCCCGCATCTCGCCGTCGATCTCGGCGGCGACCGAGTCCGAGTAGTCCCGCTCGTGGCCCATGTTGCGCCCGAGGAACGGCTCGTCCCCGCTGGTGCCGTACTTGATCGCACCGAGCTTGGAGCTCATGCCGTACTGGGTGATCATCGCGCGGGCCAGTTGGGTGGCCTTCTCGATGTCGTTCCCGGCGCCGGTGGTCGGCTCGTGGAAGACCAGCTCCTCGGCGGCCCGACCGCCCAGCGCGTACGCCAGGGTGTCGATCATCTCGGCGCGGGTCTGGGTGTACTTGTCCTCGGTCGGCAGCACCAGGGTGTGGCCCAGCGAGCGGCCACGCGACAGGATCGTCACCTTGTGCACCGGCGCGGCGTGCGGCAGCGCCCAGGCGACCAGCGCGTGCCCACCCTCGTGGTACGCGGTGATCTTCTTTTCCTGGTCGCTCATCACCCGGGTCCGTCGCTGCGGACCGGCGACCACCCGGTCGATCGACTCTTCCAGCGAGTCGTTGCTGATCGCCCGCTGTTCCTTGCGGGCGGTGAGCAGGGCCGACTCGTTGATCACGTTGGCCAGGTCGGCGCCGCTGAAGCCCGGGGTACGCCGGGCCACCGCGTCGAGGTCCACGTCGGGCGTGAACGGCTTGCCCTTGGCGTGCACCCGGAGGATGGCCTTGCGGCCCTCCATGTCGGGGGCGTCCACCGGGATCTGCCGGTCGAACCGGCCCGGGCGCAGCAGCGCCGGGTCGAGGATGTCCGGCCGGTTGGTGGCCGCGATCAGGATGACCCCGCCCTTGGTGTCGAAGCCGTCCATCTCGACGAGCAGCTGGTTGAGCGTCTGCTCCCGCTCGTCGTGACCGCCGCCCATGCCGGCGCCACGGTGCCGGCCGACGGCGTCGATCTCGTCGACGAAGACGATCGCCGGGGCGTTCGTCTTGGCCTGCTCGAACAGGTCACGGACCCGGCTGGCGCCGACGCCGACGAACATCTCCACGAAGTCGGAGCCGGAGATGGAGTAGAAGGGCACCCCGGCCTCGCCGGCGACCGCGCGGGCCAGCAGCGTCTTGCCGGTGCCGGGCGGGCCGAACAGCAGCACGCCCTTCGGGATCTTGGCGCCCAGGGCCTGGTACTTCGCCGGGTTCTGCAGGAAGTCCTTGATCTCGTACAGCTCCTCGACGGCCTCCTCGGCACCCGCGACGTCCGCGAAGGTCGTCTTCGGAGTGTCCTTGGTGATCATCTTCGCCTTGGACTTGCCGAAGTTGAGCACCCGGGAGCCGCCGCCCTGCATCTGCGACATGAAGAACAGCAGCAGGAGCACGAGCAGCGCGATCGGCAGCAGGTTGACCAGCAGGCTCACCCAGATGCTGTCCGACGAGACCTTGGCGTCGGCCGGGCCGGTGACCCGGTTGGCCGCCTTGGCGTCCAGCACCTCGTTCCAGACCTGGTCGCCGGCCTGGTACGGGAACTGAGCCTCGATCTTGTTGGTGGTGGTCTCGCCGAACTTCGTCTTCTGGGCCAGGTCCAGCTGGAGCGTCTGCTCCTTGTCCTGGAAGACGACCTTATTGATCTTGGCGGTGTGGAGCTGGTCGAGCGCAACGGAAGTGTCCACGCGGTGGTAGCTGGGACCAGCGGTGAACAGCTGACTGAGCACAACGGCGCCGAGGATGACCAGGATGATCCAGACCACCGGTCGGCGGAAGAAACGCGTACGTTCCATACTGTTGTCGAGCGCCGGGGCGCCCGCATCCTCCTGATCGACGTCCTGACCGTCTGATGGTGTCGCCGCGGTTGAGCGGCGGCCGGAGCCGCCGTGCGGGCCGGCCTCGACCCCGAGGCGCGCAAACTGCCGCGCCGCGGTCATTCGACGGTACACCGTGTACGCGAGGAGTGAGCTTGCGAGCCCCGCACTCGGCACACCTTCGCCATCGACGAGGCGCACCGTGGGCAGGCCCGCCAGCCCCGCACCGACAAGTACGGCGGGTCCGGGCTGAAGCCGGCGTGGCGGGGAGTCCGGCCCGACCACCCGAACGCCCGGTCACGCGGTCGAGGGGGTCGGGCGCGGAGCAACCTCCGCGCCACCGGGCTCCACGGTAACCGGAACACCTGAGAGTGCGCTGAACGTCGGCTTGACGAATACCGATGCGAGTTGGGCTCACACGCCCGCGGGCGGCGGCCCGGTCGGCGTCAGCGCCGGGCGTAGACCTCCGGCTTGAGCACCCCGACGTACGGCAGCTCCCGGTAGCGCTCGCCGAAGTCCAGCCCGTACCCGACGACGAACTCGGTCGGGATGTCGAAGCCGACGTACTTCACCGGGACGGGCACCTTGACCGCGTCCGGCTTGCGGAACAGCGCGACCACCTCGACGCTCGCCGCGGAACGGGACTCCAGGTAGCGAAGCAGCCAGGAGAGGGTCAGCCCGGAGTCGACGATGTCCTCGACGACCATCACGTGCCGCCCGGCGATGTCGCGGTCCAGGTCCTTCAGGATGCGGACCACGCCGGAGGAGGTGGTGCCCTGGCCGTAGGAGGAGATGGCCATGAAGTCCAGCTCGACCGGGGGGCCGTTGCGGCCCAGCGCCCGGGCGAAGTCCGCCATGAACATCACCGCGCCCTTGAGCACGCAGACCAGCAGCAGCCCGTCGCCCACGTGGGCGTAGTCGGCGGAGACCTGTTTGGCCAGTTCCGCCGTCTTCTCGCGGATCTGTGCCTCGGAGATGATCACGTGGTCGATGTCGGCGTCGTACCAGGAGCCGTCAGCCATGACTCCTAGCCTGCCGTACGTCGGATGGCCCCCGTCGGCGGGGCCGCACCTTTTGGCGCGGTCCCACCCAGGATTTTCACCGCAAAAACCACCAAACACATCAGCTGGTACGGGACCGCCAGCGGCGGCCGTCGTCGCTGGGCTTCCAGTCGGCCGAATCGTGGCTGTCCGCAGTGAGGCCGGCCGCCGAGGCGACGCCGAGCAGGACGAGGAACAGGAGGAAGAGCAAAAACTCCATGGCGGCGCTCGCTTTCGCATGGTTGCTGTCGGTTTCGCCGCCGGTGCGCACCGGACTGACACCAGTCTGCGACCGGTCACGCCGACCGGACAGTGGCAGAGATGCCATCGGGCATCGATTTTCTGCCACCTACCGGGTTACCCTCGTCACATGCTCCGATCCGTGGCCGTCCTCGCCCTCGACCAGGTCGCCCCCTTCGAGCTCGGCGTGCTCGCCGAGGTGTTCGGCACCGACCGGACGGCCGACGGCTTCCCCGGTTACCGCTTCCAGGTGTGCAGCCCCGACGGCGCCCCCGTACGCACCTCCTCCGGCTTCCACCTCACCCCGCACGCCGACCTGGGCCCGGTGGAGGACGCCGACCTGGTGGCCGTCCCCGCCCACAGCGCGGGCACCACGGTCCCCGACTCGGTGCTCGACGCGCTGCGCCGGGCCGACGCGCGCGGCGCGTACCTGTTCAGCGTCTGCTCCGGCGCCTTCCTGCTCGGCGCGGCCGGGCTGCTGGACGACCGGGAGTGCACCACCCACTGGCGGTACGTGGACGAGCTGCAACGCCAGCACCCGCGCGCCCGGGTGCGCTGCAACTCGCTCTACGTCCAGGACGGTCGGCTGCTCACCAGCGCCGGCACCGCGGCCGGCATCGACGCCTGCCTGCACCTGATCCGCCAGGAGCACGGCTCGGCCACCGCGACCCGGCTGGCCCGGCGGATGGTCGTACCGCCGCACCGCGACGGCGGCCAGTCGCAGTACGTCGAGGCGCCCATCCCGAAGGCGCCCGAGGCGCCCACCCTGGAGCCGGTGCTGGAGTGGCTGATGGGGCATTTGGACCGGACGATCACCGTGGAGGAGCTGGCCGTCCGGGCCGGCATGGCACCGCGCACGTTCGCCCGGCGGTTCCGCGCCGAGACCGGCACCACCCCGCACGACTGGCTCACCAACCAGCGGGTGCTACTCGCCCGCCGGCTGCTCGAGGAGACGCCGCTGAGCGTGGAGGCCGTCGCCGACCAGGCCGGCTTCGGTGACGCGGCGGCGCTGCGGCACCACTTCAGCCGCCGGGTCGGCGCCACCCCGCACGGCTACCGGACCACCTTCCGGGACCGGGCGCACAGCGGCTGAGATCAGCCGGGAGTGACGGGAGCCAGCCGGTCGGCGCGGCGAAGCACCCGGACACCACCGGGCAGGTCGGCGGGCCCCTGACCGCGCCACTCGGTGACCAGGGCGTCCAACGCGGCGACGTGCCGGTACGACAGGGCACCCGGCGAGGCGCCGAGCTCACGCGCCCACACGTGCAGCACCCGGCCGCGCACCGCGGGCGCCAGGCCGACCAGTGCCGGCACCAGGAGCCCGCCCCCGGGATGCCGGGCCGCCGCCAGCGCCGTTTCCGCCAACTCGTCGAGCGCCGCGTTGTCGGCCGCCACCAGCCGGGCGGTACGCGCGAGGTTGTCCAACACCCCGGGTCCCAGCGCCCCCACCAGCGCCGGCAGCACGTCGGAACGCACCCGGGACCGGGCGTACGACGGGTCGGTGTTGTGCGGGTCCTCCCACGCGCTGAGCCCGAGCACGGCGCAGGCGGCGCGGGTCTCGGCCCGGCCGATCATCAGCAGCGGGCGCAGCAGCGGCACCCCGGCCAACTCCCGCCGGGCGGGCATCCCGGCCAGCCCGCGCGGGCCGGCCCCGCGGGCGAGCGCGAGCAGCACGGTCTCCGCCTGGTCGTCGCGGGTGTGCCCGGTGAGCACCGCGACCGCGCCGTGCTGACGGGCGACGTCGGTCAACGCCTGGTAGCGGGCCTCCCGGGCGGCCGCCTCGGGGCCACCCGACCGCCCGGCAACCTCCACCCGGACCACCGCCACCGGTGCGAACCCAGCCTCCCGGGCCCAGGCGGCCACCGCCTCGCCGCGTTGCGCCGAGCCGGCCTGCAGGCCGTGGTCGACGGTCACCAGGCCGGCGGCCCGACCGAGCCGGGGCGCCACGAACGCCGTGGCCGCCGCCAGCGCGAGCGAGTCGGCGCCGCCGGAGCAGGCGACCAGCACCGGGCCGTCGGACGGCAGGCCGGTCAGCGCGCGGCGGACCGCCACTCGGATGGCGGCCACCGGCGGGGCGAGTGCGGCCACCGGCGGACGGTCAGCCGGCGGACGGGAAGGTGCCAGCCGGGCCGTGCACCCGGGCCACCCAGGCGTCCGGGTCGCCCAGCTCGGAGAGCCGGGGCAGGGTGAGCGGCGAGTTGAAGATCGAGTTGAACTTCTCCATGCCGACCCGCTCGACCACGCCGTGCACGAACTTGCGCCCCTCGGCGTACTGACGCATCTTGACGTCCACCCCGAGCAGCCGGCGGATCGCCTTCTCCAGCGGGTTGCCCGCCTCACGACGCCGGTTGAACGACGCCCGGATCCGCTCCACGCTCGGGATCACCTGCGGGCCGACGCCGTCCATCACGAACTCCGCGTGCCCCTCCAGCAGGGTCATCAGCGCGGTGAGCCGGTCCAGCACGGCCCGCTGCGCCGGGGTCTGCACGATGTCCAGAACGCTGGTGCGGCTCTCCGGGTCGCGGACCGCCTCGGACAGGGTGGCCACCCCACGCCGCAGCCGCTCGACCAGGTGCTCGCCGCCGCTGGACGAGGCGTCCACGAACGCCTGCACCTCGCTGAGGAAGTAGGCCCGCATCCACGGCACGGCGGTGAACTGGGTGCGGTGGGTGACCTCGTGCAGGCACACCCAGAGGCGGAAGTCCCGCGGGTCGGCGCCGAGCTTGCGCTCCACCTCGACGATGTTCGGCGCGACCAGCAGCAGCTGACCCGGGTCGGCGGAGAACACCTCGTACTGGCCGAGCACCCGGCCGGACAGGTAGGCCAGCACGGTGCCGGCCTGCACGCCGGTCAGCCGGGACCCGATCGCCTCGGTCAGCGCGCCGGGCTGCTTGTCGCCGGAGAGCCGGTTGACCAGCGGGGTGATCACCTCGCGGAGCCCGGCGATGTTGGCGGCGGCCCAGTCGCGGCGGTCGACCACCCGGACGGGCGGGTGCGACACCTGCGCCCGCAGCCCGGTGTAGTCGGCCACGTGCCCGGCCGCCTCGTCGGTCAGCCGCCGCAGGTCGCCGACCACGTCGGTGGCCTCCGAGTACGACACACGGGGGCCCGACTTGCTCAACGCCCCCGCCGTCGCGGCGGCCAGATCCCAGTCCACGAACTGCGCCATGGACCCACCGTACCCGCGCCGCGACACCCTGGCCCGGGCTCGCGCCGGCGATCGACGGCGGTCGCCGCCCGGTCGGCCGGCGACGGTCAGCGACAGCCGCAGGCGGCCAGCGCGGCGGCGATCCGGTCCAGCGCCGGTTGGGCGGTGTCCGTGCCGCCCGGCACCTGATCGGTGAGGACGGCGAACGTGAGCAGCCGACCATCGGCCGTGGTGGCCAGGCCGGCGATGGCGTGCACGCCGGTCAGCGTGCCGGTCTTGGCCCGTACGGCACCCGCCCCGGCGCCGGTCCCGGGCGCGCCGCGGTAGCGGTCGTCCAGGGTGCCGGACCAGCCGCCCACCGGCAGGCCGCCGAAGATGCCGGCCAGCTCCGGATGGTCCGGGCTGGCGGCCAGGCGGATCAGGTCGGTCAGCAGCGAGGGGCTGATGCGGTTGAGGCGGGACAACCCGCTGCCGTCGGACAGGGTGATCTCGTCGGCGGGCAGGCCCAGCTCGGCCACCTCGGCGTCCATCGCGGCGGCGGCGCCCTCGAACGAGGCCGGCTGGTTGCGGGCCAGCGCGACCTGGCGGGCCAGCGCCTCCGCCAGCAGGTTGTCGCTCTCGCTGATCATGATGTCGACCAACCGGATCAGCGGCGGGGACTGCACCACGCCCAACTCGGTGCCGGGTGCCGGCGTGACGCCACCGGCCGCTGCGGTCGGGGCCGTACCCCGCTTGACGGCGCTGGTCGGCACGCCGAGCAGCCGCGCGAACGAGCGGCCGGCGGCCAGGTCCGGCTCGGTGACGCGCTCGGCGCCGCCGCTGTCCGCGCCCGGGTCCTTGCGCGCGCCGTCGGCCATCAACGCCGTCACCGCCCCGCCGTACCCGCCGGTGGGGATGTCATCGTCCCAGCCCGGGCCGTAGACCGGGCCCGAGAAGATCGAGCCGTCGACGATGACGCTGGTGGGGGCGCTGCCGCCAAGGGCGGTCCGCACCTGGCCGGCCAGGTCGTCGAGGCGCGCCGCGCCCGGGTAGTAGCCCTTCTTGTCCACCGCGAGGGTGAAGTCGCCGCCACCGACGATCACCACCTCGCCCGGATTCGCGCCGGCCACCGCCCGGGTCGGGATCCGGTACCCGGGGCCCCTGGCGGCCAGCACGGTCACCGCCGTCGCCAGCTTGGTGACCGAGGCGGGCACCGTCCCGTCGTCCGCCCCCTTCACGAACAGCGTCTGGCCGGACGTCACGTCGGCCACCGAGACGTTCACCCGGCCACCCAGGGCCGCCGCCCGGACCAGCGGGTCGAGCGCGGCCCGTACCCCGTCGGGTGTGGGCAGCGGGGCGTTGGGGTCCGGGCCGGCCAGCACCTCCGACGGGTCTGGCTCCGGGGTCGCGCCAGCGGCGGCCGGCGCGGCCCCGCCGTCGTCGCCCAGCCAGCCCGCGACCGGGCCCGGCCGGGTCACGACGACCCCGACGCCGGCGAGCACCAGCAGCACCACCACGGCCAGCACCACCGGCAGCCGCCGGCGGCTGCCGGTGG
>NZ_QGKR01000261.1 GCF_003172955.1 Micromonospora acroterricola | reverse complement strand
CGCCACCCCCGTCACCCCGCCACCACCGAGCACCAGCGCCCGCTCCATGTGACTCTCCTCTCGACGACCGGTCCGCGCCGGTCACGGTAGCGTCGGCACGACGCGCGCGCAGCCGTCAGATTCTCCGGGAGGCACCGTGGCACCTGTCACCGTCATCACCGGTGGTGGTCGCGGGATCGGCGCGGCCACCGCCCGCCGTCTCGCCGCGGCCGGCCACGACATCGCCCTGTGTTACCGCCGCGACGACGCCGCGGCCGCCGCCGTCCTGGCCGAGCTGCGGGCCACCGGCGTGCAGGCCGTCGCGGTACGCGCCGACACCACCGACCCGGACCACGTCGGCGCGTTGTTCGACGCCGCCGCGCGGCTCGGCCCGCTCACCGGCCTGGTCAACAACGCCGGCGTCACCAGCCCCATCGGGCCGTTCACCGAGCTGCGCGTCGACGACCTGCGCCGGGTCGTCGACGTCAACCTCGTCGGGTACGTCCTCTGCGCCCAGCAGGCCGCCCGCCGGATGATCGACGGCGGGGCGATCGTCAACGTCTCGTCCGCCGCCGCCACGCTGGGCAGCCCCGGGGAGTACGTGCACTACGCCGCCGTCAAGGCCGCCACCGACACCCTCACCGTCGGCCTGGCCAAGGAGCTCGCCCCGCGCGGCATCCGGGTCAACGGCGTCGCCCCCGGCATCGTGCGCACCGAAATCCACGCGGACTCCGGCGTACCCGACCGCGCCGACACCGCCGTCGGTCGCATCCCTCTCGGCCGCGCCGGGGAACCCGACGAGGTCGCGGCCGCCATCGCCTGGCTGCTCGGCCCGGAAGCGTCGTACGCCACCGGCACGGTGCTGCGCGTCGCCGGCGGCCTCTGACCGGTGGGTGCCGCGCGGACGCGGCACCCACCCAGGGGTCAGTGGGTGAACAGCTTCGCCGCGGTGATCACCGTCTGCGCCACCCCGTAGCCGAGCAGCGCCGCCACCACCAACCAGGAGATCCACAACCGGGCCTGCTGCCCGGACCGTCCGTCGTCGCTCATCGCGTGCCACTCCTCTCCGCCGCCACCGGCGCCGTGTCCTCGTTCCCGTCTCCACCGGTGGCCGGCTCGTGATACCGCTCCGGCACCGCCTTGATCAGCAGGTTCGCCACGAAGCCCACCGCCAGCACACCGACCATCGTGAACAGCGCCGGCCGGTACGCCGCCGCCGTCAACGTGCCCGGCTCGCCCTGGGCGTCGAGGAACCCGTTGACGATCAGCGGGCCGGCGATGCCCGCCGCCGACCAGGCGGTCAGCAGCCGCCCGTGGATCGCGCCCACCTGGTAGGTGCCGAACAGGTCCCGCAGGTACGCCGGCACCGTGGCGAACCCGCCGCCGTAGAACGACAGGATCACGCACGCCAGCAGCACGAACAGGGCCGTGGCGGTCTGCCCGACCAGCGCCAGAAGCGCGTACAGCACCATCCCGACACCCAGGTACACCAGGTAGATCGGCTTACGCCCGATCACGTCGGAGGTGGACGACCACGCGAACCGGCCGGCCATGTTGAACAGCGACAGCAGCCCCACAAACCCGCCGGCCGCCGCCACCGACACCGCCGAGGTGCCGTTGTCGCGGAAGAAGTCCTGGATCATCGGGCTGGCCTGTTCCAGGATCCCGATACCCGCCGTCACGTTGCAGAAGAGCACCACCCACAGCAGCCAGAACGACCGGGTCTTCAGAGCGTTCGCCGCCGACACGTTGGCCGTGGTGACCAGCGGTTTCGCCGCCACCGTCGCGGGGTCGAAGCCGGCCGGACGCCAGTCCGGCGCGGGAACCCGCACGTTCGCCACCCCGAACATCATGATCACGAAGTAGCCCAGGCCGAGCGTCACGAACAGCCACACCAGAGCGTTGCCCGACGCCGTCGAGCCCGCGTTGGACGGGTCGTAGGCCGGGTCGTAGAACGACAGCAGCTGCCGGGACAGGGGAGAGGCCACCATCGCCCCACCGCCGAACCCCATGATCGCCAGCCCGGTCGCCAGGCCCGGACGGTCGGGGAACCATTTGATCAACGTGGAGACGGGGGAGATGTACCCGATCCCCAGACCGATACCGCCGAGCAACCCGTACCCCAGATACAGCAGCCACAGCTGCTTCGTGGCGATGCCCAGCGAGCCCACCAGGAAGCCCGCCGCCCAGAAGCAGGCGGACACGAACATCGCCTTCCGCGGCCCGTTCGCCTCCACCCAGGTCCCGGCGACCGCGGCGGACAACCCCAGCATCACGATCGCGATGCTGAAGATCACCCCGATGGCGGTCTGGCTGACGTCGAAGTGGGCGATCAGCGAGTTCTTGTAGACGCTGGTCGCGTAGACCTGGCCGATGCAGAGGTGGATGGCCAACGCCGCAGGGGGTATCAGCCACCGGCTGTAGCCGGGCGGCGCGACGGTGTGCCGACGATCGAGCGCGGAAAGCATGGGGTGCTTCCTCTCCGAAGCGGGCGAGAAACGTCTCCATCACTTCCCCACACCGCACGGCCGCGGCAAACCTCACCGTCGCCGGACGGTCGGTCCGGTGAGCTGAGCGGTCAGTCAGCATGCTCGGGTCGGACTACCGGGCGGACGCCCAGCCGGTGAACCGCTCCGCCAGGTCAGCCGACGCGACGCCGTCGGGCAGCACCGCCCCGAGCTGCGCCGCCGCCTCATCCCGCAGTGCCGCCAGATAGCTGAGGAGGGCGTCGCGATCCTCCCGGTACCCGGCGAGGAGGTTCAGCTTCGCCGCCGAGCAGGGCCAGGCGATCCCGCACGCCTGGCAGCGCCAGGTCGGCCGGCTGGGCAGGTGCGCAAGCCGGCGCCGGGTCATTGGCCGACCCTCGCCGGACTACCGCGGTTCGACCGGCGGGTGGGTGGGGAGACCAGCCAGTGTGCGCCGGCGGGCATCAGATACAGCTCGCGGCGGGCGACCGCGTCGCCGTTCCGGCCGAGCTGGTACGCGTCGATCCAGAGCCAACCCTCGTAGGTGTGCCGGTCGGTCAGGGCGCGAATCACGCGGACCGTGATCGGCTGGGCGAACTGTGGGCTCGCGGCGCGGGTCAGGTGCAGGAGATCCCCTGACCGCACCGTCCGGCCACTCACCCCGACACCCAGCGGTGCGTGGGGACGCGGTTCGCGGGTGCGGTACGTCCCGGCCCCCGGAACGGCGGAACGAAGGGACCGATCGGGCCAGGGACCGCCGGTCTCGCAGGTGGCGACACGGGCGGCGGAGTCGCTGGCGGGTGCGTGGGCTTCGGCTTCTCGTCGGGCACGGTCTTCCCCTGGCTCGCGGTGGAAGGGGCCGCCTCCCTGAGTGCTCACGCATGGCGGCGGCCCCGCTACGAACGCGTCCGCCGGGATATGTGCCTCTGCCGGACGCGCCGCCTGCCTCCCACCTTCGCTAGGGGTTGCGGGACGCATACACTCCGTAGAAGCATTCCTTTGGGACGTTCGGGACGTCAGGGGGAGGCAGCGGTGAACCACGTACTCATCGCAGCGATGGCCGAGGCGGGAGAAACGGCCGATAGTCTCGCTGGTCAGGTGGGTGTTGACCCGAAGACGGCTGCGCGTTGGGCCAATCCGGGACGCATCCCCCGCGCGAGACACCGCGCCGAGGTCGCTGGCCTCCTCGGTCGCGAGGTCGCCGAGTTGTGGCCGGACGTCCTGACCCGCCGCGAACCGGCGTGGTTCCGGCCCTGGGCGGACATCGAGCGCCAAGCGGTGTCGCTACGAAGCTTCCAACTCGCGTGGGTGCCGGGCCTCCTGCAGACCGAGGCGTACGCCCGTGCCACCCTCGCCGGCGAAGCGATGACCTCGGCAGAGGTAGAAGACCTCGCTGCCGCGCGGGTCAGCCGGCAGGCCGTGTTGCGCCGGGAGCGCCCGCCGCTCTTCATCGCGGTATTCGACGAGATGGTCCTACGTCGGACGGCCGGCGACGACCGGGCGATGATGGCGGAGCAACTCGCGGCCCTCGCCGGGTACGCCACGATGCCGGCGGTACGGGTCTACATCGTCCCGTTGTCGGCCGGCATGTACCCGGGCCTCGGCGGTCCCTTCACGCTGGCCGAGCTACCGGACGGCGGCCGGGTCGCACACATCGACAGTCAGGCACCCGCGCAGATCACGGAGCAAACTGTCGAACTTGCTACGCTCGAAAGGCGGTGGGAGTGTGTTCGCGGCGAAGCGCTGTCCCGGACGCAATCCCTAGATCTCATCAGGGAAGCGGCGACTTCATGGACGTGACCGGTGCGCAGTGGCGCAAGAGCACGAAGAGCGGCAACAACGGCGGTGACTGTGTTGAGGTCGCCGACAACATCCCCGGCGTCGTCCTCGTCCGCGACACGAAGGACCGCGACGGCGGCACCCTGACGTTCAGTTCCGCGCAGTGGCAGGGCTTCGTCAACCTCGCGAAGGTCCTCGGCCCAGTCGCCTGATCAGCTCCGCGCGAAGGCCCCGGCGTGAACCGGGGCCTTCGCATGTCCTGGCTACGAGCGGCTGAGCGGACGTACGCGCGGCCGATCGCTCTCTCTCGTACCCCGATCGCAGCAGTTGATCCTTGGCTCTGCGCACACCGGGACCAGGGACGAGGGACGTCTAGGCCGCGACGGTCGCCTCGGTCACCTGTGCGGCGTCGGGCCGTAGCTGCGGGGTGGCGACGGAGATGACCAGGTTGACGATCGCGAACGCGGCGGCGACCTAGCTGGCCCGATCCGCCTGCCAGACCCAGTTGCGCCGCTCGTACAGCGGCGTGAGGCCCACCCGGAGCAGGTTGTTCAGCGACGAGTTGGACGCGCCCGGCTCGGGCCGGCCCGTCTCGGCGGTGACCCACCGGCAGCCGGCCTCCGCCGCGGCGGCCGCCCGGGCCGTCAACAGCGCCGACTGCGCCCCTCGACCCCGGTGCGTCGGCAGGGTCGCGCCGGTGTTGAGCGAGCCCATCGGTCCGTGGATGAACAGGTTGGCGGCGGCGACCATCTCGTGGCCGTCCCAGGCGGCGTACGGGTGGAAGCGCGGGTCGCGGACGCTGGCCGCGACCATCGGGCCAAGGTGCTCCTCGGGCATACCGAAACAGCGCAGTACCACCGAGGCCCACTGGTCCACGAGATCGTCGGTGACCGGGCCGACCCGAAGGTCGGTGCGGCCGGGTCGGAGCGTCTCGATCTCGGCGGCGAGCTTCACCCAGGTGCCGCCGGCGGTGATGTTCTCCCGCGCGCAGATCCCGTCCCAGTCCGCCGGCAGCCGATCCGGGGCGATCTGGATGACGGCGGCGGGGGTCCGCTCCGCGCGGTAGAAGTCGCACACCCGGCGGATCAGATCGCCGTTGACCGGCTCGTCGAAGCCGAACCCGAGTGCCTTGCTCCAGTAGTTGGTGGGGTCGTGGCGCATCGAGAGCACCACCCCGCCACCCATCCGGGTGGTCGCCAAGCCGAGCGCATCCCGGACGTCGGCCGGCGCCTCGGACTCGTACCGGAACATGAATTCGGCCTCCGCCAGTTCGGCGAGTGCGGGCAACATGTCCTGGTCCTGATGCTCCGTTGACATTCGCGAAAGCCTGCCACACGCCTGGCCCTCTGGCGCCGTGAGCAGCGCCACTACCGCAGGTACGGGGTGTGCCAGCCGCCCGCGAGCGCCTCGGCGTCCGCCGGGCCCCAAGTGCCCTTCTCGTACGTCTGCACCGGCGCCGGCAGGTCCAGGATCGGCTCGACGATGCGCCACTCCTGCTGGATCGTCTCCTCGCGGGCGAACCGCAGGTGCTGCCCGTCCATCGCGTCGTCGAGCAGCCGCTCGTACGCCTCCTGACGGTGGCCGAGGGCCACGCCGAAGTCGACGGACAGGTCCACCGGCCGGCTCGCCACCTCGGCGCCCGGGCTCTTCGCCTGGATCGACATCGTGATGCCGTCACCGCGACCGAGGCGGAAACGCAGCAGGTTGGCGCTCGCCCCGGCCCCGCCCTCGGCCCGGATCAGGGGCTGCTGCGGCTGCTTGAACTCGACGACGACCTCGGTCGCCGTCGCCGGCAGGGACTTGCCGGTGCGCAGGTGGAACGGCACCCCCGCCCAGCGGGGGGAGTCGATCGTCAACCGGGTGGCGACGAACGTCTCGGTGTTCGAGTCCGGCCGCACGCCCGGCTCGTCCCGGTAGCCGGCGTACTGCCCGCGCACGGTGGACTCCGGCGAGAGTGGTGCGATCTGCCGCAGCACGGCCGCCTCCGCCTCGCGGAACGCGTCGGTGTCGTCGGCGACCGGAGGTTCCATGGCGATCAACGCGACGACCTGCAGGATGTGGTTCTGCAGCACGTCGCGGGTGGCGCCCACCGTGTCGTAGAAGCCGGCGCGGCCCTGGGTGCCGAAGCCCTCGGCGAGGGTCACCTGGACGTTGTCGATGTGCTGGTTGTTCCACAGCGGCTCGAACAGCCGGTTGGCGAACCGGAAGGCGTACAGGCCCTCGACGGCCTCCTTGCCGAGGTAGTGGTCGATGCGGAACACGCGCTGCGGGTCGAACGCCGCGCGCAGCGTGCGGTCCAGCTCCTGGGAGGACGCCAGGTCCCGCCCGAACGGCTTCTCCACGATCACCCGGCCCCGGTCGGCCAGACCGGCCGCTGCCAGGCCCTCGACGACGGCGCCGAACACCGCCGGGGGGATCGCCAGGTAGAAGATCGGACGCTCGGCGTCGCGCAGGCGCTCGGCCAGCCGCTGGTACGTCACGGGGTCCGCGTAGTCGCCGGAGATCATCGAGAGGTTGCGCGCCAGCGCGTCGAACGTCTCGTCGTCGATCTCGTCGTTCGCCTCGGCGACCGACTTGCGGGCGGTGGTGACGAGTTGCTGATCATCCCAGGGGGAGCGGGCCACGCCGATCACCGGGACGTCGAGGCGGTCGCGCCGGGTCAACTCGTACAGCGCCGGAAAGAGCTTCTTCGAGACGAGGTCTCCCGTGACGCCGAACAGCACTACCGCGTCTGAGCGCACGTGCATGGCACTTCCATCCGATCGAGTGAAACTGATCTTCCAACCGGGGAACGGCTCGGCCCACCGCGGAATTCCCGCCCGGTGACCCTGGGTGAGGACGGCGACAGGTTCGCGTCGGGTAAGCCCCGCCAGTATGAACGATAAGGAAGGTTTACAGTGCAGCCGCCGCGCGGGTAGCGTGCGGGTCGGATCGATGACCACCGATCACGACGAAGGCCTGGAGGTATCCGTGCGTCGCCGAAACCCCCTGACGCGGCTGCTGGTCATAGCCGCACTCGGACTGCCGTTCATCCTTCCCGCCAGCCCGGCCGCCGCCGCGCCGACCACCCCCGCCCGCCACCTGGGCGACGTTGTCCCCGCGCCGGTCGAGACCCGCCCGGACGCCCGGGGCGCCTTCCGGCTCGGCCCGACGACGGTCATCCGCACCGCACCCGGCTCCGCCGCCGCCCGGCAGGTCGGGCGGCAACTCGCCGAGACGCTGCGCCCCGCGACCGGGTACCCCCTGCCCGTGCTGGCCGTGCGCTCGACACCGCTGCCGGAGATCGCCCTGGTCATCGGGGGAGCGGACGCACGCGTCGGCCAGGAGGGCTACCAGCTCGACGTCACCCGCCACGGCGTGACGATCCGGGCCAACACCGCGGCCGGGCTGTTCGCCGGCACGCAGACGCTGCGCCAACTGCTCCCCGCCCAGATCGAGGCGTCCGACCGGCAACGGGTCACCTGGACCGTGCCCGGCGGCCGGATCATCGACTACCCGCGCTTCGCGTACCGGGGAGCGATGCTCGACCTGGCACGACATTTCCACACCGTCGACGAGATCACGGCGTACGTCGACCTCATCAGCCAGTACAAAATCAACTACCTGCACCTGCACCTGACCGACGACCAGGGCTGGCGGATCCAGATCGACTCCTGGCCCCGGCTCACCACCGTCGGCGGCGGCCCGGGCACCGGAGTCGACGGCGTCGGCCCCGGCTTCCTCACCAAGGCCGACTACAAGGCCGTCGTCGCCTACGCCGCCGCGCGCCACATCACGATCGTCCCCGAGATCGACATGCCCGGGCACACCAACGCCGCCCAGTCGACGTACCCCGAACTCAACTGCGACGGCGTCGCGCCACCCCCGCGTACCGACATCGCGGTCGGCTACAGCTCGCTGTGCATCGGCGACGAGCTGACCTACCGGTTCGTCGAGGACGTCATCCGCGAACTCGCCGCGATCACCCCCGGGCCGTTCCTGCACATCGGCGGCGACGAGGCGCACGCCACCACCGACGAGGACTACCGCACCTTCATGCAACGGGTCCTCCCACTCGTCGCCAAGTACGGCAAGCGCGCCTCCGGGTGGAACGAGGTCACGCAGGTCGACCCACCGACCGACGTCGTGGCCCAGTTCTGGGGCACCGGCACCACCAACGCCGACCTGGCCGACGCCGCCGCCCGCGGCAACAAGGTGATCATGTCGCCGGCGAACAAGTCCTACCTGGACATGAAGTACGACCCCACCACCCGCCTGGGCCTGTCGTGGGCCGCCTACATCGAGGTGTCCGACGCGTACGGCTGGGACCCGGCCACCCGGGTCGCCGGTGTCGGCGAGGACGCGATCCTCGGCGTCGAGGCGCCGCTGTGGTCCGAGACGCTGCGGACCCTCGACGACATCGAGTACATGGCCTTCCCACGACTGCCCGCGATCGCCGAACTCGGCTGGTCCACGGCGGCCAGCCACGACTGGGAGTCGTTCCGCACCCGACTGGGCGAGCAGGCACCCCGCTGGCGCCTGCAGGACGTCGACTTCTACCCGTCCCCGCAGGTGCCCTGGCTCTGACCGGGTGAACGCAGGCCGGCCGCCCCGTCGGGGCGGCCGGCCTGCGCGTGGTCGACGGCGGTCGAGTCCGCTAACCGACACCGCGCAACAGGACGGCGTCCTCGAACGTGGAGCAGTCATCAGCGGCGCCCGGAACACCGGGCCCAAACGGGGAGACACATGATGACCCACACCGCTCGACGCATGATGTTCGCCGGCATCACCGCCGGCCTGCTGGCCACCTCACTCGGCGTCGTCGCCTCCGGCACGGCCACCGCCGCACCCCGCGGCGCCCTGCGTGCCTGCACGATCAGCACCCTGCCGTTCCCGGCCGACGCCCACCGCGCCGAGGCGATCGCCGTCGACCCGACGGGCCGGTACTCCACCGGCGCCGCGCTGCGCGTCAGCGACAGCGGCAACCAGCCCCTGCTGCTCGTCTGGGACCGGCAGCGGCTCACCACGATCGACTCGCCGCTCGACGGAGAGGCCGTCGACGTCAACGCCCGCGGTGTCGTCATCGGCAACGGCTGGGTCAACGGCGCCGGCCAGCCCTGGCGGTACCGCGACGGCCGGGTCGAGCAACTGCCGGTGGTCGCGTCCGGCGGCACCTTCGTCACGGCGATCAACAAGGCCGGCGACATCGTCGGCCACGGCACCGACGCCACCGGTCAGACCATCGCGCTGCTGTGGCCGGCCGCCCGGCCGGACACCGTCGAGGTGCTCGACGCCCCGGCCGGCGCCATCGCGCACGGGATCACCGCGGACGGCACGATCGTGGGCACCGCCGGGGACTGGGGCAGCTGGACCAGCTGGGTCCGCCGGCCGGACGGCCAGACCCTCACCCTCACCGTGCCGGGCAGCCAGTCGACCCAGGTCAACGCGGCGGAGGGGCACTGGGCGACCGGCCTGGTCGCGCTGGGCGACACCACGCTGAGAGTCCGGTGGGACCTGCGCGACGGCTCCTACACGCACCTCGACCAGCGACTGGAGGTGCTGGACGACGTCAACGCCCGGGGCGCGGTCGTGGGCGGCGACCGGATCGCGCGTGGCACCACCTCCCGGGTCCTGCCGGGCGGCGGCGAGCGGGTGACCGTCGGCGCCCGGTCCGTCTCCACCGACGGCACCATCGTCGGGTTCCGCAACGCCGACCGGGTCGTCACCCCGGTGCGCTGGACGGACTGCTGACACCCGACCCGGGTCACACGGCCGGGGAGTGCGAGGGCGGCCGCCCTCGCACTCCCCGGCGTCCCGCGATCCAGGCGAGGACCGCCCAACCAGGCACGAGCGGACACGCGGCGCGCCGCAACGCCCGTCGGGCCTTGGGTGACTCCCGCACGACGTGGCACGATCGGGCAGGTGACCAGCAGAGCCGCCGAGGACCAGCGCCTGAGTGACCTCGCCCGGCTGCGTCGCGTCCGGGACCGGATCGACCGGGAGTACGCCCAGCCGCTCGACGTCGAGGCGCTCGCCCGCGGCGTGCACATGTCCGCCGGTCACCTCAGCCGCCAGTTCCGGCTCGCCTACGGCGACTCCCCGTACGCCTACCTCATGACCCGGCGCGTGGAGCGCGCCATGGCGCTGCTGCGCCGTGGCGACCTCAGCGTCACCGACGTCTGCTTCGCGGTGGGCTGCGCGTCACTGGGCACCTTCAGCACCCGGTTCACCGAGCTGGTCGGAATGCCACCCAGCGTCTACCGCGACCAGGCGGCGGGCGCCGCCGCGGGCCTGCCCGCGTGTGTCGCGAAGCAGGTGACCAGACCGATCAGGAATCAAGAAGCGCGGGCTGCCCAGCCGCACCTAGCGTGACAGCCATGCCCGCCGCCTGCGACATGATCCGCATCCAGGTCGACCGGGACAGCTGCCCGACAGATGGAGACACGATGAGCAAGGCCACCAGGACCGACACGCAGCCGCCCGCGCCGCACGTCGCTGACAGCCACGACCTCATCCGTGTGCACGGCGCGCGCGTCAACAACCTCAGAGACGTCAGCATCGAAATCCCCAAGCGCAGGCTGACGGTCTTCACCGGCGTCTCCGGCTCCGGCAAGAGCTCCCTGGTCTTCAGCACCATCGCCGCCGAGTCCCAGCGGATGATCAACGAGACCTACAGCGCCTTCCTCCAGGGCTTCATGCCGACGCTGGCGCGGCCCGAGGTCGACGTGCTCGACGGCCTGACCACCGCCATCATCGTCGACCAGCAACGGATGGGCGGCGACGTCCGCTCCACCGTCGGCACCGCCACCGACGCCAACGCCATGCTGCGCATCCTCTTCAGCCGCCTCGGAAAACCCCACATCGGCTCACCCCAGGCGTACTCCTTCAACGTCGCCTCAATCAGCGGAGCCGGCGCCGTCACCATGGAACGCGCCGGACAGACCGTGAAGGAACGCCGCAGCTTCAGCATCACCGGCGGCATGTGCCCACGCTGCGAAGGCCGCGGCTCCGTCTCCGACATCGACCTCACCCAGCTCTACGACGACTCCAAGTCACTCGCCGAGGGCGCGTTCACCATCCCCGGCTGGAAATCCGACAGCTTCTGGACCGTCCGGGTCTACGCCGAGTCCGGCTTCGTCGACCCGAACAAGCCGATCCGCGAGTACACCAAGAAGGAACTGCACGACTTCCTCCACAAGGAGCCGGTCAAGGTGAAGGTCGACGGCGTCAACCTCACCTACGAAGGGCTCATCCCCAAAATCCAGAAGTCGTTCCTGTCCAAGGACAAGGAAGCCCTTCAGCCGCACGTCCGGGCGTTCGTCGACCGCGCCGTCACCTTCACCACCTGCCCCGAGTGCGACGGCACCCGCCTCAGCGAGGCAGCCCGTTCCTCGAAGATCCACGGGATCAACATCGCCGACGCCTGCGCCATGCAGATCAGTGACCTCGCCGAATGGGTCAGCAGCCTCACCGAGCCGTCCGTCGCGCCCCTGCTCACCGCGCTGCGCCACACCCTCGACTCGTTCGTGGAGATCGGGCTGGGCTACCTCTCGCTCGACCGGCCGTCCGGCACCCTGTCCGGCGGCGAGGCACAGCGCACCAAGATGATCCGGCACCTCGGCTCCTCGCTCACCGACGTCACCTACGTGTTCGACGAGCCCACCATCGGCCTGCACCCCCACGACATCCAACGAATGAACAACCTGCTGCTCCGGCTGCGCGACAAGGGCAACACCGTCCTCGTCGTCGAGCACAAACCGGAGGCCATCGCGATCGCCGACCACGTCGTCGACCTCGGCCCCGGCGCCGGCACCGCCGGCGGCACCATCTGCTTCGAGGGCACCGTCGAAGGACTACGCGCCAGCGACACGGTCACCGGCCGCCACCTCGACGACCGGGCCACCCTCAAGGACACGGTACGCAAGCCCACCGGCGCGCTGGAGATCCGCGGCGCCACCGCGCACAACCTCCAGAACGTCGACGTCGACATCCCCCTCGGCGTGCTCTGCGTCGTCACCGGCGTCGCCGGCTCCGGCAAGAGCTCCCTCGTCCACGGCTCGATCCCCGCCGGCGAGGGCGTGGTGTCGATCGACCAGAGCGCCATCCGCGGCTCGCGACGGAGCAACCCCGCCACGTACACCGGACTGCTCGACCCCATCCGCAAGGCGTTCGCGAAGGCCAACGGCGTGAAGCCCGCCCTCTTCAGCGCCAACTCCGAGGGCGCCTGCCCCACCTGCAACGGCGCCGGCGTCATCTACACCGACCTCGCGATGATGGCCGGCGTCGCCACCACCTGCGAAGAGTGCGAGGGCAAACGCTTCCAGGCATCCGTGCTGGAATACCACCTCGGCGGCCGCGACATCAGCGAGGTCCTCGCGATGTCGGTAACCGAGGCCGCCCAGTTCTTCGGCGCCGGCGAGGCACGCACCCCGGCCGCGCACGCCATCCTCGAACGGCTCGCCGACGTCGGGCTCGGCTACCTCAGCCTCGGCCAACCACTCACCACCCTCTCCGGCGGCGAACGGCAGCGGCTCAAACTGGCCACCCACATGGCCGAGAAGGGCGGCGTCTACGTCCTCGACGAGCCGACCACCGGCCTCCACCTCGCCGACGTCGAACAGCTGCTCGGTCTGCTCGACCGCCTCGTCGACTCCGGCAAGTCCGTCATCGTCGTCGAGCACCACCAGGCCGTCATGGCACACGCCGACTGGATCATCGACCTCGGTCCCGGGGCCGGCCACGACGGCGGCCGGATCGTCTTCGAGGGCACACCCGCCGACCTCGTCGCCGCCCGCTCCACGCTCACCGGCCAGCACCTCGCGGCCTACGTCGGCACCTGAGCGCGACCAGGGGAGTGTGGCGTCCGATCTGCCAGACCGGCCTCCACGTAGTACGCCATCGACCTGGCCGTCACCGCGCTCCGCGCCCAGGGCTACCAGGTCCGCGACGAGGACGCCGCCCGCTTGTCACCGCTCCGGTACGCGCACATCAACATGCTGAGGCGTTACGCCTCCCCGCCCCATCAAGCGCACAGCAGCTCAGGTCCCTGCGGGAGTAGTCGCTCAGGCGAGATGTGGCGGACAGCCAAGCGGAAATCTTTGAAGCACGGGATTCGCGCGCAGGCATGTCCGTGCGGGCGAAGGCCGGCACATTCAAGTGAGCCGCCGCACGCTGGGCCGGCCCGCCGACCGCGACGGCCGGCGGGCCGGATGGTACGGGCCGCCCCACGGCGCAGGTCATCGCGCCGTGGGGGTGGCACCTCATGCCCGCTCGGGTGACAGCGGTGGGGCGGTGACGACCAGGAAGGTGAAGTCCTCGCGGGCCTTGGCGTCGATGGGCAGGGGCAGGCGGATGCGCCCGGAGTCGACCATGCCTCGCACGGCGGGACGGCTCAGGCCGAACCCGGCGGTGAGCAGCTTCTCGACCCGGACCGGTGCCGGGAGCTCGAACCTGATGATGACCTCGAGCGGCGCGGCATCCTCGCGCTGGAGGTCGTAGAACGGTATGTCGGTGTCCAACTGCCAGGTGCCGGTCCAGTCGAGCTGGTAGGCGGCCTTGTGGGCGAGCGTCGCGTCCATGGTCAGCTGTCGCACCATGGCCGGATCGTTGTTCTCGAACATCAGTAGCCGCTCGTTGTCCAGCGCCCGCACGTTGACGCGCTCGTGGACGGGGATCTTCGACGTGCGGCCGCACAGGTCGCAGCAGATCAGCAGCCACACGTCGAGCAGCTTGTGGTTCGCGTTGACCCGGATCTTCCCGGTGGGACGGTGACGGGTGGACCTGCACGACACGCAGGTTTTGACGATGGTCGGCAGTCCGAGCTCGCTGATCACCCACAGCGCTTTGCGGTCGATGCCGGGTCCGCGACCGTCGGCCGGCACGGGGACATGGCGGGAACTGTTCATGGCTTCGGCCATTTCCAAGGTCTAGGCAGGAGGCGGCCGGTAGCGCGATGGCGCGCCGGGGGGTGCCTCCCGGATCCAGTGGCTGGCGCGACGTCGCAGATCACGTCGCGTGAAGGAGGCCGGCACCGGCACCCGGTGCGGGCTTCGAGTGGCACGGCTGACGGAGACGGGGAGGTGACTCGAACCCGTCTTCATCGCGCACGTGCGCCACTGGTCACTGATCCATGCGCGTCAGCATGGTCAACCCGCGGGCCGCCGGGCAACGGATTTTCGGCGTGGCCCCGCCGCCCGCGGTGAGAAAACCCGCTGTCCGTTGTCGGATCGGGTGGTACAAAGCCGCGGTGGAAAAGACTCTGGAGTTCGCCGACCTGTTGCGGCTGATGGACGAACGATTGAGCGCTTTCCGGGCGGCGGTCGCCGCGGCACCCAGCCTCGACGTGCGGGTCCCGACCTGCCCCGAGTGGACGTTGTTCGACCTGGTGCAGCACCTGGGCGAGGGGCGCCGCAAGTGGGCCGCCATCGTGGCCGCAGGGCCCGCCGACGCTCCTCCGCCGATGTCCGCCCCGGTGGCGCCACGGGAGCGCGAGGCCCTGCTGGCCTGGTTCGCCGCGTCGACGGGGGAGCTGCTGGACGCTCTGCGGGAGGCCGGCCCGGATCGTGGTTGCTGGACGTGGTGGGGTCCGTCGCAGTCGCCGCAGACCACTGGAGCCGTTGCCCGGCACCAGCTTCAGCAGGTCGCCGTGCACACCTACGACGCCCAGGTCGCCGTGGGCGCCCCGCAGCCGCTGCCGGACGAGGTGGCCCTCGACGGTGTCGACGAGTTCCTGACCACCTGCGTCGCGACGACGGCCGCGTGGCCGCACAAGCCCGCTGTCGTCGACTACCACGCCACCGAGGGCCGTTCCTGGCGGCTCTGGTTCTCCGCGGACGGCGCACGGACCGCCCGGCTCTCCGCGCCGGTCGCCGGCGAGGGCCCGGAGGCGGCCTATGTCTCCGCCCGAGGCACGGCCAATGAGCTGGTCCTGTTCTGCTACGGCCGCATTCCGATGAACTCGCTGCGGCTCGACGGCGACCGGCGCGTCTTCGACCAGCTGATTGCCTGGGAGCCGGAAGAATAGGACGCGACGACGGACCCACCGCCCTGCGCCGACCTCGGCCTCAGCGCACGGCGGTGGATCCGCGGCCCATCACTCGTAGCGGTATTTCAGCGAGTCCGCCTCCGCCTGCTCGATGTCGGCGATCGTCAGCTGCGGCATCCACAGCTGGGCCAGCGTTCGATTCCCTTGCCTTCACGACGGTGGAGGCTTCGGCAGCCCGTATCACCGCCGGTGTCACCGTCGAGGTCAGCTGCCGACGTGGTACCGGCTGGTGATCGAGACGCGGTTGAACGCGTTCATCACGGTCGCCAGCCAGGCGACTGCCGAGACCTGGTCCGCGGTGAGTACGGCCGCGGCGGCGTTGAAGTCCTCGTCGCTGACGTGACCGTCCGACACGCGTGTGATCGCCTCGGTCAGGCGAAGCGCGGCGCGGTCGGTCTCGGAGAAGTAGCCGGTCTCTTCCCAGGCGGGCAGCACGGCGATCCGGTCGGGGCTCTCGCCCTTCTTGAGGGCATCGCCGGTGTGCATGCGCAGGCAGAACGCGCAGCCGTTGATCTGAGAGGTGCGGATCCGAAGCAGCTCGACCAGGAGCGGGTCGAGGCCCGCTGCGGCGGCGGCCTCGTCCACCTTCGACGACAGGGCGATGAGCGTCTTGTAGGCGGCCGGGTGCTGCTCGCCGATGTTGACGCGCTGAAGTTCGGTCATGGTTCCTTTGATCCGTTCGTGTGGTCCACGCCGCGCCGCTCGGGCGCGTCTCGGTGGCGGATGGTGGAGTTCTGGCGCCGCGCGCCCCGGTTATGGCTTCGCGTCGTTGACCTTGAGCTTGTCTCCGGTGTTGGAGACGAAGACGACCAGGAGCTTGGCCGGCTCGGTCTGACTGGCGTTCTCGGTGAGGACGTGGTCGGTGCCCGGCTGCTCGACCCAGTTCTCGCCCTGGTGGTAGGTGGTCACGGCCTTGTCATCGAGCTTGCTGCGCACGGTGCCTTCAAGGACGTAGGCGTAGACGAACGCCCGGCCGTGCCGGTGCGGCGCCGCGCTCGCGTTGGGCGGAAGTTCGACGACCGCCGAGGTGAACGTCTTGCCCTTCACATCCGGGAGGGCCTGCTGCAGCAGTGGCTTGAGGGATTCGGCGGGGCGCGCCGATGCCGATGCCGATGCCGTGGTCGGCCCCCCGGCGTGGGCGGGCTGGCTGGAGGTCGAGCAGGCCGCGGCGGCGGTCAGCGTGGCGACAGCCAGGAGGCCAGCGGCGATACCGGCGTTCCGGCCTCGCACAGTGATGGATCGCATACAGGTCCTTACTGGGGAGGGGAGGGGCGACTCAAGCGCGCGCAGGGGCGCTCACAGCGGCTGCAGGCGGTTGTACGCCGTTCCGCATGAGTGATCCCGCCTGCTCGCGCGTATTCCTTCGTCGCCCGTTCTGCGTTCTCATCAGGAAGACGAGGTAGCCCCTCCGGGTGTGACAGCTCAGACGCGCGCGAGTTTGTCGGGATTGAGAACCCTGCGGTACGCGCTGATCAGACCGTCTGTGATCTGCACCGTGTCGACGGAGTAGACCCGGCCCTCCCGGTGGAACACGAGGGCCAGCTCGCCGCCGACCTCGGCGAAGTCGATGCGGTCCGGGTGCCACTGGCGTCCCGTACGCACCATGACCTCGGCGACCCGCTCGCCGCCGTGGATGAGCTTGCGTGCCGCGGAAGCCTTGCCGCCGCCGTCGGTGACGTAGACGGCGTCCGGGTGCAGGAGCCTGACCAGGCCGGCCAGGTCCCCGGCCTCGTAGGCGGCTCGGAAGACCCTGAGGACGCGTTCGCGCTCCGCCTTCGACGCCTGCGGTGTGGACTGCTTCGCGTTGGCCACCCGCCGTCGTGCCCGCGAGGCGAGCTGCCGGGCACCCGGCACGGAGACGTCCAACACTTCGGCGATCCGGCCGAACTCAAGACCGAAGACATCGTGCAGGACGAAGGCCACCCGCTCCGGCGGGCTCAGCTCTTCCATGATCAGCAGCATCGCCGAACTGACGGACTCGTCGACGAGTACCGGCTGCGACGCGTCCGGCCCTGTCAGCAGCGGCTCCGGCAGCCACGGTCCGACATAGGTCTCCCGGCGGACACGGGCACTCTTGAGGATGTCGTACGACCGTCGCGCGGCCACCGTCACCAGCCAGGCCCGCAGATCCTCGACGTCCTGCAGATCCGCTCCGGCGGCCCGCAGCCACACGTCCTGGGTCACGTCCTCGGCATCGGCAACACTGCCCAGCAGCCGGTAGGCCATACCGAAAACCGCCGGCCGGTGCCGCTCCCATTCGGCTCCGAGCGGGTCCTCCTGCTCCGACCGTCCGGGCCCGTGCCAGTTACCCATGCAGATCGCGACCTCCTCCGGGTTGCGGATCCAGCGTAGCTATGCGGAACTCGGGATCTTCGAAGACAGCCCCCGGAGGCGAGCCAGCCCGCTCGGACACGGCAGCCGTAAGTCGTGATGAAGCTGCTTCGAGACGGCAGCGGGACCGTCGGGGAGTGAACGATCTTGCTGATGCGGCAGCTTCCAACGGCGTCGCCGACGACGAAGACGGTTGTCCTACGGAGCCTGCGCGGGGGGTCGTTGCCCTCCAGGGGATCGGCGCGAACAGGTTGGAGGTTCGCGCCCGTCAGGAGCGGGATTAAGGAGAGAACAAGCGACACCGGGAAGGCCATTGCAGCTGTTCGCACGCTCACACCGAAGTTCGATAATGTACATTATGTAAAGTGGGGGCGTTCTGAGCGTCCCCCGATCGGGGCGGCCGGCAGTGTGGACGTGGGTACGCTCGCGCCGTGACGATGCGGTCAGAGCGTCAGGTGTTTCTCGATCAGCGCGACCCGCTCGGGCACCGGTCCGGCCGGTACGTCCACCAGCCGGTGCCCGTACGCCTCGTACACCCGTTCGTGCACCCGCGCGAAGACCAGCGACTCGGCGTAGCCGATCTGACGTGCGGCCGTGCGGGTGACAAATCCCAGCGGGCCAATCAGGAACACCTGCTGGTAGGGCCCCTGACGGGCGATCTCCTCCAGTTCGGCCGACAGGTCGGGCCCGATCTCCCGGCCCAGATGGCGTGCCAGCGCGAGGGTGCACAGCGGCGACCGGTCGTGGATCTGCAGCACCCCGCGCGCGTCGGCCGCGATTCGGCGACGGCGCTGCAGGCGGGCGATCGTGTCGGGAAATCCGGGTTCCCGCCACGGTTCGGCGCACCCCTGCGCCTGGCGGGCCGCGATGACGTCGGTGGCCGCCTCCCGGACCACCAGGTGTCCCCGTCGGCGTAGTGCCTCGATCAGGGTGGTCTTGCCGGCTCCGGGCGCCCCGGTCAGCACGTAGATCCTCGGTTCGGTCATCCCGCTCCCCTCTCCTCCCCTTGCCCGGAAACCCGAAAATGCTGCATAATATCCCTTATGCATGACAAACAGGACGAATCGCTCGTAGTGCTGATCGAGGAGTTCCTGACCGCCCGCGCCACCCGCAAGCCCTCCCCCCACACTCTCGCGGCGTACCGGCGGGACCTGCGCGCGGTGGCCGCTCTAGTCGCCGAGGACGTCACCACTCCCCTCCCCCTCAACGCGCTGTCGATCATCGACCTCTCCCCCCGGGTGATGCGGGCGGCGTTCGCCCGGTTCGCCGCGCCGCGGGCCGCCGCGTCGGTACACCGGGCCTGGTCCACCTGGAACAGCTTCTTCACGTTCCTCGTCGCCGATGGGGTGGTGGCGGGCAATCCGATGCCGGCGGTCGGCCGGCCCCGGGCACTGCTCCCCCAGCCGAAGCCGCTGCGCGGCGCGGACACCCCCGAGCTGCTGCTCGCCTCGGTCGCGCGCGACGACGGCCGGCAGCGCGACCCGTGGCCGGAGCGGGACGTGGCGGTGCTGGCGGTGGCGCTGTGCGCCGGGCTGCGGCTGTCGGAGCTGCTGGCGCTGCGGGTCGGCTCCGTGGCCGGTCGGCCGGGTGAGCGGCGGTTGGAGGTGGCGGGAAAGGGCGGGCGACCGCGGGTGGTGCCGATCGAGGCGGACCTGGACCGGGTGCTGGTGGACTACCTGGACAGTCGGGCCCGGCGCTTCGGGTCGCGGTCGGTACGCCCGGACTCGGCGCTGCTGGTGGACCGGCGTGGCGAGCCGCTGCGCCGTGGTGGTCTGCAGTATCTGGTGGAGTCGTGTTACCGGCGTGCGGGGATCGGTGACCGGGTGCCGCGTGGGGCGCGGTTGCACGCGTTGCGGCACACCTTCGCCACCCGGTTGGCCGAGGACGGGGCGAGCGCGGCGGAGATCATGCGGTTGCTGGGGCACGCGTCGTTGGCGTCGTCGCAGACGTACATCGAGGTCACGGCCGGGCAGCAGCGCGACGCGGTGCGGGCCAACCGCACCAACCGGGCGTTGGCCGCTCTCGTGCAGCTCGGCCGGGGCGCGGCGGCGCGGTGAGGGCGGTCAGTGGGCCCGGTGGTCGCTGTCGTCGGCGGTGGTGGGCAGCGGGCCGAGCACGGCGTTGATGATGTGGATGCGGGCGTTGGTGGCCTGGTAGTCGGCGCAGACCGCGTCGGCCCGGTCGGCGAGGCGGGCGGTGGGTCCGGTGCGGGTGAGGGTGACGGTTGCGCCGTCGAGGGTGGTGGCGGTGCCGCTGGCGACCAGTTCGTCGATGGGGTGGGCTCCGGCGATCAGGTGTGCCTTCAGCAGGGTGCGGAGTTCGTCGGCGTGGTGGGTCATCAGGTCGTCCCAGTTCTCCTCGGAGAACTTGGCGGCGAAGGCGTCGTCGGAGGGCGCCAGGACGGTGACGCCGGCGCCGGTGGGCAGGTCGTTGAGGACTCCGCTGGTGCGCAGCGCCGCCTCGAAGGTGGTGAGGGTGGGGATCCATCGCAGCGCCTGGTCGACGGGTTGGCCGGCGAGGAAGGTCGGGTTGCCGGGGTCGGTGCCGGTGGGCAGGGCGGCGCAGAGGGGCCCGGTGACCTGGGGTGCCGCTGGTCCGGCGTTCGTGTGGGAGGCGGCGGGGGCGCTGGTGCAGGCGGTGAGG
>NZ_QGKR01000213.1 GCF_003172955.1 Micromonospora acroterricola | reverse complement strand
GGGTTAGTTGCCTAGGAGGCGGGTGAAGGCTGCTGCTCGGCGGGACGGGCGGTTGGTGCGGGCTTCGGCTTTGTCGGCAGAGGCCATGACCCCTAGGCCGGCGTTCACCGCCAGCCAGCGCAGGGGTTCCGGCTCCCAGCGGGGGGAGCGGTGGTTGACCCAGGGCAGGGTGGTCAGCTCGGTGCGCTCGCCGCGGATCAGATCCGCCAGGGTGCGGCCGGCGAGGTTGCTGGAGCCCACCCCGTCGCCGACGTAGCCGCCCGCCCAGGCGAGGCCGCTGGCCCGGTCGAAGCCGACCGAGGCCGCCCAGTCCCTTGCCACACCGAGCGGGCCACCCCAGCTGTGCGTCACCGGCACGTCCGGGCCGAGCACCGGGAAGAGCTCCCCGAGCGTCCGCCGCAGCGCCGCGAAGACCCGTGGCTCCCGGTCGTGGTCGGGGGAGACGCGGGACCCGAAATGGTACGGAGCGCCGCGCCCGCCGAAGGCCAGCCGGCCGTCCGCGGTGCGCTGCCCGTAGATGATCACGTGCCGGTGGTCGGAGAACGTCTCGCGCCGAGCCAGCCCGATCCGTGTCCAGGTCTCGGGCGGCAGCGGTTCGGTGGCCACCATCAGCGAGTACACCGGCGCCACGGCCCGCCGCTGACCGGGCAGCGTGGGCGTGTACCCCTCGGTCGCCCGGACCACCACCGGCGCCCGTACCGTGCCGTTCGCGGTGACCGCCGCGCCGGCCCGGATCGCGGTGACCGCCGTCCGCTCGTGGATGGTCACCCCGAGTCGTTCCACCGCCCTGGCGAGGCCGCGGACCAGCTTCGCCGGGTGCACGGCCGCGCAGTGCGGGGTGTACGTCCCACCGCGTACCCCCTCGGCGGCGCAACGGGCGGCGGCCTCGCCGGCGTCGAGCAGCGCCAGGTGCTCCGCGCCGAAGCCGAAGGCGCGGGCCTCGTCCACGGCGGCCCGGGCACGGACGAGTTGCGGACCGGTGCGGGCGAGCATGACCGTGCCGCCGTCCGCCCAGTCGCAGTCGATGCCCTCGGCCGCGACCACCCGGCCCACCTCGCGCACCGTCCCGTGCAGGGCGCGCTGCATGGCGATCGCGGCGTCCCGGCCGTGCCGGCGGGCCAGCCCGGTCAGCGAGGTGGGGAAGAGCGCCGAGCACCAGCCGCCGTTGCGACCGGAAGCCCCGTACCCGGCGATCTCCTTCTCCAGCACGATGACCCGCATTGTCGGCTCGGCCCGGGCCAGGTGGTATGCCGTCCACAGCCCGGTGTAGCCGGCGCCCACGATCACCACGTCGGCGTCCGTGTCGCCGGGCAGCGCCGGTCGTGGCGTCAGCGGCTCGCCCAGTGTCGACAGCCAGTACGACAGCTCCCGGTAGTGCCCGGCAGGGCCGCCGCTCAGAGTCGAGCCCATGCCTCGGTGAGCACCGTGCGCAGGATCTGCTCGATCTCGTCGAAGTGCTGCTGCTCGGCGATCAGCGGCGGGGCGAGCTGCACGACGGGGTCACCCCGGTCGTCGGCCCGGCAGTAGAGCCCGGCCTGGAACAGCGCCGTGGAGAGGAAGCCCCGCAGCAGCCGCTCCGACTCGGCCTCGTCGAAGGTCTCCCGAGTCGTCTTGTCCTTGACCAGCTCGATGCCGTAGAAGTAGCCGTCGCCGCGGACGTCGCCGACGATCGGCAGGTCGTACAGCTTCTCCAGGGTGGACCGGAAGGCGTCCTCGTTGGCCCGTACGTGCCCGACCAGGTCCTCGCGGGCGAAGACCTCCAGGTTGGCCAGGGCCACCGCGCAGGACACCGGGTGGCCACCGAAGGTCACCCCGTGGGCGAACATGCCGGTCTCGGTGAGGAACGGCTCCATCAGCCGGTCGCTGGCGATCATCGCGCCGAGCGGGGCGTACCCGGAGGTGATGCCCTTGGCGGTGGTGATGATGTCGGGCTGGTAGCCGTAGCGAACGGCGCCGAAGTATTCGCCGAGCCGCCCCCAGGAGCAGATCACCTCGTCGGAGACGAGCAGCACGTCGTACGCGTCGCAGATCTCCCGGACCCGCTCGAAGTAGCCGGGCGGCGGTGGGAAGCAGCCGCCGGAGTTCTGCACCGGCTCCAGGAAGACCGCGGCGACGGTGTCCGGTCCCTCTCGCTCGATGGCCCGGCCGATCTCGTCGGCGGCCCAGCGCCCGAACGCCTCGGGCGAGTCGCCATGCTCCGGCGCCCGATAGAAGTTGGTGTTCGGCACCTTGATCGCGCCGGGGACCAGCGGCTCGAAATCGCTCTTGATGCCCGGCAGGCCGGTGATGGACAGCGCGCCCATCGAGGTGCCGTGGTAGGCGATGTACCGGCTGATCACCTTGTACTTGTTGGGCTGGCCGGTGCGCTTGAAGTAGGCCCGGGCCAGCTTCCACGCCGCCTCGACGGCCTCCGAGCCGCCCGTGGTGAAGAAGACCCGGTTGAGGTCGCCCGGGGTCAGCGACGAGATCTTCTCGGCCAGCTCGACGGCCTTCGGGTGCGCGTACGACCACAGCGGGAAGTACGCCAGCTCACCGGCCTGCTTGGCGGCCGCCTCGGCCAGCTCGGTGCGGCCGTGGCCGGCGTTGACGACGAAGAGCCCGGCGAGCCCGTCCAGGTAGCGGCGGCCCTGGGCGTCCCACACGTACGCGCCTTCGCCGCGCACGATGGTCGGCACCTCGCCGGCGGAGTAGCTCGCCATCCGGGTGAAGTGCATCCAGAGGTGGTCGGTGGCGTTGGCCATGTCAGCCCCATCGGTCGTCGGGCCGGTGCAAGGGGTGACGCCGGCCGCTCTGCCAACGGTTATCGCACAGTATCCACCTCCGAGGCAAGTGGTATCAGTGGCGTGACGGGTTTCCTACGACGGATTTAGCGCACAGGCGTGTGGGATGCAACGGAATCCGCACTGCCGTCGCGGCCGGGCAGACGGCCCGCGGGAGTCGGAGGTGCATGCGTGGCTGCCTTTGGAGCTGAATCGTTTGTGACATCACGGCCGAGGCTGCTGAGACTCACGGCTGAGGCCGCTGCGACATCGAGGCCGAGCCGCTGCGACATCCCGGCTGAGGCCAGTGCGAGGTCACGCTGCGACGGTCACCGTGACGTCACGGCGGTGGCCTCTCCTGCGTCTCGGTGGCGGCCACGGCTCTGCGGCGGCCGCGGTGGCGGCGCGAGGGCCGCGGGTCGAGTCCGGCGCCGGGGCGCGGCCGTCGGAACCGTGTTCGTCCTCGGACGGCATATCGTGCTCGTCGCCAAGTCCTGCTGACGGGCGAATCGTCTGCGACATCAGCTCCAAAGCGCCCGCGGGGTGGTAGCGCCTCCCTCGTGGCGCGGCGCACGATCTGGATCAAGGGCGCGCGTCAGGCCGTACCCCAGGTGTAGGTCTGCTTGCGCAGCTTGAGGTAGACGAACGCCTCCGTGGAGAGCACCCCGGGCACCGCGCGCAGCCGTTGCAGGATCTCCAGCAGGTGGTCGTCGTTGCGGCAGACGACCTCGGTGAGCAGGTCGAACGACCCGGCGGTGATGACCACGTAGTCGACCTCCTCCAGCTCGGCCAGCCGGTCGGCCACCGCCTCCAGGTCGCCGTCGGTGCGCAGGCCGATCATCGCCTGCCGGGGGAAGCCGAGCTGGAGCGGATCGGTGACCGCGACGATCTGCATCACGCCGGAGTCGAGCAGCCGCTGCACCCGCTGGCGGACCGCCGCCTCGGAGAGCCCGACCGCCTTGCCGATCGTGGCGTAGGGCCGCCGGCCGTCCTCCTGGAGCTGTTCGATGATTCGCTTGGCCACGTCGTCCAGCAGAGCGTGATTGGCGCCTTCACGGACAGCGACGCGTCGACCGCCGTTGCCGTTCTCGTGCTGCCGGTTCGTCATCGTGCGCTCCCCATGTCCCGAATCGTGATGTCGCGCGTGTGTCCTCGCGCAGTCTGGCGTATTTCGTCGTGCATCGCTAATCCCGCAACGGAATCCCTTGTAAGGGAGGTCACCTCATGTCAGGATCAGTCGTCCATGGCACCTAACCCTCCCGCCGGCGCGCCACCCCCGTCCCGCCCGCCGACGATGACCCCTTAGGAGTCGTCATGCGTACTCCCCTCCGGCCCCTCACCCGGCGTGGACTGCTCACCGGCACTCTCGGTTCGGCCGCGCTGCTCGCCGCGGGCGGCAGCCTCGCCGGCTGCGGCACCAAGGGCGCGCAGCAGACCGAGGCCGGCTGCGTCAGCGAAGACCTTTCCGGCACGGAGAAGAAGCTTGCCTTCTCCAACTGGCCGCAGTACATGGACGTCGACGAGAAGGACGAGTCCAAGCGGCCCAGCCTGGACGAGTTCATCAGCAAGACCGGCATCCAGGTGACGTACACCGAGGACATCAACGACAACAACGAGTTCTTCGGCAAGGTGCAGAACCAGCTCGCCGCCTGCCAGAGCACCGACCGCGACATCATCGTGCTGACCGACTGGATGGCGGCCCGGATGATCCGGCTCGGCTGGATCCAGAAGCTCGACCCGGCGAAGATCCCGAACGTCCAGGCCAACCTGCTCCCGTCGCTGCTCAACCGCTCCTTCGACGCCGAGAACCGGATCTCGATCCCGTGGCAGTCCGGCCTCGCCGGTCTGGCGTACAACGGCAGCGTCACCAAGGAGCTGCGCACCGTCGACGAGCTGCTCACCCGCCCGGACCTCAAGGGCAAGGTGACCGCGCTCAGCGAGATGCGCGACACGATGGGCCTGCTGCTCGGGTCCAACGGGCATGATCCCGCCAACTTCACCAGTGCCCAGTTCGACGACGCGCTCAACAAGCTCAAGAAGGCCGTCGACTCCGGGCAGATTCGCAAGTTCACCGGCAACGACTACGCACCCGACCTGGCCAAGGGTGACATCGCCGCGTGCATCGGCTGGTCCGGGGACGTCATCCAGCTCTCCAGCGAGAACGAGAAGGTGCAGTTCGTCGCGCCCGACTCCGGCGTGATGCTGTTCAGCGACAACATGATGGTCCCGAACAAGGCCACCCACAAGGGCAACGCCGAAGCGCTGATCAACTACTACTACGAGCCGGCCGTCGCCGCGACGCTCGCCGCGTACGTCAACTACATCTGCCCGGTCAAGGGCGCCCAGGCCGAGATGGAGAAGATCGACCCCGAGCTGGCCGCCAACCCACTGATCTTCCCCGATGACGCGCTCCTGTCGAAGTCCAAGGTGTTCATGGCCCTGGACGAGAAGCAGGAGAAGGAGTACGAGGGCAAGTACCAGCAGGTCATCGGGGCGTGACGGGGATGGCGCGCGAGACACCCGCCGGCGACCTGCGCCTGGCCAACCTCACCAAGCGGTTCGGCGTCTTCACCGCCGTCGACGACCTCAGCCTCACCATCGGTCAGGGCTCGTTCTTCGCCCTGCTCGGCGCGTCCGGCTGCGGCAAGACCACCACGCTGCGGATGATCGCCGGCCTGGAGGAGCCGACCAGCGGTCAGGTGCTGCTCGGCGACCGGGACATCGCCCGGCTGCGGCCGTACAAGCGCCCGGTGAACACCGTCTTCCAGAGCTACGCGCTCTTCCCGCATTTGAACATCTTCGAGAACGTGGCCTTCGGGCTGCGCCGGCGCGGGATCCGCTCGGTCGATGACGAGGTCCTGCGGATGCTGTCGCTGGTGCAGCTCGACGACTACGGCAACCGCCGCCCGGCCCAGCTCTCCGGCGGCCAGCAGCAGAGGGTCGCGCTCGCCCGCGCGCTGATCAACCGTCCGCAGGTGCTGCTGCTCGACGAGCCACTGGGCGCGCTCGACCTGAAGCTGCGCCGGCAGATGCAGATCGAGCTCAAGCGGATCCAGACCGAGGTGGGCATCACCTTCGTCCACGTCACGCACGACCAGGAGGAGGCCATGACCATGGCCGACACCGTGGCCGTGATGAACGCCGGCCGGATCGAGCAGCTCGGCGCCCCGGCCGACATCTACGAGTTCCCGGCCGCCGCGTTCGTGGCGAACTTCCTCGGCCAGTCCAACCTGCTCGCCGCCGAGGCCGCCGGCACCGGTGGCGGCGAGGTCGCGGTGACGGCGCACGGCGCGCGCTTCTCCGTGCCCGCCGGCCGGTCCCGGGTCGACCGGGGCCCGGTCCACCTGGGGGTACGCCCGGAGAAGCTGAACCTGGTCGGCTCTGCCGACCAGGTGCCCGCCGGTCATCAGCACGTGACCGGGGTGGTCACCGACGCCTCCTACGTGGGTGTCAGCACGCAGTACCTGCTGCGCACCGGCTGGGGCACCGAGCTGTCGGTCTTCACGGCGAACAGCGGGGCGGCGGCCCAGGTGCCGGTCGGCAGCGAGGCGGTGGCGTACTGGGATCCGCGGCACGCGTTCCTGCTGCCCCGGGACGTCGACGACGCCGACCGGACGTCGCCGGTGCTCGACGAGCCGGTGGGTGCGTCCTCGTGACCCTCCTGGCCCAGGTGCCCACCGGATCGGGGCAGCCGGCGGCCACGCCGCCGGCTGCCCGGTCCGGGCGGCACCGCCTACTGCCGTACCTGTTGCTGCTGCCCGGCGCGGCCTGGCTGCTGGTGTTCTTCGGCGTGCCGCTGGTGCAGCTCGCCTCGGCCAGCCTCTACGACCCCAGCGGCTCGCTCTCCACCGGGTACGCGCTGACCTGGGCATTCGGCAACTACCCCGACGTCCTGCAGGCGTACTGGCCGCAGTTCCTGCGCTCGTTCGGCTACGCCGGTGTGGCCCTGGTGCTGGCGCTGCTGCTGGGCTACCCCCTGGCGTACGCCATCGCGCAGAAGGCCGGCCGGTGGAAGAACCTGCTGCTGGTCTGCGTGGTCGCGCCGATGTTCACCAGCTTCCTGGTCCGCACGCTGGCCTGGAAGACGATCCTGTCGGACAACGGCGCGCTCGTCGGCCTGCTGCGCGACGTGCACCTGCTCGCCCCGGACGGCCGGCTGCTGGCCACCCCGTTCGCGGTGGTGCTCGGCCTGACGTACAACTTCCTGCCGTTCCTGGTGCTGCCGCTGTACGCGAGCCTGGAACGGCTGGACTACCGGCTGCTGGAGGCGGCCAGCGACCTGTACGCCAGCCCGGTGCAGGCGTTCCGCAGGGTCACCCTGCCGCTGTCCATGCCCGGCCTGGTCGCCGGCACGCTGCTGTTCTTCATTCCGGCCAGCGGCGACTACATCAACGCGGAACTGCTCGGCACGCCGAACGAGTACATGATCGGCAACGTCATCGACTCGGCGTTCCTGGTCCGGTTGGACTACCCGCAGGGCGCCGCGCTGTCGTTCCTGCTGATGGCGGCGATCCTCGCGGTGGTCTTCGGCTACCTGCGCAGGGCCGGCACGGAGGAGGTGCTGTGAGGCTCTCGCGTTGGTTGGCCGACCGCTGCGTGATGATCGTGGCGTTGCTGGTGCTCGGCTACCTGGCGCTGCCGATCCTGGTGGTGGCCGGCCTGTCGTTCAACCGTCCCTCCAGCCGGCTGTCGTACGACTTCAACGAGTTCACCCTGGACAACTGGCGCCAGCCGTGCGCCACCTCGGACATGTGCGACGCGGTCGTCCGCAGCGTGCAGATCGGCTTCATCGCCACCGTCGTCGCCACCGTGCTCGGCACGCTGATGGCGTTCGCGCTGGTTCGGCACCGCTTCCGTGGGCGGTCCGGCATCAACGTGCTGATCTTCCTGCCGATGGCCACGCCGGAGCTGGTGATGGGCACCTCTCTGCTGGCCCTCTTCGTCTCCGCCGGGGTGCCGCAGGGCTTCTGGACGATCGTCATCGCCCACGTGATGTTCTGCGTCTCGTTCGTGGTGGTCACCGTGAAGGCGCGGCTGGCCGGGATGGACCGGCGGCTGGAGGAGGCCGCCATGGACCTCTACGCCAGCGAGTGGCAGACGTTCCGGCGGATCACCCTGCCGCTGGTGCTGCCCGGCATCGTGGCCGCCGCCCTGCTGGCCTTCTCGCTCAGCTTCGACGACTTCATCATCACGAACTTCAACGCGGGCACCACCGTCACGTTCCCCATGTACGTCTGGGGCGCCGCCCAGCGGGGCATCCCGCCGCAGGTCAACGTCATCGGCACCGCGATGTTCGTGATCGCGCTGCTGCTGGTGGGGCTCAGCTCGCTGCGCGGCCGGCGGGCCCGACGCGCCAACCTGCCGGTCGGCCCGGCGCAGGGCGCTCCGGTGCGCGGCCGGTCATGACCCTCCCGCATACCGGCCGGGCGCTGGCCGACGCGGTGCCCGTGCCCTACTGGCTCGACCGGCCGGACCGCCCCGACCCGCTGCCGCCGCTCACCGGCCCGCAGCACGCCGACCTGCTGGTGATCGGCGGCGGGTACAGCGGGCTCTGGGCCGCCCTGCTGGCCAAGCAGGCCGACCCCGACCGGGACGTGCTGCTGGTCGACGCGGGCACCTGCGGCTGGGCCGCGTCCGGGCGCAACGGCGGCTTCTGCGCCGCCTCGCTCACCCACGGCCTGGCCAACGGCGTCGACCGGTTCCCCGACGAGGTCGGCGAGCTGGAACGCCTCGGCCGGGAGAACCTGGACGCGATCGCCGCCACCGTCGCCGAGTTCGGCATCGACTGCGACTTCGAGCGCACCGGCGAACTGGCCGTCGCTGTCGCGCCGTACCAGCTGGCCGGGCTCGCCGCCGACGCGGAGCTGGCCGGACGGTACGGCCACCGGGTGCGGCTGTTGGACCGCGACGAGGTGCGCGCCGAGGTGAACTCGCCGACGTACCTGGGTGGGATGGTCGACGCCGACCGGGTGGCCATGCTGGACCCGGCGAAGCTGGCGTGGGGGCTGCGCCGCGCCTGCATCGAGCTGGGTGTGCGGGTGCACGAGCACACCCGGGTCACCGGGCTGCGCGCCGACGGCGGCGCGCTGCTCGCGCGAACGGCCGGCGGACCGGACGCCGCGCCCGGGTCGGTGCGGGCCCGCCGGGTGGTGCTCGCCACCAACGCCTTTCCGCCGCTGCTGCGCCGGCTGCGGGCGTACGTGGTGCCGGTGTACGACCACGTGCTGATGACCGAGCCGCTCACCCCCGCGCAGCGGGACGCGATCGGCTGGCGCAACCGGCAGGGGCTGGCCGACACGGCCAACCAGTTCCACTACTACCGGATCACCGCCGACGGGCGGATCCTCTTCGGCGGCTACGACGCGGTCTACCACTACGGCAACCGGGTCGCGCCGGAGCTGGAGCAGCGCCACGCCACCTTCACCACTCTCGCCGAGCACTTCTTCACCACGTTCCCGCAGCTCGCCGACGTGCGCTTCAGCCACCGCTGGGGTGGCGTCATCGACACCTGCACCCGGTTCTGCCCGTTCTTCGGCACCGCGTACGGCGGCCGGCTGGCGTACGCGGCCGGCTACACCGGCCTCGGCGTGGGGGCCACCCGCTTCGGTGCCCGGGTGCTGCTCGACCTGCTGGCCGGCGGGGACACCCCGCTGACCCGGCTCGACCTGGTCCGCACCAAGCCACTGCCGTTCCCGCCGGAACCCGTCCGCGCGATCGGCATCAATCTCACCCGCTGGTCGCTGGCCCGCGCCGACGCGCGCGACGGCCGGCGCGACCTCTGGCTCCGTACTCTCGATCGACTCGGTTTGGGGTTTGATTCCTGATGCGTGTCCTGCTCGTCGGCGCCGGTGGCGTCGGCTCCGCTGCCGTAGCCATCGCCGCCCGGCGGTCCTTCTTCGAGACCATGGTGGTCGCCGACCACGACCCGGACCGCGCCGAACGCGCGGTCACCGGGCACGGCGACCGCTTCGTGGCCGCCCAGGTGGACGCCTCCTCGGCCGACGCGGTCGCCGCGCTCTGCCGGGAGCACCGGATCACCCACGTGCTCAACGCCGTCGACCCGCGCTTCGTCATGCCGATCTTCGACGGCGCGTTCGCGGCCGGCGCGGACTACCTCGACATGGCGATGTCGCTGTCGCAGCCGCACCCGTCCCGTCCGTACGCCGAGACCGGGGTGATGCTCGGCGACGAGCAGTTCGCGCGCTCCGATGCCTGGTCCGCCGACGGTCGGCTGGCCCTGTGCGGCATCGGCGTCGAACCCGGCCTGTCCGACGTCTTCGCCCGGTACGCCGCCGACGAGCTGTTCAGCGAGGTCGACGAAATCGGCGTCCGGGACGGGGCGAACCTCACCGTCGACGGCTACGACTTCGCGCCCTCCTTCTCCATCTGGACGACGATCGAGGAGTGCCTCAACCCGCCGGTGGTCTGGGAGCGGGATCGGGGCTGGTACACCACCGAGCCGTTCAGTGAGCCGGAGGTCTTCCACTTCCCGGAGGGCATCGGGCCGGTCGAGTGCGTCAACGTCGAGCACGAGGAGGTGCTGCTCATCCCGCGCTGGGTCAGGGCCCGCCGGGTCACCTTCAAGTACGGCCTCGGCGACGAGTTCATCGACGTGCTCAGGACGCTGCACAAGCTCGGCCTGGACGCGGTCTCTCCGGTCGGGGTGCGCGGCGTCGACGTGTCCCCCCGCGACGTGGTCGCGGCCTGCCTGCCCGACCCGGCCACCCTGGGCGACCGGATGCGGGGCAAGACCTGCGCCGGCACGTGGGTGCGCGGCCTCGGGCCCGACGGACAGCCCCGGGAGGTCTACCTCTACCACGTCGTCGACAACGAGTGGTCCATGCGGGAGTACGGCCACCAGGCGGTGGTGTGGCAGACCGCGGTCAACCCGGTGGTGGCGCTGGAACTGCTCGCCACCGGCGCCTGGTCCGGCGTCGGGGTGCTCGGTCCGGAGGCGCTGCCTCCGACGCCCTTCCTCGACCTGCTGGTGGACTACGGTTCGCCGTGGGGGATGGAGGAGCGACCGTTGACCAGCGCGGTGACGGCAACCTGACAGGTCGCCGGCCGTCCATCGTCGACGCACCCCGCAGCTGGCTGCGCGAATGTTGGTGCGTGGCGGTTTGCGGCTTTGCTGCCCGGCTGGGGCCGCACGATCGGCCCGACCCGTCCGGCCGAGCGGTCGCCGGGTGTGTCGACCCGTCGTCGGCGCCGCGCTGTCGGTCGCAGGGGCATCGCCCACCGATCTTCCCTCCCGGAGCGAACGGCGCGGGTGACGAGCGCGACGGTGGATATTGCACGCGGTGTTTGCGACGACACTCATCGCCGTGACGATGCAACCACCGCCGAATCCCGGCCCGCCGCACGCGCCGTTGTCCGGCCCGGGGCCCCGACCGAACTGGTTCCGCCGGGCCAGTCCCGCCAGCCGCGTCGCCGTGATCCTCGGCTCGGTGGCCCTGTCGTTCCTGCTGCTCTGCTGCGCCGGCACCGCGATCGTCGGCGCCCTGACCGGCGAACCGACGCCCGCCCGTACCGGCACGGCGGCCGAGCAACCGCAGCAGCCCATCGTGGCGGCGCCCGCCGAGCCGACCGGGGAGGCCCCCGCGCAGGAGGTGTCACCGGCCGCCGCACCCTCCAGTCCGGTCGCGCCGAGCCCGTCCAGCGCCGCGCCCGCGCCCGTGGTGCAGGTGACGACGGTGACGGAGCGGGCCGCGATCCGGTACGGCGAGCGGACCGTCAAGGACTCGTCCCTGGCCGAGGGCAAGCGGGTCGTCCGGACCAAGGGCGTCAACGGTGTGAAGACCCTGACGTACGAGGTGACCACCACGGACGGGGTGCGGACGGCCAAGAAGCTGGTCAAGTCGGTCGTGACGAAGCAGCCGGTGACCCAGGTCGTCGCCGTCGGCACCAAGAAGGCGCAGTCGAGGTGCGACCCGAACTACAGCCCCTGCGTCCCGATCGCCAGCGACGTCGACTGCGCTGGCGGCAGCGGCAACGGCCCGGCCTACGTCAGCGGGGTCGTCAAGGTCATTGGCAGCGACATCTACGACCTGGACCGCGACAACGACGGCTACGGCTGCGACTGATCGCGCTTCGCGCCCGACGTGACGCCGTGTCACTTCGCCCGGTGGCGGACTTGGTTTTGAGCGTGATACCTCTGAGGCATCAATATGACTCAGAGGTATCACGCTCTCCACCGCCGGTTGCCCCCCCGCCCGCCAGCCCACCCGGGCCGGGCTGACCTAGGCGGCGAGGCGGGAGCGGATGAGGAAGCGGACGCCGTCCGGCGCCTCCAGGGAGAAGCCGCTGCCGCGTCCCGGGACCACGTCGACGGTCAGCCTCGTGTGTTTCCACAGCTTCCACTGGGCGGCGGACATCCAGAACTCGACCGGCTCCGGCACCCCGTCCACGGCCAGCGAGGCGAGCAGGACGTCGGACGAGCCGGTGCGGAACTCGCCCGCCGGGTAGCACATCGGGGCGCTGCCGTCGCAGCAGCCGCCGGACTGGTGGAACATCAGCGGCCCGTGCCGCCCCCGCAGCGACCGGATCAGCTCGGCCGCGGCGGGGGTGACGGAGACGACGGACATCAGAAGAAGCCGAGCTTCTGGGTCGAGTAGCTGACCAGCAGGTTCTTGGTCTGCTGGTAGTGCTCCAGCATCATCTTGTGGTTCTCCCGGCCGATGCCGGACTGCTTGTACCCGCCGAACGCGGCGTGCGCCGGGTACGCGTGGTAGCAGTTGGTCCACACCCGACCGGCCTGGATGGCCCGCCCGGCCCGGTACGCCGTGTTCATGTCCCGGGTCCAGACGCCCGCGCCCAGCCCGTACAGGGTGTCGTTGGCGGTCTTGACGGCGTCGTCGAGGTCGGCGAAGGAGGTCACCGAGACCACCGGCCCGAAGATCTCCTCCTGGAAGACCCGCATCGAGTTGTCGCCCTCGAAGATGGTCGGCTGGACGTAGTACCCGCCGGACAGCTCGCCGCCCAGGTCCGCGCGCGAGCCGCCGGTGAGCACCTTGGCGCCCTCCTGCCGGCCGATGTCCAGGTAGGACAGGATCTTCTCCAACTGGTCGTTGGACGCCTGCGCGCCGATCATCGTGTCGGTGTCCAGCGGGTGCCCCTGCACGATCTGCTCCGTGCGGGAGACCGCGGCGGCGAGGAAGTCGCTGTAGTGGCCCTGCTGGATCAGCGCGCGAGACGGGCAGGTGCAGACCTCGCCCTGGTTGAGCGCGAACATGGCGAAGCCCTCGAGCGCCTTGTCGAAGAAGTCGTCCCGGGACGCGCTGACGTCGTCGAAGAAGAGGTTCGGGCTCTTGCCGCCCAGCTCCAGCGTGACGGGCTTGATGTTCTCGCTGGCGTACTGCATGATCAGCCGCCCGGTGGTGGTCTCCCCGGTGAACGCCACCTTCGCCACGCGCGCAGAGGACGCCAGCGGCTTGCCGGCCTCCACGCCGAAACCGTTGACGATGTTGAGCACGCCGGGCGGCAGCAGGTCCGCCACCAGCGACAGCCAGTAGTGGATCGACGCCGGGGTCTGCTCCGCCGGCTTGAGGACCACGGCGTTGCCGGCGGCCAGTGCGGGCGCGAGCTTCCAGGTGGCCATCAGGATCGGGAAGTTCCACGGGATGATCTGCCCGACCACGCCGAGCGGCTCGTGGAAGTGGTACGCGACCGTGTCGTCGTCGAGTTCGCCGAGCGAGCCCTCCTGTGCCCGGATCGCCCCGGCGAAGTAGCGGAAGTGGTCGATGGCGAGCGGGATGTCGGCGGCCAGCGTCTCGCGGATCGGCTTGCCGTTCTCCCAGGTCTCGGCGATGGCCAACGACTCCAGGTTCTCCTGCATCCGGTCGGCGATCCGGTTGAGGATCAGCGCCCGTTCGGCCACCGAGGTGCGCCCCCAGGCGTCGGCGGCGCCGTGCGCGGCGTCCAGGGCCCTCTCCACGTCCGCGGCGGTGCCCCGGGCCACCTCGGTGAAGGTCTGCCCGGTCACCGGGGTGGGGTTCTCGAAGTAGGCGCCACCGTGCGGCTTGACGTACTCGCCGCCGATGAAGTGGTCGTAACGGGACTGCCAGTGGGTGGGCGCGTCGTAGCGCGTCATGGTTACCTCCGCCGTCGTGGTGCGGTGTCGGCGGCGACGTTAGTTTCGAGGACGTTGCAGCGACGTTGCGCTCGTCAGGTCGTACTCCCCGAGAAGCTGGTCGATGCGCGCGAGGGCGAGCGGCCGGCGCGGCGCGCCCGCCGGCAACGCCCGCGCCAGGGCCTGCCAGGCGGTCAGGTCGTCGGCGCCGGCGGGCGTCGCGGTCCAGGCCGCGAGCAGCGCCGGGTCCGCGGCGGCCAGCACGGCCGCACGGAGCTGGCCGTCGATCAGCCGGCGCAGTCGTGTCACTCCCGGCGCGTCCGAGCCGGGTAGCAGCGGCCCGGAGTACGCGTCGAGCGCGCCCGCCGGATCGCCCTGGTCCAACCGGTCGGCGACGGTGGTGAAGTCGGCGCGGACGGTGCCGCGCAGCCGGTACGGGCGGGAGTCGAGCAGCTCGGGGCCGAGCACCCGGCGCAGCCGGGACAGCTCCGCGCGCAGGGTGACCGGGTGCAGCCGGTCGTCGCCGTACAGGTCGAGGCCGAGTTGTTCGCCGGTGCGCCCCTCGGGGTGGTGGAGCAGCAGCACCAGCAGCTCGCTGTGCCGGCGGCCGAGCCGGATGCGCCGCCCGTCGACCCGCAGCTCCGCCTCGTCCCGGCCGAGCGCGGTCACGGTGGCGACGCCGGGCTCCACCGGCCGGTCGGTGGCGAGATGCGCCTCGGCGGCCCGGGCGGTGGCCCGGACCAGCGCCAGGCTCTGCGGGTTGGCCAGGTGGTCGCCGCCGGTGATGTCGACCGCGCCGAGCAGCCGCCCGGTGACCGGGTCGTGGATCGGCGCGGCGGCGCAGGTCCACCGCTGCACGGGCCGACTGAAGTGCTCGGTGGCGAAGATCTGCACGCTGTGGTCGACGGCCAGGGCGGTGCCGGGGGCATTGGTGCCGGCGTGCCGCTCGTCCCAGAGGGCGCCGGGCACGAAGTTCATCCGCTCCGCGTGCCGGAGGACCCCCGGGTGGCCCTCCACCCAGAGCAGCCGCCCGTACGCGTCGCAGACCGCCATCAGGTGCGCGCCGTCCTGCGCGATGCCCCCGAGCAGGTCCCGGAAGAGCGGCAGCACCCGGACCAGCGGGTGCGCGGCCCGGTACGCCGCCAGCGCGTCGTCGGTGAGGTCGACTGGCGGGGTGGCCTCGGGGTCGAGCCGGGCGGAGCGTTCCCAGGAGCGGCGGACCACCTCACGCACCCGGTGTGGCGCGGCACCGGCGGCGAGGAACGCCTCGTGGGCGGCGCCGACCTGCGCGATCCGCTCGGCCGGATCGACGCCGAACTCCAGGGCGAGCCACGGGTCAGCCATGGGGCGACCTCCTCGGCCCCCATCGTGACGCAGCTCACCCTCGATCGCCAACCGCCCCATCGCCCCCGGGACGGATGACGCAAAGAGCATGGCGCGGGGACGAAGTCGGCGGAGCCTGGCTTGCAGTGGTTTGTCCAGCAGGAGGTGCCGTGGAAGATGGCTCCGGCGGGTGCTTACAGAACCCTTAACCTCGGCCTGCGACGGTATGCCGGACGAGCGGAAACACGGGGAGCGGAAGCGTGCGGGTGCTGGTGGCGGACGACGAGCGGTTGTTGGCGGACACCGTGGCCGAGGGGCTGCGACGGCTCTCGATGGCCGTCGACGTCTGCTACGACGGCGACGGTGCGCTGGAGCGGATCGGCGTGAACCGGTACGACGTCGCGGTCCTGGACCGGGACATGCCCGGGCACACCGGTGACGAGGTGTGCCGCAGCATCGCCGGCTCCCAGGCGGGCACCCGGGTGCTGCTGCTCACCGCGGCCGCCGGCATCCGGGACCGGGTGGCGGGTCTGGACCTCGGCGCGGACGACTACCTGACCAAGCCGTTCGCCTTCGCCGAGCTGGTCGCCCGGGTGCAGGCCCTCGGCCGGCGGTCCACCCCGGCGCTCCCGCCGGTGCTGGAACAGGACGGCGTGGTGCTGGACGTGGCCCGCCACGTGGCGAGCCGGGATGGCCGACCGCTGGCGCTGAGCCCGAAGGAGTTCGCCGTGCTGCACGTGCTGCTGCGTGCCGGCGGTCAGGTGGTCAGCGCGGAGGAGCTGCTGGAGCAGGCCTGGGACGAGTTCGCCGACCCGTTCACCAACGCCGTACGGGTCACCGTGATGACCCTGCGCAGGAAGCTCGGCGACCCGGCGGTCATCCACACCGTCCCCAAGGCCGGCTACCGGCTCGGTGACGCGGCGTGAGCTGGACGCCCCGACGCCGAGTGCTGCTCGTCGGCCTGCTGGCGTTGCTGGCAGGGCCGCTCCTGCCGACGACCGGCACGTGGCTGACGGGGCTGATCTGGAATCGTGGCCAGCAGCTCTGCGACCTGCCCGTGCCCGGCCTGCTGGACTCGTGCGCGTCGGTACGCCAGGACGTGTTCGTGCTTCCCGTGGCAGCCGTGCTGATCGTGACCGTGGTCGCCCTGGTGGCGCTGTGGTTCGGCGCGGCGTGGTGCCTGCGCCCGGTCGGCGACCTGGCGGAGCCGATCGGGCACCTCGGCCCGCAGAACCTCGGCCACCGGATCCGGCCCCGGGGCCGCGACGAGCTGGCCCGGCTGGGCCGGGCGATCGACGAGATGATGGAACGTGTCTCCGCCGGGTACGAGGGGCAGCGGCGGTTCGCCGCGAACGCCTCGCACGAGCTGCGCACCCCACTGGCGGTGCAGCGGACACTCATCGAGGTCGGGATGGCGCGGTCGCTCACCGCTGAGCAGCTGGAGCTGCTGACCAGCCAGCTGCTGGAGACCAACGAGCGCAACGAGCGGCTGATCGAGGGTCTGCTCGCGCTCAGCGACTGCGACCAGGGCCTGCGCTCGCGTACCCCCCAGCGGCTCGACGAGATCGTCGGCTCGGTGCTCACCGGCTACCAGGACCGGGCCCGGGACGCGGCCGTGACCATCGACACCCACCTCGCGCCCCGGGTCGTCGTCGGCGAGCGCGTGCTGCTGGAACGCCTGGTCACCAACCTGGTGGAGAACGGGATCAAGTACAACCGGCGCGGCGGCTCGCTGTCCGTCACGGTCGGCGGCACGCCCGCGCTGTCCGTGGTCAACACGGGCCAGCCCGTGCCGGCCGAGGCGGTGGCCGGTCTCTTCGAGCCTTTTCGCCGCCTCGCCCAGGACCGCACCTCGCACGGCGGCGGCGCCGGCCTCGGCCTGACCATCGCCCGCTCGATCACCCAGGCGCACGACGGCATCATCGCGGCCCGACCCGCCGAGCACGGCGGCCTGCGGGTGGACGTCGAACTGCCCGCCCCGCCCTAGCACCCACAACCCACCAGCCCGGGGGTCCGCGTCTCGCGGCATCCCTGCCTCCGGCGTGCCCGAAAGCGACCAGCTGCGCCCCCGTGGACCCGATCCCGGCGCCAGCGACGACCGAAGGAGAACCCATGTCATCATCCACCGCGGCACCGGCCACTCCGCGCCGTGCCGACGTCGAGGAGGCCGCCCGCTGGCTCTCCGGCCGGGTGGTCCGTACTCCGGTGCTGCGGTCCCCGGTGATCGACCGGCTGGCCGGGGCGCAGGTCCTGCTCAAGGCGGAGAACCTCCAGGACGGCGGCTCGTACAAGATGCGGGGCGCGCTGCGGGCGGTCGGCCGGCTCTCCGCCGCCGGCGAGGCCGGGGTGATCGCGCAGAGCACCGGCAACCACGCGGTGGCGGTGGCGTTGGCCGCCCGGCAGCACGGGCTCGCGGCCACCGTGGTGCTGCCGGTCGACGCGGCACGGACCAAGGTCGACCGGGCCCGGGCGGCCGGCGCGCGGGTGTTGTTCGCCGGCACGAGCGTCGACGAGCGGGTGTCGGCGGCCCGCAAGCTCAGCGACGAGACGGGCCACCCGGTCATCGACGCGTACGACCACGCGGACGTGATCGCCGGGCAGGGCAGCGCCAGCCTGGAGCTGATCGAGCAGGCCGAGCGCGCCGGCACACCGCTGGACGCGCTGGTGGTGCCGGTCGGTGGGGGCGGTGGGGTGGCGGGCGCCTGCCTGGCCGCCGCCGGCACGGGCATCGAGGTGTACGGCGTGGAGCCGGTGGGCTGCGACTCCCTGGCGCGCAGCCTCGCGGCCGGCGAGCGCGTTGCCGTCGCGCCGGCGCCCACGATCGCCGACGGCCTGCGGCCGTCCTGCGTGGGTGAACTGCCGTTCGCCATCCTGCGGACCGCCGTGCGCGGGGTCGTCCGGGTCGACGACGAGGAGATCGCGGCGGCGTTCCGGCTGCTCCTGATGGAGCTGAAGGTGCTCGTCGAGCCGTCCGGGGCGGCGGGCCTGGCTGGCGCGCTTCGCCTGCCCGCCGAGGCGGGCGGCGACCGGGTCGGTGTGCCGGCGGGCGTCCCCGGCGCGGGCCGGAAGCGGCAACGGACGGTCGGCGTGGTGCTGACCGGCGGAAATGTGGAGGCGGCGCTGGTGGCCCGGTTGACGGCCCAGCAGCCCGCCGATGTGACGACTGTGGAAGGAGCGGCGGCATGAGCGCGCCAACTCGAATCGGAATTCTGTTCGGTGGCCCGTCGGCGGAGCACGAGGTGTCCTGCGCCTCGGCCCTCGGCGTGGCCCGGGCGCTGGCCGACGGCGGATACCGTACGGTCGCCATCGGTATCACCCGGACCGGCGGGTTCCGGCTGATGCCCGACGCGGTGCTGGCCGAGCTGCGCGACCGGCCCGCCGCCGAGCGGGCTATCGACGACCGGCTGACGGTGACCGGACCGGCGGTCGAGCTGCGGTCCGGTCCCCGCCCGGGCACCCTGCAGGTGTCCGCGGCGGACGACCCCCGCGCGGTACACGCCGAGCTGGACGTGATCTTCCCCGTGCTGCATGGCCCGTTCGGTGAGGACGGGGTGGTGCAGGGGCTGCTGGAATCGCTGGACGTGCCGTACGTCGGGTGCGGCATCCTCGCCTCCGCGGTGGGCATGAACAAGGTGGCGATGAAGCGGGCGCTGCGCGCCGACGGCATCCCGATCACCCCGCACGTCGCGTTCGACGAGCACACCTACCGGGCGACCGAGGACCCGGAGAAGCTGGTGCTGGGGCTGCGCCGCCCGCTGTTCGTCAAGCCGGCCAGCATGGGCTCCTCGATCGGCATTTCCCGTGTCGGGGAGGGCGACGACCTGGCCGCCGCGATCGAGGAGGCGCTCCGGCACGACCAGCTCGTCATCGTCGAGCAGGGCGTCAGCGGCCGGGAGTTGGAGTGCGCGGTGCTCGGGGGCTGGCGCCCGGAGGCGTCGGCGGTGGGCGAGGTGCGCGTCGCCGGCGGGTGGTTCGACTTTCAGCAGAAGTACTTCGGCGAAGCGGACCCGATGATCGTCCCGGCGGTGCTGCCGGACGAGGTGACCGAGCGGGTTCGCGACCTGTCGCTGCGGGCGTTCGCCGCGATCGGCGGCTGGGGCCTGGCCCGGGTCGACTTCCTCTACGACGAGACGACCGGCGAGCTGTACGTCAACGAGCTGAACACGATGCCCGGCTTCACCGCGCACTCCATGTACCCGAAGGTGTGGGCGGCGGCCGGCGTCGGCTACCGGGAGGTGGTGGACCGGCTGGTCGAGCTGGCCCGCACCCGGCACGCGGGGCGCGCCGCGACCGCCGCTCGGAGCGCCGGATGATCCTGCTCTCCGACCCCCGGGTGGCGGCGGTGCCCAGCGTGGACGACGGCGATCCGCTGGTGGACCTGCGCGAGCTGCCGGAGCTGCGACTGGACGGGCGGGCGGCCGAGTCGTCCGGCGCGTACGCCCGGCTGCGCACGGGTGTCGCGGACCGGCTGCTGGCCGCGCAGCGGGCGCTGCCCGCCGGGGTGCGCCTGCTGGTCATCGAGGGGTACCGGCCGTACCAGGCCCAGCTGGCCATCTTCACCGGCTACCGGGACGAGCTGCGCCTGCGGCACCCGGAATGGTCGCCGGAGCGGCTGCACCGGGAGACCAGCAAGTTCGTCTCGCCGGTCGAGGTGGCCCCGCACAGCACCGGTGGGGCGGTGGACCTGACCCTGTGCACCGACGACGGCGTGGAGCTGGATCTCGGCACGGCCGTCGACGCCACGCCCGAGGACAGCGCCGAGGCCTGCTTCACCGCCGCCCCCGCCATCGGCGCGACCGCCCGCCGCCACCGGCAGCTCATGGTCGACGCGCTCGGCGGCGCCGGCCTGGTGAACTACCCGACCGAGTGGTGGCACTGGTCGTACGGGGACCGCTACTGGGCGCTGACCACCGGGGCGCCGCACACCCGGTACGGGCCGGTGGATCTGGCCGCCACCGCGATCGGGGCCCGTGTCGGCTGAACGGTAGGGAGCTCCCATCCGTACCACGCGGTGAAACACACACCGAGGACGGGAGTGACGGCGATGAGGGTGCAGCGCAAGCACGTGCTGGCGGCGACCGTGGCGGTGCTCGCCGCGGCGGGCGTGGCGGTGGGGACCGGTTTCGGGTTCGCCGGAACCGCACCGGCGGGCCAGTCCGTCTGCTCGGGCTCGGTGACCTTCTCGGCGGAGGGCGGGGCGCCGGCGGCGACCAGCGACCGGTTCCCGGTGGGCACCCGGCTGCGGGTCACGAACCTGGACAACAACCGGGCGGCCACGGTGACGGTCACCGGTCCGTCGGGGAGTTGCGTGCTGCTCAACGCCGCAGCCATGGAGCTGGTGCGGGAGCCGGGCAAGAACGTCATCCGCCGCAACGTGGTGGAACGGCTCGACGGCGAGGCGGCGCCGCCCGCCGCGCCGCCGGCCGCCGGCACGGTCCGCCCCGGCGCAGCGTCTCCCGGAG
>NZ_QGKR01000120.1 GCF_003172955.1 Micromonospora acroterricola | reverse complement strand
GTCGAGCAGGGTACGGGCCTCGTCCGCGGTGACCCGCGTCGTCACCGCGTGGGCCAGCACGGTGCGTTCGCTGCGGGTGCCGTCGAGCAGGTCGAGCAGGTGGGCGGCGCGCGGGTTGGCCAGCTCCAGCAGCGCGGCGGGCCCCGGGCCGACGCCGAGCTGGAGGGTGTGCCGATCCCGCCAGAGTCGGCTGAGGCCGGGCAGCAGGGTCGGGCGGGGCAGGGCGATACGACTCATGTTGACGAATCGTGACCGCTTCCCTGCGTTGCGTCGATCGTTGTCCACAGGTGGCCAGGTCTCTGTCCAGCACTGTCCACAGGATTTGACGGGTTATCCACAACCCGCCGGTAACGGTGTCGGCCACCTGACAGACCCTCGGGAGCGGTCACCGCTCCGGAACGGAACGGGGGCGGGGTGGCTGATGGCCACCCCGCCCCCGCCCACCCGTCGGGTCAGACCTTCGCCTTGCCGAGGATGCGGTTCACTGTTGTCCCGCAAACCGGACACTTGCCCTTGGCCATGTTCATTCCGGTCTTCGAGACCTCGACGTGCCCCTCGAAGTCCCGCTTCTCCTTGCACTTCACGCAGTAACCGTTGTAGGTCTGGGCCTGGTCGGCCACGGTGCCCTCCTCGTCTCGTCCGCCGGTCGATGCCGTCCCGGCGGGGTGCCCGGCGGCGGGCCACACGGGGCGCCGGCGCTGGGTCTCACTCCACGGCCACCTTCGTGACCGCTGGTTCGCGGACCCTACCCAGGTCTGGGCAGTTCCATGTCAGCTGTGCATCGACCTGTGAGCAAGTCGACGTCGAGAGTGTGCATGGCGAATTAGGTCGGATAAGTCAGTTTGGCGGGGACACGCCGGCTAAACCCTCTCAGCCACCCGTGCGGGTGCCCCCGCGGCGCACCGGGCACGGTGATCACCTACGGTGGAGGGGACCGCGCGGCACGCCATCGGTGTTCACGAAGGGTGACGAGATGGCGCGACGGCGGTGCGGCCAAGAAATTTTCGGGACGCCGGACGACCAATCACCATTTTCTGGGCGCGTGTCGCGCGGTTGACTCTTGCGGACCCCTGGTCAGTACGCATTAGCTTTCCTTCGTGACACGTAGCCGAGGCTGCGCGGGCCAGTGATGGCGGGGACGCGCAAGCCGGTCGTCGAGGTGCGGCGCAGCCAGCGCCGGCGACGCACGGTGTCTGCGTACCGTGACGGTGAGCGGGTCGTCGTCCTCATCCCGGACCAGTTCTCCCGGGCCGAGGAGAGCGAGTGGGTCGACCGGATGCTCGCCCGGCTCGCCGCCCGGGAGGGCCGGTTGGCCCGGTCCGACGCCGAGCTGCTGGCGCGGGCCACCCGGCTGATCGACCTCTACCTCGGCGGGTACGGCGCGAAGGCGGTGCCGGCCAGCGTCCGGTGGGTCACCAACCAGAACGGCCGGTGGGGCTCCTGCACGCCCGCCGACCGCAGCATCCGGATCTCACACCGCGTGCAGGACATGCCCGACTGGGTGATCGACTACGTGCTGCTGCACGAGCTGGCCCACCTCATCGTGCCCAGCCACAACGCGCGGTTCTGGTCGCTCGTCGGTCGCTATCCCAAGGCGGAACGTGCCCGCGGCTACCTCGAGGGCGTCGCGGCCGCGTCCTGCGCCCCCCTGCCGTCCTGACGCGGGAGCGCGCCCGGTGATCGACTCGGCTTCCTGACACCGCGGTGTCCGAGCCTCCGGGATGCCGCGACATCATTGACACCGGGTCGATCACCGGCTCGGCACAGGCCGGTGCCGGGGCGCTAGGGTCGGGAACGTGGCACGACGAGTGGTGGTGGCGTTGCTCGGGCCGGTGCACTGGTCGCCCCCCGGCGTCGACCGGGCGGCCTGGCGGGCGGCGCTCGCCGAGGACGTCGTCGACCTGCTCGCCACCCTCAACGAGGTGGACGTCGCCGTCGCGGTGACCCCGGCCGACCGCGCTCTGGCGGACGCTCTGGTCTGGCCCGGCACGGTCGTGTACGAGGTGCCAGAGCCGACACCGACCGCGGTGTTCGCCGCGATCGAGGGCTACGACCAGGCGGCCGTGCTCGCCGGCGACGTGCCGGACCTGCCCGCGCTGACCGTGGGCAAGCTGCTGCGCCCGCTCACCACCCGACCGGTCGCGGTCGCCCCCGTGGAGGGCGGCGGGCCGGGCCTGCTCGGCGTGGCCGCGCGGCTGCCCGTGCCGGGCTGGCTCGCTCCGCTGGACCTGGACACCGCGATACCGGCCGACGCGCGGGCCGGTGCCCCCCGACCGCAGGACGTGGCGGTCACCGCCGGCTGGCGCCGGCTGCGCGGCCCGGCCGACCTGGCCACCCTGGACCCGGCCTTCGAGGGCTGGGAGGCCACCCGCGCCCTGCTTTCCGGCTCCGGCCGGCCGGCCTGACCCGCTGGTCAACCTGGTCGGGGCCCGCGGGCCGACCTGCCGGGTGCCCGCCGCCGATCGGCGCGGGCACCCGTTCGGCCGTCAGGACCTGGCGTCGCCGTCGGTGTCGTCCTGCTGGCCCGGGGCCTTCTCCTCCGCCCCACCCGGTGCGGTGAAGTCGAAGTTGTCCAGCTCGCTCAGGTCCATGTCGTTCATCGCGAAGGCGACCGGGTCGGCGAAGTCGTCGTCGGACGGCAGCAGGTCCGGGTGACCCCAGACGGCGTCCCGGCCGGCGATGCCCCGGTGCTCGGTGAGCGCGGCCCAGAGCGCCGCGGCCTCGCGCAGCCGGCGCGGGCGCAGCTCCAGACCGACCAGCGCGGCGAAGGTCTGCTCGGCGGGACCGCCGGCGGCGCGGCGGCGGCGGAACGCCTCACCCAGCCGGACGACGTTCGGCAGCCGCTCGCTGGCGGCGCTGTCCACCACATGGCAGACCCAGCCCTCAACCAGGGCCAACGCGGTCTCCAGGCGGGCCAGCGAGGCCTTCTGCGCCGGGCTGTCCTCGGGGGTGAAGATGCCCTCCAGCGCGATCGCCTGCATCGACTCGGGGTCGGTCGGGTCGACCCGACCCATCGCCTCCTCGATCGCCTCGCGGTTGACGCGGATGCCCGACGCGTACATCTCGACCGCGCTGAGCACGTGCCCGCGCAGCCACGGGACGTGCTGGAACAGCCGCTGGTGGGCGGCCTCGCGCAGCGCCACGTAGAGGCGGACCTCATCCTCGGGCAGCTCCAGGCCCTCGCCGTACGCCCGGATGTTGGCCGGGATCAGCGCGGCCGTGCCCGCCGGGCCGAGCGGCAGCCCGATGTCGCCGGCGGAGAGCACCTCCGCGGCGAGCGAACCGAGGGCCTGCCCCAACTGCCCGCCGAAGAGCGCGCCACCGAGGGTGGCGACCATCGACTGCATCGGACCGAGCTGGGCGCGCGCCTCCGGCGGCACCAGGTCGCCCATGGCGCCGACCATCCGGCTGGCCACCGGGTCGCAGAGCTTGCGCCACACGTCCAGCGTCTTGAAGATCCACTCGTTGCGGTTCCAGGCCACCGGGGACTGGATGCCCGACGGCCATGACGAGGCGGGCTCGAGCCACAGGTCGGCCAGGCGCAGCGCCTCTTCCACGGCGTTGCGCTCGTACGGCGACACCGCGGGGTCGCCGGCGGCCGCGAGCTGGCTGGCCGCCACCTGCCGGGCCAGGTCCCAGTTGACCGGCCCACTGCCCGGCGCGGAGAGCAGGTGCTGCAACTGCGACATGAACTGCTGCATCTGCGCGGGATCGTTGGGGTCTGGTGGTTGCCCACCCGGGAGCGCGAAACCGAACGGAATATCAGGCACGACGTCTACGGTACGCGCGCCGCGCCCCTGGTAGCCGCCGCTGGCGTTGCGCTGAGGGCGAAGTCGCGCGGCGCATTCGTCAGGCGGGCCCCGGGTGGTCGGTACGCTCTGCCGCATGAGACGTCGTGGCCTGACGGTCCTGCTCGGTGCCCTCTTCACCGCCCTGCTGAGCATCGGGGTGCTCCGGGTGCCGATCCCGTACGTGGTGCTCGGCCCGGGCCCGACGGTCAACACCCTCGGCACGGCCGACGGCAAGGAGGTCATCCAGATCTCCGGGCGGGAGACCTCCACCTCCGCCGGTCAGCTCCGGCTGACCACGGTGGGGGTGCAGCCCACGGTGCGGCTCCGAGCGGCGATCGCCGGCTGGTTCTCCGACGACGAGGCGGTGGTGCCGCGCGAGCTGGTGTACCCGCCGGGGGAGTCGACGGAGCAGGTCGAGCAGCGCAACGCCGAGGACTTCAAGGTGTCGCAGACCAGCGCCGAGACCGCGGCGCTGCGCGAACTGGGCTTCCCCGTGCAGGTGGTGATCAAGACGGTGGCCGAGGGCGGCCCGTCCGCCGGGGTACTCAAGGTCGGTGACGTGGTCACGTCGGTCGACGGTCAGCCGGTGCCGGTGGCCTCGAAGCTCACCGATCTGGTCCGGGCCAAGCCGGCCGGCACGGCCCTGACCATCGGCTACACCCGCGACGGCGCGGCGGCCACCGCGACGGTGACCAGCAGGGAGCAGGACGGCCGGCCGCGGATCGGCGTCGAGATCGAGCAGCAGCAGCCGCATCCGTTCACGCTCGGCATCGACCTGGAGGACATCGGCGGGCCGAGCGCCGGCCTGATGTTCGCCCTGGGCATCGTGGACAAGCTGACCCCGGCCGACCTCACCGGTGGTCAGGTCATCGCCGGCACCGGCACGATCGACGACGAGGGCAACGTCGGCCCGATCGGCGGGATCGCCCAGAAGCTGGTCGGTGCGAAACGCGCCGGGGCCAAGGTCTTCCTCGTGCCGGCGGACAACTGCGCCGAGGCGGTCCGCAATCCGCAGCCCGATCTGCCGCTGCTGCGGGTGGGCTCGTTGGACGAGGGGCTGACCGCGCTGGAGACGCTGCGGGCGGGGGGCCAGCCGACCCGCTGCTGACGCGCGCGACCGTGCCCCGACACGTTCAGGAACACCCCGTACTCTGGGTGCCTGGTCGGAGCCGATCACATCGAGCGTGCGGAGCCAACAGTGGTAATGCGTAGCAGCAGCCCCCTGCCGAGGATGAGCCGGCGTGGACGCGTCACCATCGTCGTCCTGGTCGGGGTGTTCGTGCTCTTCACCCTGCTCGGTTGGGGTGTCCAGGCGTGGACGGACTGGCTCTGGTTCGACGAGGTCCGCTACACCGAGGTCTTCACCGGCGTGCTGGTCACCCGGCTGCTGCTCTTCCTCGCCGTCGGCCTCGGCATGGCGGTGATCGTCGGCGGCAACCTGTGGCTGGCCCACCGGCTGCGCCCGCGTCTGCGTCCGCACTCGGTCGAGCAGGCGACCCTGGAGCGTTACCGGATGGCGCTCAGCCCGCGCCTCGGCACCTGGATCGCGCTGACCGCCGCCGTGGTCGGGCTCTTCGCCGGCCTCTCCGCGCAGAGCCGGTGGAACCAGTGGTTGCTGTTCCGTAACGGTGGCGACTTCGGGATCAAGGACCCGGAGTTCGGGGTGGACATCGGCTTCTACGTGTTCCAGCTGCCGTTCTGGCGCTACCTGCTCGGGGTCGCCTTCACCGCCGTGGTGCTGGCCGTGATCGGCGCGCTGGCGGTGCACTACCTCTTCGGCGGGGTCCGCCTCCAGGGCGTCGGGGACCGGATGAGCAACGCGGCCCGGGCCCACCTGAGCAGCCTCGTCGCGGTCTTCGTGCTGCTCAAGTCGGTCGCGTACGTGCTGGACCGGCGGGCGATGCTGCTGGAGTACAACGAGGGGGCCAAGCTGTACGGCGCCGGCTACGCCGACGTCAACGCGCTGCTGCCGGCCAAGGAGATCCTGGCCTACATCTCGATCGTCGTGGCGATCGCGATCATCGTGTTCTCCAACGCGTGGATGCGGAACCTGGTCTGGCCGGGCATCTCGCTCGCCCTGCTCGGCGTCTCCGCGGTGGCCATCGGCGGCATCTATCCCTGGGCGGTGCAGACCTTCGAGGTCAAGCCGAGCGCCAAGGACAAGGAAGCCCCGTACATCCAGCGCAGCATCGACGCGACCCGGGCGGCGTTCGGGCTGGCGACCACCGAGACCACCCCGTACGCGGCGAGCAACCTCACCCCGCCGGCCAACCTGGCCACCGACACCTCGGTGGTGTCGAACGTGCGGCTGCTCGACCCGCAGCTGGTCAGCGAGACCTACACCCAGCTCCAGCAGGTGCGCGGCTTCTACGACTTCGGCCCGAAGCTGGACATCGACCGGTACGGGGTGAACGGCAAGGTCTCCGACTACGTGGTCGGCGTCCGGGAGATCAACTACGGCGAGCTGACCGACCAGCAGAACACCTGGATCAACCGGCACACCGTCTACACCCACGGCTACGGGCTGGTGGCCGCCCCGGCCAACCAGGTGGTCTGCGGCGGGCAGCCGTTCTTCGTGTCCGGCTTCCTGGGTGAGAAGACCCAGGAGGCGTGCTCCTCGCAGACCGAGCAGATCCCGGCGAAGCAGCCGCGCATCTACTACGGCGAGCGGATGGCTGCCGACGACTACGCGATCGTCGGCCAGGCCGACCCGGACAAGAAGGCCGAGTTCGACCGGCCGGTCGGTGACGGTGGCGGCGAGTCCTACACCTACACCGGCGAGGGCGGCGTCGAGATCGGCTCCTTCACCCGGCGGCTGCTGTACGCCATCAAGGAGCAGGAGTCGAACTTCCTGCTCTCCGAGGCGGTCAACAAGGACTCCAAGCTGCTCTACGTGCGCAACCCGCGGGACCGGGTGGAGAAGGTCGCGCCGTTCCTCACCCTGGACGGCGACCCCTACCCGGCGGTGGTCGACGGCCGGGTGCAGTGGATCGTCGACGGCTACACCACGGCGGCGACCTACCCGTACGCGGAGCGGGTCAACCTCCAGACCGAGACCACCGACGAGCTGACCAACCGGGGCACCTTCCAGCTGGCCCGGGAGAACGTCAACTACATGCGCAACTCGGTGAAGGCCACCGTCGACGCGTACGACGGCACCGTGAAGCTCTACGAGTACGACGACACCGACCCGGTGCTCAAGGCGTGGAACAAGGCGTTCGGCGGTGACCTGGTGCTGCCGAAGAAGGACATCCCGGTCGAGCTGACCGAGCACCTGCGCTACCCGGCGGACATGTTCAAGGTGCAGCGCAACCTGCTCACCAAGTTCCACGTGACCAACCCGGGCGACTTCTACTCGGCGCAGGACTTCTGGCAGGTGCCCAACGTGCCGGACGCGCCGGACAGCGGCCAGAAGCAGCCCCCGTACTACCTGTTCACCCAGTTCCCCGGGCAGGAGAGCCCGCGGTTCCAGCTCACCTCGGCGGTCACGCCGAACGGCCGGCAGAACCTCGCCGCGCTGATCTCCGGGTCGTACGTCGAGGGAAAGCCCCGGCTGGAGGTACTGGAGCTGCCGGACCAGACCCGGATCTCCGGCCCGGTGCAGGTGCACCAGCAGATGACCAACAACGCGAACATCCGCCAGCAGCTCAACCTGCTCTCCAGCAACCAGGCGCAGGTGCAGTACGGCAACCTGCTCTCGTTGCCGTTCGCCGACGGGATGCTCTACGTCGAGCCGGTCTACGTGAAGAGCAACCAGCAGGACGCGTACCCGTTGCTGCAGAAGGTGCTGCTCTCGTACGGCGACGGCGGGTCCTTCGTCGCGCTGGCCGACAACATCAACGACGGCATCAAGCAACTGGTCGACCAGGGCAAGCGGGCCGGGCAGGGCGCGCCGCCGCCTCCGACGACCGGGGGCGGCACCCCGCCGCCGCCGACCACCGGCGACGGCACGCCACCCCTGACGGGGGAGCTGGCCACCGCGGCGGACCGGGTGCAGACCGCCATCACCGAGGTCCGGGCCGCCCAGACCTCCGGTGACTTCGAGCGGTACGGCCGCGCGCTCAAGGCGCTGGACGAGGCGCTGACCGCCTTCCAGCAGGCGCAGCCGGCGGCGAACACGCCCGCTTCGCCGAGCGGCAGCCCGTCGCCGAGCGGCAGCGCGCCGCCGCCCAGCCCGACCGCCGCCGCGGGCGGCTGACCCGCCCGTCCCGGCACGCCTCACGGAGCCCCCGGCGCCCGGACCGCACCCTGGTCCGGACGCCGGGGGCTTCGCCGTTTCCACAGGTGGGTCCCCTGTCGCCTCTCCGACAGGCGCCGGCCGGCCGACCCGCAACCTGCGGCACCTGATCGCCGTCCTCATTGCAAAGGGGTGGACGAGGGGGAGCAGCCGTGAGGGATGCGCAGAGCTTCGACGAGTTCTACCGGGGCACCGCCCGGCGGATGTTGCGGTACGGCTACGCGGTCGCCGGCGACCACACCGAGGCGCAGGATCTGGTGCAGGAGGCGTTCGCCCGCGCCTGGCGGCAGTGGGGACGGCTGGCGGCGCATCCGGCGCCGGAGGCGTGGCTGCGCCTGGTGGTGGCCCGGCTGGCGACCGACCGCTGGCGGCACCTGCACCGCCGGCGGGCGGTGCTGAGCCGTACCGGCCCTCCGCCGGCGGCCCCGCCGCCGAGCGAGGACGGGGTCCTGCTGGTCCACGCGCTCCGCCAGCTGCCGGCCGCCCAACGGCAGGCGCTGGCCCTGCACTACCTCTTCGACATGTCGGTGGACGAGATCGCCCGGGAGACCGACGTGCCGGTGGGCACCGTGAAGTCCTGGCTGTCCCGAGGCCGGTCCCGGCTGGCCGCGCTGCTGCCCGACCTCTCGACCGTGGAGCTGGAGGCGAACGATGTCAGCTGAACTCTCCGACCTGTACCGGTCGCTCAGCGATACGGCGGACGGCCAGGAACTGGTCCACCCCGAGCTGGTCCGGCGGCGCGCCGACCGGCGGGCCCGGCTGCGGCTCGCCGGCACCGCGCTCGCGGTGGCGGTGCTGCTCGGCGGGGTGGCCGCCGGAGGCCGCCTGCTGGTGTCGGCGGACGGCTCCGCGCCGTTGCCGCCGCCGGCTGACACCCCCGGCCCGGTGCCGACGGGGTCGGCGTCCTCGTCGTCCCCCTCCCTCTCGCCGTCGGCCCCGGCGTCGCCGCGCGGCACACCGAGGGGTACGCCGTCAGCGGCCCCGACGACCGGAGCGGCGACTTCCCGCACGCCCACCTCGATCCCGGACCGTGCCTTCTTCGTCCTGGCGGCGCAGAACCAGACGGGTCTGGAGTCGCGGGTCGAGGGTTCGGCGCTGCCGGTGCTCTGTGGAGCGCGCTACTCCAGCGAGTCCGGGGTGGTGCAGCGCCGGGGCCGGTACCTGGCCTACAAGCGACCGGAGACCCCGGCGGGGTACGTGCCGGCCGGCAGTTACCGGCACACCATCACCATCTACCGGGCGGGCCGTGCCGACGACGCGCTGCGGGAGCTGCGGCGGGCCGTCCGCGACTGCCCCGAGCAGGAGTTGCCCGACGACACCGAGAGGACCTGGCGGCAGCGGCTGCTGGACCCGGGTCGGTACGGGGACGAGTCGGTGCTGTTCGAGATGCGGGCGCCGTACCCGGAGGGCATGGGCGAGCCGGGGGAGGACGAGGTCCGGCTGGTCCGGGCGGTGCGGGTCGGGGACGTGGTGACGGTGCTCTGGGAACAGGGCTGGGAGAACACCTCCGCCGAGCGGGCGCAGGTCGATGGCGACAGTCGGCGGGCGGTGGCGGCGATCGAGGACTGGCTCGACTGACGACGGCCCAGGTCAGCGGGGTCTGGGCTGGCGGTATCGGGGTCGCTTTGCGGTGCCCCGGGTCGGTGCGCTACGGTTAGTGAACCGACGCGGGGTGGAGCAGCTCGGTAGCTCGCTGGGCTCATAACCCAGAGGTCGCAGGTTCAAATCCTGTCCCCGCTACCACGACGAACGGCCCTCGAGGATCTACTCCTCGGGGGCCGTTCGGTATCTCCCGGTCAGCCCGACCCGCTGCCTGCCTGTCGGGCCGACCCGGGCCGGCTCGGATCCCCGGCTACCGCCGCGGGTGGGCCGGTGCCACCCCCGCTGATCATCACTCCGGGGGCGTGGGTTAGGGTTAACCAGTCGACGCGGGGTGGAGCAGCTCGGTAGCTCGCTGGGCTCATAACCCAGAGGTCGCAGGTTCAAATCCTGTCCCCGCTACAAATGGAAGTGCACGTCGAAAGCCCGGCCCCCGGATCGTGGGGGCCGGGCTTTTTGATGGCGGCGGGACCGGTCCCTCGCGTGTCACGGGAGGCCGAAGGCGTGGACCAGCGTGCCGAGTTTGCGCTCTTCGGCGAGGATGGGCACATGTCTTCATTCGGCAAGTGGTGGGGCCGGCTCAGCGCGGTCCTCGGTGCGGTCGTGCTGGCGGTCTTCGTGCCGGTCGCGGCCTGGGCGTCCACGGGTACTGGTGAGCTGGTGGTGGAGGCCGCCAGGCGGCGGTCCCGCGGCGGCGGCTTCGGGTTCCTCGGCCTGCTCTGCTGCCTGGTGGTGGTGGCAATCATCGTGTTCCTGGTGCTGCGATTCACGCGCAACCGCCGGGGCGGCCCGCCGCGCTGAGCGGGTCGCTCGCGCCGCGTCCGGCCAGCGGCGGCGGCCGATTCGGCCGCCGCCTCTGGTCAGGCCGCCAGGGCTGCGTTGGCCTGGGCGATGAAACGGGACGTGGCCGCGCGGGTGCCGGCCCGCCCGGAGCGGATGCTCTCGGCGGTGGCGACGAGCAGGGTACGCACCTTGGCGTGCCCCTTCGGCGGTGGCGCCGGTGCCGGCCCGAGCTGTTCGCCGATGCTGGCGTTGAGGGCGGCGGCCCGTTGCTGAGCCGGGTCGGTGATGCTGCCCTCGGTGTAGCGGCGGACGAGAATGCTGGCGTTGAGGCCACGTTCGTGGCCGAGGACCGTGCCGGCCTCGCCGTTCGTGGTCAGGAAGTTGATCACGTCGACGACGGTGTCCGGGTGGCGGGTGCCGCGGAACCCGGCCCAGTACATCGACGCCCGCGCCCACTGCGCACCGGGCGGGCCCGGGAAGGCGACCACGCCCAGCTCGGCCTCGGTGAGGCGCTGCAACTCCGGTAGCTGGTGGGACCAGGCGAAGGACGCGGCGGTCAGCCCGGTGACCACCAGTTGCCGGGCCGGCTCGCCGCTGTCGGCCTGCTCGACCAGGGCCGCGCTCGGCGTGGCCCGACCGGCACGGGCCCCCTGCCACAGCTCGAACCAGCCGATCAGCTCGTCCGCGCCGAAGCCGAGCTGACGCCCCCGGTAGAACTCGCCGCCCTGGGAACGCAGCCAGAGCCAGAGCGCGCGGTAGTCGCCGGACGGGTCCATCGTGCCGGCCACCCGGCCGTCGCTGGCCTCGGTGACCTGCTCCGCCCAGGCGATGTAGTCGGCCCAGGGCATCCCGGCGCGTGGCTCCGGCACCCGCAGCTCCCGCAGCAGGTCACGGTTGAAGACCACCGCCGCGAGGGTCTGACCACCGGCCACGGCCATCGTCCGGCCGTCCACCGTGCCGTAGCGGACCAGGCCCTCCGGCAGGCCGCGCAGGTCCAACCGGTGGTCGGCGACCCGCTCGCTGAGGTCGAGGGCGATCTGGCGCTGGGTGTACTCGGTCAGCACCGAGTCGTCGAGCTGGATCAGGTCCGGCACGTTGCCGCCGGCCGCCTGGGTGGCCAGCCGGTCGTAGTAGCCGTCGGCGCCCTGCCAGGTGACCCGGAAGGTGACCCGGGGGTTGCGCTCGGAGTAGAGCCGCAGCGCCTTCTCGGTCAGCTCGGCCCGCTTCGTCCCGCCCCACCAGAAGACCGACAGCTCGACCGGCCCCTCGTCGGCCGAGGTGGCAGCGCCGTCGCTGCACCCCGCCAGCCCGCCGGCTGCCAGCAGAGGGGCGCCGAGCAGCGCGCCGAGCACGCGGCGCCGGCCCGGGTCGGCACCGAGGCGGTCGATCGGGGGGCGAACAACGGGCACGGGGTCTCCTGGCACCTGCGGGTGGCGGCGGTCGGACCATTCACGCAGGCGGTGCGGGAAGGTGTCAACGTCCGTCCGGGCACCCCTGAGGACCGTGCCGGCGTGGGTGGTCGGAGCGGGCCGCCCGGTACCCGCATGGTGTACTAGGGCGCGTGGAACTTCTGCATTCGGGCAAGGTCCGGGACGTGTACGCCGACGGCGACGACCTGATCCTGGTCGCCTCGGACCGCATCTCGATCTACGACGTCGCGCTGCCGACGCCGATTCCGGACAAGGGTCGCCTGCTCACCGCGCTCTCGCTGTGGTGGTTCGAGCAGCTCGCCGACCTGGTGCCGAACCACGTCATCTCGGCCACCGACGTGCCGGCGGAGTTCGCCGGGCGGGCGATCCGCTGCCAGCGGCTGGACATGGTGCCGGTCGAGTGCGTGGCCCGGGGCTACCTCACGGGCGGCGGCCTGCGGGAGTACGAGCGCACCGGCGCGGTCTCCGGCGTTCCGCTGCCCCGGGGGCTCGGCGAGGCGTCGATCCTGCCCGAGCCGATCTTCACCCCGTCGAGCAAGGCGCCAATGGGCGAGCACGACGAGCCGATCACCTTCGCCGACGTGGTGGACAAGGTGGGCCAGGCCACCGCCGAGCGGCTGCGGCAGGTCACCATCGACATCTACCGGCGCGGCGCGGAACTGGCCGCCGACCGGGGCATCCTGATCGCCGACACCAAGATCGAGCTGGGCTGGGCGCCGGACGGCACCCTGGTCCTCGCCGACGAGCTGCTCACCTCCGACTCGTCGCGGTTCTGGCCGGCCGAGTCGTACCAGCCGGGGCGGGTGCAGTTCTCCTACGACAAGCAGTACGTGCGGGACTGGGCCACCGGCAGCGGCTGGAACAAGCAGGGCCCGGCGCCGGACATGCCGGCCGAGGTGGTCGAGGCGACCCGGGCCCGCTACGTCGAGGTGTACGAGAAGCTCACCGGCAACCGCTGGAGCTGAGCCGGGCACGGTGCGGACGGCGGCCCTGCTCCGCGATCGCGGGCTCGTCCAACGATGCCGCGGCGGCGTTCTCGCGGGCGGGGGCCGCCCTGCCATGGGATGGTCAGGGGCACGGCTCACTCCACCCAGTCGAGGGTGCGCTGCACGGCCTTGCGCCATTGGCCCAGCTCCCGGTCGCGCAGCTCCGGGGTCATGGCCGGCTCCCACTGCGCGTCGGAGCGCCACTGCGCGCGCAGGGTGGCCAGGTCGGGCCAGAAGCCGACCGCCAGACCGGCCGCGTACGCGGCGCCCAGGCAGGTGGTCTCGGTGATCCGTGAGCGGACCACCGGCACGTCGAGCACGTCGGCGAGGAACTGCATGAGCAGCCGGTTGGCGGTCATCCCGCCGTCCACCCGGAGCCGGCGCAGGGCCACGTCGGAGTCGGCGTTCATGGCGTCGACCACCTCGCGGGTCTGCCACGCCGACGCCTCCAGCACCGCCCGTGCCAGGTGCCCCTTGGTGATGTAACCGGTCAGGCCGGCGATCACGCCGCGGGCGTCGCTGCGCCAGTGCGGGGCGAAGAGCCCGGAGAACGCCGGCACCACGTAGCAGCCGCCGTTGTCGTCCACACTGCGGGCCAGCTCCTCCACCTCCGCGGCGGTCGAGATCAACCCGAGGTTGTCCCGCAGCCACTGCACCAGCGACCCGGTGACCGCGATCGCGCCCTCCAGCGCGTACGCCGCCGGCTGGCCGTGGATCCGGTAGGCGACCGTGGTGAGCAGGCCGTGTGTCGACGGGACCGGGCTGGCACCGGTGTTGAGCAGCAGGAAGCTGCCAGTGCCGTACGTGCACTTCGCCTCGCCCGGCTGGAAGCAGGTCTGCCCGAACAGGGCGGCCTGCTGGTCGCCGAGGGCGCTGGCCACCGGCACCCCGGCCAGCACTCCGGTGGCCGTGCCGTACACCTCGGCGGAGGAGCGGATCTCCGGCAGGACGCCGGCGGGCACGCCCATCGCGTCCAGCAGCTCCGGGTCCCAGTCGAGGGTGGTGAGGTCCATCAGCATGGTGCGGCTGGCGTTGGTGACGTCCGTGACGTGCTCGCCGGTCAGCTTCCAGATCAGCCAGCTGTCCATGGTGCCGAAGAGCACCTCGCCGCGCTCGGCGCGCTCGCGCAGGCCGTCCACCTCGTCCAGCAGCCAGCGCAGCTTCGGCCCCGCGAAGTAGGTGGCCAGCGGCAGGCCGGTGCGGGACCGGAACCACTCCTCGCCGTACGCCGCCGCCAGCTCGCGCAGCAGCGGCCCGGTCCGGGTGTCCTGCCAGACCACGGCGTTGGCCACCGGGCGGCCGGTGGCCCGGTCCCAGACCACGGTGGTCTCCCGCTGGTTGGTGATACCCACCGCGGCGAGCCCGGCGGCGTCGGTGCCGGCCGCCCGCAGCGCCTCCCGGACCACCTGCTGAACGTTGTCCCAGATCTCCTCGGCGTCGTGCTCGACCCAGCCCGGCCGGGGGAAGACCTGCCGGTGCTCGCGCTGGGCCACGGCGACGATCTCCCCGGCCCGGTCGAAGACGATGCACCGCGAGGAGGTGGTGCCCTGGTCGATGGCGGCGACGTACTGGGGGGTCACGGCAGCACCGTACCCGGACCGGCCGCGCGGTGCGACCGGCGTCACGGTCGGTTGCGGCCCGCCGCCGCCCGCCACCGGCTGGTTCGCCTACGATGTGCGAACGTGCGCGACATCGCCGTTTTCAGTGGAACCGCCCATCCCGACCTCGCCGCCGAGATCTGCGCCCACCTGGGGGTCCCACTGCATCCGGTGCGGGTCTCCCGGTTCGCCAACGACTGCCTGGAAGTGCAGTTGCAGGCCAACTGCCGGGAGCGGGACGTCTTCCTGATCCAGCCGCTGGTGCCGCCCGTGCAGGAGCATCTGGTCGAGCTGCTGCTGATGATCGACGCCGCCCGGGGCGCGTCCGCCGGCCGGATCACGGTGGTGCTGCCGCACTACGCGTACGCCCGCTCGGACAAGAAGGACGCGCCGCGGATCTCGATCGGCGCCCGGCTCGTCGCCGACCTGCTCACCTCGGCCGGCGCCGACCGGGTCCTGGCGATGACCCTGCACTCGCCCCAGGTGCACGGCTTCTTCAGCGTTCCCGTGGACCACCTGCACGCGCTGCGTGAGCTGGCCACCCACTTCCGCCGCTACGACCTCAGCAACACCGTGGTCGTCTCGCCCGACCTGGGTAACGCCAAGGAGGCCGCCGCCTTCGCCCGGCTGCTCGGCACGCCGGTCGCGGCGGGGGCGAAGCAGCGGTTCAGCGACGACCTGGTCAAGATCAGCGCGGTGATCGGCGAGGTGACCGACCGGGACGTCATCGTGCTGGACGACGAGATCGCCAAGGGCAGCACGGTCGTGGAGCTGATGGAGCACCTGCGCGGCCTGAGGGTCCGCTCGATCCGGCTGGCCTGCACACACGGCCTCTTCTCGGGGGACGCGCTGCACCGACTCAGCGACCAGCAGGGCGTACTGGAGATCGTCTGCACGAACACGGTCCCCATCCCGGCCGCCAAGCGGGTCCCCAAGCTCCAGGTCCTCTCGGTGGCCCCGGCCCTGTCCGAGGCGATGCGCCGAATCCACAACGGCGAGTCGGTCTCCGCGCTCTTCGCCTGACCGCCCTCGGCCCCGGCGTGGGGCACGGGTTCAGTGCGCGGTGTGGTTTCGGTTCGCCAGGGTGGAGGTAATCCGCACGGTGGTGCCGGCGGTGCCGCTGGCCACCTCCATGGCGTCGGTCAGCTCGCGGGCCAGCCAGAGGCCCCAGCCGCCGGCGGTGTCCGGCTCGGGGCGGCGACGGTCGCCCAGCCGTTGCGCGCTGATGCCGTGCCCGTGGTCGGCGACCTCGCAGACCAGCAGCCCCGGCTCGTGCCAGAGCCGCAGCCACCCCCGCCCGCCGCCGTGTCGCACCGCGTTGGTGATCAGCTCGTTGACCGCCAGCACGAAGTCGTCCAGCCGCTGCCCGGTCAGCCCGGAGGCGTGCGCGCACGAGGTGACCGAGTGTCGAATCTCGGTCACCTGGGCCTGCTCGAAGGCCTCGGCGATCAGGAGGGCGGGTTCGATGGGCACAACCGTACGCGGTGCGTGCGGATCGGCGTTCGTCATGGCCCCGTCCCGACGGCGGATCTCGGAGAATTTCGCGGCTTTTCCACCGTACGTCAGGGTTTCCCGAACCGCACTCGGGGCTCCCCGCCCGCCCGGGCCGACTGTGGCATCCTGACCGCCATGCCGTCGCCGTCGGGTGGTTTCGAGGTGCCGCTCTGGCGTGCGCTCGCGGTGTTCCGGTTCGCGTCCCTGACGTACGTCTGCGTGCTCGCGGTGCGTGACGCCGACCGGTACGCCCACCCGTTCGCCGTCGGCGCCCTGGTCCTGCTGATGATCGCCTGGACCGGGGCGACCGCCGTCGCGTACGCCCGGCCGGCCTGGCGGCGCTGGCCGCTGCTGCTGGCCGACCTCGCGGTGGTGATGGCCGTCGTGCTGGCGACCCCGTGGGTGGTGGGACGGGCGGCGCTCGCCACCGGCGTACCCACCATGGGGGTGGCCTGGATGGCGGGCCCGGTGCTGGCCTGGGCCGTCTCCGGTGGCCGGCGGCGGGGCACGGTGGCCGCGCTGCTGGTCGCCGGGGCGGACCTGGCCACCCGGGAGCGGATCGGCCAGTCCTCGTTCACCGGGGTGATCCTGATGCTGCTCGCCGGGGTGGTGGTCGGGCACGTGGCCCGGCTCGCCGCGCGCGCCGAGGAGCGGCTGCAACACGCGGTGGAGTTGGAGGCGGCCACCCGGAAGCGGGAGCGGCTGGCCCGGGGCATCCACGACTCGGTGCTCCAGGTGCTGGCGCTGGTGCAGCGGCGCGGCGCGGACCTGCCGGGCGAGGCCGGTGACCTGGCCCGGCTGGCCGGCGAGCAGGAGGCCGCGTTGCGCGCCCTGATCGCCGGCACCGCCCCGGCAGGCGCCGCTGTCACGGGCGCGGCCGACGCCGTGGACCTGCGGGCGTTGCTCAACCCGTACGCCTCACCGACGGTCTCGCTCTCCGCGCCGGCCACCCCGGTGGCGCTGCCCCGGCAGGTGGCCCGGGAACTGGCCGCCGCGACCGGCGCGGCGCTGGACAACGTGGGACGGCACGCCGGCGGGCGGGCCTGGGTGCTGGTCGAGGACGAGGGGGCGACCGTGACCGTGTCGATCCGTGACGAGGGGCCGGGCATTCCGGACGGCCGGCTGGCGGAGGCGGCCGCACAGGGGCGGCTCGGCGTGACCCAGTCGATCCGGGGCCGGGTGGCGGACCTGGGCGGGACGGTCCGGATCGTCTCGGCCCCCGACGCCGGCACCGAGATCGAGATGACCGTGCCGAGGGCGGAGCGGTGACCCCGGTGCGGGTGATGGTGGTCGACGACCATCCGATGTGGCGGGAGGGCGTGGCCCGCGACCTGACCGAGGCCGGGTTCCTCGTGGTGGCCACCAGCGGTGAGGGCCGGCAGGCCGTCCGGGTGGCCGCCGCCGCCCGGCCCGACGTGGTCGTCCTCGACCTGCAACTACCCGACATCTCCGGCGTCGAAGTGGTCCGGGGCTTGCGCGCGGCGCTGCCCGAGGTGCGGGTGCTGATGCTCAGTGCCAGCGGCGAGCAGCAGAGCGTCCTGGACGCGGTCAAGGCGGGGGCCACCGGATACCTGGTGAAGTCGACGGCGCCGGCCGAGTTCCTCGACGCGGTGCGCCGCACGGCGGCCGGCGACCCGGTCTTCACCCCCGGCCTGGCCGGGCTGGTCCTCGGCGAGTACCGCCGGCTGGCCGCGGGGCCGGCGGTGAAGACCGGGCCGGCCGGGGGCCCCGATCCCGGGGCGCCACGGCTCACCGACCGGGAGACGGAGGTGCTGCGCCTGGTGGCCAAGGGGATGTCGTACAAGCAGATCGCGCAGCGGCTCGGGCTGTCGCACCGCACGGTGCAGAACCACGTGCAGAACACCCTGGGCAAGCTGCAGCTGCACAACCGGGTCGAGCTGACCCGGTACGCCATCGAGCGCGGCCTCGACGCCTGACCCCGTTCAGACCGAGCGCGGCGGCTCCGTCTCGTGGATCGCCAGCTCCTCGGCGGTCGCCCCGCCGCCGGCCGAACCCGCGTCGTACGCCACGGAGTCGGTCTCCTGGTCGGTGTGCGCCCCCTCGTCCGGTTCGACCAGGCGGCCCACGGTGGCGTCGGCCACCGTGCCCAGCTGGCCGTGGTCGTAGAGGGAGACCGGCGAGTTCGGGTCCGAGGTGGGCCCGGGGTCCATCACGTCGGCGTCCAGCTGGGCCTCCGCCGCGGCCGCCTCGTTGTCGGCCTCGAAGGCGATCTTCGGGTCGACGGGGCCGGCCAGCGGGTCGTCCACCGGGCGCTCGAACGCCTCCCGCTGGAGCTTGTAGTCCAGCGACTCGCCGTCGAGCTGCTCCTCGGCGGTGGTCCCGAACCGGTCCACAGCCACCGGCGTCCGGTCCCCGGGCAGCTGGGCCGGATCCGGGCCGTCCGCCTCGCGTCCGGTGAGCACATCGTCGTTGGCCGTCGAGTCGTCGTCGGCGGTGTCGGGCAGGCCCTGCGCCTCGGTGTCGGACACGGGGGTCGGGTACTCGTTGTCGCGCATGTCTGATCACTACCCGCTGCCCTCCCGCCGTAACCGGGGCACGGCCGGCCGTGCGGTGTTGAGCCGGGCACCAGGGCCGGAACGGCCCATCAGCCGAGGGCGGCGGCCTCGTCCTCCGGGCGTAGTACGCACCAGACGACCTTGCCGTCCGGCACCGGGGTGCTGCCCCAGCGGTTGGCCACCGTGTCGATCAGCAGCATGCCCCGACCGCCGGCCCGGGTCGGCGGGGCGAGCCCGGCGAAGGACGGCCGGCGCGGGGAGTGGTCGCGGACCGCCACGCGCAGGGCGCTGTCCCGCGGGGCCAGCCGGATGGTCATCGGGGTCCGGGCGTGTGCCACCACGTTGTTGACCATCTCGGTGATCGCGATGCACGCCGGTTCGGCCAGGGTCGGCATCTCCCAGCGCTGACACCCGGTGGCGACCAGTTCGCGGGCCTGCCGGGCGGCACCCACCGTCGGGGCCAGCTCGATGGTGAGGACCGCCGCCAGCGGCGCCACGGCCAGCGCGTCGTCCAGGGTGGGCCACGCCGGAACGTCGGCCGGTGCGGCGTCCGCGCCGCCGAACCCGGCGACGGCCGGGTCGAAGAGCAGCAGGTCGGCGGCCGGCCAGTCGGCGACCTCCCGGCGGACCTCGGCGAAGACGCCTCGTCCGACCGGGTCGGCGACCCGCAGCCCGGTCAGGTCGGCCACCATCGGACCGGGGCGGTCGCAGAGACGGGCGAGCAGGGCGTTCCGGACCGCGTCGGCGCCGGCGGCGTCGAGCACCCCGGTCAGCCGGACCACGGAGGACGACTCGTCGACCTCCACCAGACAACGCTCGCGGGTCGGCATGGCCGCCTCATTCTGCCCTCGGGGGACGGTGAACTCATCCGGGCCGTCGGAGCCCATCGTCAGCGCTCCAACCGGGACCGGCGGATCGCCGCCATCGTGCCGACCGCGGTGCCGGCGGCGGCGAGGCCGAACGCGGCGGTCATCCGTACGAGTTGCCCCCGCCGGCCGTTCCATCCGCCGTCCCGGCGGCCCTGCGCGTCGGCGTGGTACACGTTGCCGCTGGTGTCGACCCGCGCGCCGGGGCCGAACTGCGTCCGGTGGGCGTACCAGCCGAGACCGCGCTCCACCAGGGCCGGCGCCAGCCGCCACTGGAGACCGAGCAGCCGGGCGGCGCCGCCGGCGTACGCCTCGCGACGTGGCCGGCGCAGCAGCCGGACGATGGTCTCGGCGACCACCTCCGGCGGGTAGATCGGCGGTGGTGGCATCAGCTCCCGGCCGCTGTGGTTGGCCGCGTGCCGGAAGAACGGGGTGTCGATGGAGGCCGGCAGCACGGTGCAGATGGAGATCTGCCCCCGGCCGGTGACGCGCAGCTCCTGCCGGACGGTGTCGGCCAGCCCCCGGATGCCGTGCTTGGTGGCGTTGTACGCCGACTGGTACGGCATCGCCACCTCGGCCAGCACCGAGGCGTTGTTGACCAGCACCCCTCCGCCGGCCGCGCCGAGGTGCGGCAGCGCGGCCTTGAAACCGTGCACCGCGCCGAGCAGGTTCACCTCCAGCACCCGGCGGAACTCGGCGACCGGGATCTCGTCGAACAGGCCCACGGCGCTCACGGCGGCGTTGTTCACCCAGGCGTCGATGCGGCCGAACTCGCCCGCCGCCCGGTCGGCGAGGCGCTGCACCGACTCCAGGTCGGTCACGTCGGTCGGCACTGCGAGTGCCCGCCCGCCCAACTCCCGGCAGCGCTGCGCCACCTGCCGCAGCGCCGGCTCGCTGCGGGCGGCCAGCACGACGGCGGCGCCCCGGCGGGCCAGCGCGTACGCGGTGGCCGTGCCGATCCCGCTGGAGGCACCGGTGATCACCACGGTCGAGTCGTCGAGGCTGCGGGTCAGCGGCATTCCTGCCCGGTACCCCCGCCTGAGCCTGGTCATACCACCGGCGGGCTGTCGATCACCACGGCATCACCGGGTCGGCCATGTGGTTGTCATGGCGCAAGTGTCGGCGGCACCTGCGCGGACTGTTCCCGATCTGCCAGGTTTCGGCGCCCGGTCACCCGGTTAATGGGACGCTCTGATCGGGAGGACCACTGCCGAGGAAAGATCGCAGGGAGGTGACCCATGCGCGTCGGCCTCGTCTGCGCGCACACCAGCTCGTATCGCCACGCCGACGGCCCGCCGGTCGGCACCCAGCAGCACATCGCGCGGGTCGCCGCCGAGCTGGCCGGCCGAGGTCACGACGTCCGGCTCTACGAGCGCCGGGACGACCCCGGGCTGCCGGAGACGGCAGCCCGGGGT
>NZ_QGKR01000181.1 GCF_003172955.1 Micromonospora acroterricola | reverse complement strand
GGCGGGTGGCGTGGCGCAACCTGACCGGCGGCGTGGTGGCCCTGCACCGGGGGATCCGCAAGTAGCGGTACGCGAATCGCAGGGGATCCGGAAGTAGCGGTACGCGCCTCGCAGGCGACGACAACATGCCGTTTTCGTGAATATCAGTCTTTAGTCCACTTTGCGCCGTACGCTCGTCCGCATGACCGGAGCAGAGCCGGCGGACCCGGTGGCCGCCACCGACGACGACGCGGCCGAACTCATCGCGCAGTTGCGCGCGCTGGCGGGCGCCGACCCGGCGGACGTCCGACAGGTCGTCGCCGAGGTGCTGGGCGCGCTGGACCGGGCGGCCGGTGGCGCGCTGCGCGAGCACCTGCCCGAGACCATCCGGGTCGACGCGGGCCTGGACGCCGCCGGCACGGCCTGACACCTGCCTGCTGTGGACGGTCGTCGACCGTCACATCGGCGAGTTAGGTACCCCTGATCCTGTGCAGGTATGACGCCGGTCATACACTCGTCCCGTCTGGCTTGTGAAGCATTTCACGAGCGTTCGGGAGGAGGCGCGGATGACCGCGGTGGAGCACGATGCCGACGTCATCGTCGTGGGCGCCGGACCCGGGGGATCGGCGACGGCCTACCACCTGGCGCGGCACGGCGTACGGGTGCTGTTACTAGAGAAGACCGAGTTCCCCCGGGAGAAGGTCTGCGGCGACGGGCTGACCCCGCGCGCCGTGCGCCAGCTCGTCCGGATGGGCGTGGACACCTCGCCCGAGGCCGGCTGGCTGCACAACCGCGGCCTGCGGGTGATCGGCGGCGGCGTACGCCTGGAACTGGACTGGCCGGAACTGGCCAGCTTCCCCAGCTACGGCCTGGTGCGCACCCGGCTGGACTTCGACGACCTGCTCGCCCAGCGGGCGGTGGCGGCCGGCGCGAAGCTGCGCACCAACGTGAACGTGCTGGGCCCGGTGCTCGACGGTGACGGCCGGGTGACCGGCGTCGAGGCGGAGGTGGGCCCGGGCAGGGAGCCCGCCACCTTCCACGCCCCGCTGGTCGTCGCGGCGGACGGGGTCTCCGGCCGGTTCCCGCTCGCTCTCGGGCTGGCCAAGCGGGAGGACCGGCCGATCGGCGTGGCCGTCCGCCGCTACTACCACTCCCCGGTGAAGCACGACGACAACTACCTGGAGTCGTGGCTGGAGCTGCGCAGCAAGGACAGCGGCGACAACCTGCTGCCCGGGTACGGCTGGATCTTCGGGCTCGGTGACGGGCGGGTCAACGTCGGCCTCGGCGTGCTCAACTCGTCCTCCGCGTTCGGCAAGACCAACTACCGCCGGCTGCTCACCGACTGGCTGGCGAACACGCCCGTCGACTGGGGGATGACCGACGAGACCAACGCCGACGGCCCGATCCTCGGCGCGGCGCTGCCGATGGGCTTCAACCGGGTGCCGCACTACACCCGGGGCGTGATGCTGGTCGGCGACTCCGGCGGCATGGTCAACCCGTTCAACGGGGAGGGCATCGCGTACGCCATGGAGTCCGGCGAGCTGGCCGCGGAGGTCGCGGTGCAGGCCCTCGCGCGGCCCGCGGGTCCGGAGCGGGAGCGGGCGCTGATGGCGTACCCGAACGAGCTGAAGGCCCGGCTCGGCGGCTACTACCGGCTGGGCGGCATCTTCGTGAAGCTGATCGGCCGTCCGGAGATCATGCGGATCGCCACCAAGCACGGCATGCCGCACCCGACCCTGATGCGTTTCGTGCTCAAGCTGCTGGCCAACCTGACCGACCCGCGTGGCGGGGACGCGATGGACCGGGTCATCAACGCGATGACGAAGGCCGCGCCAGCCGTATAGATGGACGGTGTCGGGGCTGGTCACAGCCCCGGTACGGACAGAGATCGACCCCCGCCGGCAGCCACCGCGAGGGACGTGAATAGTGTGATTTTCCTCAAGCACCGAGGGCAGGGAAGGACGAGCAGGAGAAAACGATGACGCTCTCGCCTTACGCACCGATCATCGGGCTGTTCGCCCTCGCCGCGGCGTTCTCGCTGTTCTCCGTTGGCGCCGCCCGCTTCGCCGGTCCCCGTCGTTACAACAAGGCCAAACTCGAGGCTTACGAGTGCGGCATCGAGCCGAGCCCCCAGCCGGTCGGCGGTGGGCGGTTCCCGATCAAGTTCTACCTGACGGCGATGCTCTTCATCGTCTTCGACATCGAGATCATCTTCCTCTACCCCTGGGCGGTCTCGTTCGACGCCCTGCCGATCTTCGGCTTCGTGGAGATGGTCCTGTTCATCGTCGCGGTCTTCGTCGCGTACGCCTACGTGTGGCGGCGCGGCGGCCTGGACTGGGACTGAGGAAGGAACGTCAGATGGGCATCGAGGAGAAGCTCCCCGCCGGCGTCCTGCTCACCTCGGTGGAGAAGCTGGTCAACTGGTCCCGGAAGTCGTCCGTGTGGGGCGCCACCTTCGGCCTGGCCTGCTGCGCCATCGAGATGATGGCCGCCGGCGGCCCCCACTACGACATGGGCCGCTGGGGCATGGAGGTCTTCCGGGCCTCGCCGCGGCAGGCCGACCTGATGATCGTGGCCGGCCGGGTGAGTCAGAAGATGGCGCCGGTGCTGCGCCAGATCTACGACCAGATGGCGGAGCCCCGCTGGGTGCTCTCCATGGGCGTCTGCGCCAGCAGCGGCGGCATGTTCAACAACTACGCGATCGTGCAGGGCGTCGACCACGTCGTGCCGGTCGACATGTACCTGCCCGGCTGCCCGCCCCGGCCGGAGATGCTCATCGACGCGATCCTCAAGCTCCGCGAGAAGATCATGTATGAGCCGCTGGGCCCGAACGGTCGCAAGATGCTGGCGGCCCGCCAGGAGCGCGGCGACGTCCCGGTCGTCCCCTACGGCTCCATGCCGTCCTCGTACCGCAACGACAAGGCCCGGCGTGCCGAGTGGACCCGGGCGGTCCGCGAGGGGCGCGAGGAGCAGCTGCGGATCGAGAACTGGATGAACGCGCAGAACCACCTTCACGCTCACAGGGGCCCCAAGTGAGCGCGAGGAGTGCAGCGGAGCGGAGCCCCGCAGTCGCGAACGGAAGGTGGGCACGGTGACCGCACCGAACGACAAGAACAACGACGGCGGCGTGCCCGTACCGGTCACCCCGGCCGGCGCCAGCAGCACCGCCCCCGCCGAGTACCCGCCGGCCAGCCCGGCCGGGCGCGGCATGTTCGGCAACCAGGGCAGCGGCGACGTCTCCGGCTACGGCGGCCTGGTCCGCCAGCGCCAGCCGATCGAGGAGGCCGCCCGGCCGTACGGCGGCTACTTCGACGAGGTCCGCGACGCGCTGGAGGAGGCGTACCCGGCTTTCGGTGACGCGATCGAGAAGGTCGTGGTCGACCGGGGTGAGCTGACCCTGCACGTACGCCCGGAGCGGATCGCCGAGGTCTGCCAGGTGATGCGGGACGACATGGCGCTGCGCTTCGAGCTGTGCTCCTCGGTCTCCGGTGTGGACTACCTCGGCGCCGACGAACGCCGGCTGCACGTGGTCTACCTGCTCACCTCGATGACCTACCGCCGTCGGGTCCGCCTGGAGGCCGCGGTCTCCGCCGAGAGCCCGCACCTGCCCAGCGTGACCGCGATCTACCCGACCGCGGACTGGCAGGAGCGGGAGGCGTACGACATGTTCGGCATCGTCTTCGACGGCCACCCCAACCTGACCCGGATCCTCATGCCGGACGACTGGGAGGGTCACCCGCAGCGCAAGGACTACCCGCTCGGTGGCGTGCCGGTCGAGTACAAGGGCGCCGAGATCCCGCCGCCGGACCGGAGGAGGTCCTACCAGTGAGCGCGAGGAGTGAGCTTGCGAGCCCCGCAGTCGTGAACGGAGGGCCGGCACAGTGACCACGTCGAACTACGCGACCGAACGCGAGACCGAAGAGGGCCGGGTCTTCACCGTCACCGGTGGGGACTGGGACACCGTCGTCTCGGGCACCGACCCGATCAACGACGAGCGGATCGTGGTCAACATGGGTCCGCAGCACCCGTCCACGCACGGGGTGCTGCGCCTGGTCCTGGAGCTGGAGGGCGAGACGGTCCGCGAGGCCCGCTCCGTCGTCGGCTACCTGCACACCGGCATCGAGAAGAACCTCGAGTACCGCAACTGGGTTCAGGGCTCGACGTTCGTGACCCGGATGGACTACCTCGCGCCGCTGTTCAACGAGACGGCGTACGCGCTGGCGGTCGAGAAGCTGCTCGGCATCACCGACGACATCACCGAGCGGGCCACCACCATCCGCGTGCTGATGATGGAGCTCAACCGGATCTCGTCGCACCTGGTCTGGCTGGCCACCACCGGCATGGAGCTGGGCGCGATCTCGATCATGCTGTACGGCTTCCGCGAGCGGGAGTACATCCTCGACATCTTCGAGACCATCACCGGCCTGCGGATGAACCACGCGTACGTCCGGCCGGGCGGCGTGGCGCAGGACGTGCCGGACGAGGCGATCGTCAAGATCCGCGAGTTCCTGAAGATGATGCCGAAGAAGCTCAAGGAGTACGAGGACCTCCTCTCCGGCCAGCCGATCTGGACCGAGCGGACGAAGAACGTCGCGGTGCTGGACGTGACCGGCTGCGTGGCGCTCGGCATCACCGGCCCGGTGCTGCGCTCCGCCGGGCTGGCGTGGGACCTGCGCAAGACCATGCCGTACTGCGGTTACGAGACGTACGAGTTCGACGTGCCGACGCACCCCGACGGTGACGTGTGGGGCCGCTACCTGGTCCGGCTCGCCGAGATCCGGGAGTCGTTGAAGCTGGTCGAACAGGCGCTGGACCGGCTCCGGCCGGGCCCGGTGATGGTCGCCGACCGCAAGATCGCCTGGCCGGCGCAGCTGGCCATCGGCGTGGACGGCATGGGCAACTCGCTGGAGCACGTCGCGAAGATCATGGGTCAGTCGATGGAGTCGCTGATCCACCACTTCAAGCTGGTCACCGAGGGCTTCCGGGTCCCGCCGGGCCAGGTGTACGTCGGCATCGAGTCGCCCCGCGGCGAGCTGGGCGTGCACGCCGTCTCCGACGGTGGCACCCGGCCGTACCGGGTGCACTACCGGGAGCCGAGTTTCGTCAACCTCCAGGCCCTCCCGGCGATGGCCGAGGGCGGCCTGATCGCCGACGTGATCGCCGGCGGCGCCTCGTTGGACCCCGTGATGGGTGGTTGTGACCGATGACGACGACGTTCACTGAGACGACCCGGGAGCGGGCGCGCGAGATCATCGCCCGTTACCCGGCGGACCGGTCCCGCTCGGCGCTGCTGCCGCTGCTGCACCTGGTCCAGGCCGAGGAGGGCTACGTCTCCCCGGCCGGTGTCGCGTTCTGCGCCGAGCTGCTCGGGCTGAACAAGGCCCAGGTCGGCGCGGTCGCCACCTTCTACACCATGTACAAGCGCAAGCCGACCGGCGAGTACCTGGTCAGCGTCTGCACCAACACCATGTGCAACGTGCTCGGCGGCCAGGAGGTCTACGACACGCTGGCCGAGCACCTCGGTGTCGGGCACGACGAGACCACCGCCGACGGGAAGATCACGCTGGAGCACGCCGAGTGCCTGGCGGCCTGTGACTACGGCCCGGTGATGACGGTCAACTACGACTTCTTCGACGGCGTGGACTCGTCCACCGCGGTCGACGTGGTCGACGAGCTGCGCGCCGGCGGCCGGCCCATGCCGACCCGGGGCGCCCGGCTGTGCACGCTCAAGGAGATGGCGGTGCAGCTCGCCGGTTTCGCCGACGAGCGGGACGGCGCGGTCGCCGACGGCGGGCCGGGCGAGCCCACCCTGCGTGGGCTGCGACTGGCGCAGCAGCACGGCGTCTCGGTGGCGGGCTTCGACCCGAACACCCCGATCCGCAGCAAGGCGGAGGCGGACAGGGCGGCCGCGAAGGCGAAGGCCGCCGAGGCGGCCGCGAAGCCGGTCGAGGCGCCCGCCCCGCAGGTCGGCCCGGTGAAGGGTGGCGACGGCGCGTCCGCTCCGACGGGTACGCCCGGCAGCGCCGGCACCGGCGAGCCGGCTCCCGCCGCCGCGGCGACCGGCAGCACGGCGCCGGACGTGAAGGCGCCGGACGACAAGTCGCCGCAGGTGCGTACCGCCGAGACCCGCCAGCCGGACGCGGCCACCGCCGCCCCGGACGCGCCCGGCACCAAGGTCCCGACGGAGACCGCGCCCCCGACCCCCCGCGACGCCCAGGAGGCGGAGGCGGCCGGCGTGGCAGCCAACCCGCCGGCGGGCGACGGGAAGCCCGCCGGTGACTCCACCGGCGCGCAGGAGCGCAACCTCACCGAAGCGTCGGGGAACGCGGATGCCGCGACCTCCACCGTCGCGAGCGAAACGGGGGCCCAGAAGTGACCACTCCCCGACCGGAGACGCTGGCCAAGCTGACGCCGGTGCTGACCAAGCGCTGGCTGTCGCCGGACGCCTGGCGGATCGGCACCTACGAGCAGCTCGACGGCTACGCCGCGCTGCGCAAGGCGCTCAAGGCCCACCCGGACGACCTGATCCAGCTCATCAAGGACTCCGGGCTGCGCGGCCGGGGTGGCGCCGGCTTCCCCACCGGTCTCAAGTGGGGCTTCATCCCGCAGGGCGACGGCAAGCCGCACTACCTGGTGGTCAACGCCGACGAGGGCGAGCCGGGCACCTGCAAGGACCTGCCGCTGATGACCCACGACCCGCACGCGCTGGTCGAGGGCGTGATCATCGCGTCGTACGCGATCCGGGCCAGCCGCGCCTACATCTACATCCGGGGCGAGGCGGTGCACGCCGCGCGCCGGCTGCGCAACGCGGTCCAGGAGGCGTACGACAAGGGCTACCTCGGCCGGAACATCCTGCGCAGCGGCTACGACCTGGAGCTGGTGGTGCACTCCGGCGCCGGGGCGTACATCTGCGGCGAGGAGACGGCGCTGCTGGACTCGCTGGAGGGGTTCCGGGGCCAGCCGCGGCTGCGCCCGCCGTTCCCGGCCACCCACGGCCTGTACGCCAGCCCGACGGTGGTGAACAACGTCGGCACCATCGCCAGCGTGCCGCCGATCGTGCTCGGCGGGGCCGACTGGTGGAAGACCATGGGCACCGAGAAGTCCTCCGGGCCGATGATCTACTCGCTCTCCGGCCGGATCGCCAACCCCGGCCAGTACGAGTGCTCGATGGGCGTCACGCTGCGCGAGCTGCTGGAGCTGGCCGGCGGGATGCAGCCCGGGCACAACCTGAAGTTCTGGACGCCGGGTGGCTCGTCCACCCCGCTGCTGGCCGCCGAGCACCTGGACGTGCCACTGGACTTCGAGGGGGTGGCGGCGGCCGGCTCGATCCTCGGCACCACGGCCACGCAGATCTTCTCCGACCAGGACTGCCCGGTCTACGCGACCTACCGGTGGCTGGAGTTCTACCACCACGAGTCGTGCGGCAAGTGCACCCCGTGCCGGGAGGGCAACTACTGGATGGTCCGGGTCTACCGGCGGATCCTCGCCGGCCAGGGCACCCACGAGGACCTGGACACCCTTCTGGACACCTGCGACAACATCCTCGGCCGCTCGTTCTGCGGTCTCGGTGACGGAGCGACCAGCTCGGTGACCTCCTCCCTGAAGTACTTCAAGCAGGACTACCTCGACTACATCGAGGGACGTACCGCGCCGAAGCTCTCCGACAAGCAGCTGGTTGGAGCTCACTGATGACGGACGTAGCCAAGCAGACCGAGACCGTCACGCTCACCATCGACGGCGTCGAGGTCACCGCCCCCAAGGGGACGTTGCTGATCCGGGTCGCCGAGCAGATGGGCACCGAGATCCCCCGGTTCTGCGACCACCCGCTGCTGGCCCCGGCCGGCGCGTGCCGGCAGTGCCTGGTCGAGGTGGAGGGGCAGCGCAAGCCGGTCGCCTCCTGCACCCAGGCCGTCGCCGACGGGATGGTGGTCCGTACCCAGCTCACCTCCCCGGTGGCCAAGAAGGCGCAGGAGGGGGTGATGGAGCTCCTGCTGCTCAACCACCCGCTGGACTGCCCGATGTGTGACAAGGGCGGCGAGTGCCCCCTGCAGAACCAGGCGATGTCCACCGGCCGCACCGACTCGCGCTTCCACGAGCACAAGCGGGAGTACGAGAAGCCGATGGCGATCAGCAGCCAGGTGCTGCTGGACCGCGAGCGTTGCGTGCTCTGCCAGCGCTGCACCCGGTTCTCCGAGGAGATCGCCGGCGACAAGTTCATCGACCTGATGGGCCGGTCGTCCGCCGAGGAGATCAACATCTACCGGGACGAGGCGTACGGCGAAGAGGGCGACGCCGGGGACGTCCCGTTCAACTCCTACTTCTCCGGCAACACCGTGCAGATCTGCCCGGTGGGTGCGCTGACCGGTGCCCAGTACCGCTTCCGGGCCCGGCCGTTCGACCTGGTGTCCAGCCCGAGCGTCTGCGAGCACTGCTCGGCGGGCTGCGGGCAGCGCACCGACTGGCGGCGCGGGAAGGTGCTGCGCCGGCTGGCCGGCGACGAGCCGGAGGTCAACGAGGAGTGGAACTGCGACAAGGGCCGGTGGGGCTTCCAGTACACCCGGGCCACCGACCGGCTGACCACCCCGCTGGTCCGCGACGAGCGCACCGGTGAGCTGCGCGAGGCCTCCTGGAGCGAGGCGCTCACCGTGGCCGCAGAGGGGCTGCACGCGGCCCGCGAGAGCGGACAGGGCACGGCGGTGCTCACCGGCGGTCGGCTGACCGTCGAGGACGCCTACGCGTACGCGAAGTTCGCCCGGGTCGCGCTGAACACCAACGACATCGACTTCCGGGCCCGCCCGGTGTCCCGCGAGGAGGCCGACTTCCTGGCCAGCTCGGTCGCCGGGGTCACCGACGTCACCTACACCGACGTGGAGAACGCGCCGGCGGTGGTGCTGGTCGGCCTGGAGCCGGAGGAGGAGTGCCCCATCCTCTTCCTGCGGCTGCGCAAGGCGTACCTGAAGAAGACCCTGACGGTGTACGCGCTGGCGCCCTTCGCCACCCGCGGCCTGGAGAAGCTCGGCGCCAAGCTGGCCCGGGTCGTGCCGGGCGAGGAGGCCAGCGTGCTCGCCGGGCACGCCACGGTTGCCGAGGCGCTGAGCGCGCCGGGCGCGATCCTGATCGTCGGCGAGCGGCTGGCCGGCGTGCCGGGCGGGCTCTCCGCCGCGGCGGACGTGGCACGGCGTACCGGCGCGAAGCTGGCGTGGGTGCCGCGGCGCGCGGGTGACCGAGGCGCGGTCGACGCGGGCTGCCTGCCCAACCTGCTCCCCGGTGGCCGGCTGGTCACCGAGCCGGCCGCTCGGGCCGAGCTGGGCGAGGCGTGGGACATCCCGGCCGGGGTGATCCCGAGCCAGGCCGGTCGGGACACCGACCAGATCCTGGCGGCCGCGGCCGGCGGGCAGCTCGGCGCGCTGGTGGTGGGCGGGGTCGACCCGGCCGACCTGGCCGACCCGCGGCTCGCGGAGGCCGCCCTGGACGCGGTGCCGTTCCTGGTCAGCCTGGAGCTTCGCGGCAGCGCGGTGACGCGGCGGGCCAACGTGGTGCTGCCGGTCGCCCCGGTGGTCGAGAAGTCCGGCAGCTTCCTGGACTGGGAGGGTCGGCTGCGCCCGTTCGAGGCGGTGCTGGAGACCGCGGCGATGACCGACGGCCGGGTGCTCGACGCGCTGGCCGCGCTCCTCGACGTGCGACTCGGCACCGCGGACGTGCCGAGCGTGCGCCGCGAGCTGGCGACGCTGCCGGTGACGCGTACCCAGCGGCCGGCCGCGCCGTCGGTGGCGCCGGCCTCGGTGCCGCACCCGCGCGCCGGGGAGGCCGTGCTGGCGACCTGGCACCAGCTCGTCGACCTGGGCACCCTGACCGACGGCGACGAGCACCTCGCCGGCACCGCCCGTCCGCCGGTGGTCCGGCTGGGCAAGGGCACCGCCGAGGCGCTCGGCGTCAGCGACGGCGAGCCGGTCACGGTGGGCACCGACCGGGGCGCGGTGACCCTGCCGGCGGCAATCACCGAGATGCCGGACGGCGTGGTCTGGCTGCCCACCAACTCACCGGGCTCGACCGTGCGACGCAGCCTCGGGGCGACGTCCGGCGCGGTCGTCCGGATCTCCGTCCCCGTACCGAGCGCGGCCGTCCCGGCCGGGCGCGTGGCGGCCGACGAGACCGGTCTCCCGGGTCCGCTCCTCAACGCTGGGGGTAACCAGTGACTCCGTCATACCTGGCCCAGGACCCGACGTTGGCCGACTTCGGCCGGGATCCGTGGTGGCTGGTCCTCGGCAAGATCGTCTTCGCGTTCGCCTTCGGCCTGCTGGCCACCCTGCTCGGCGTGTGGTTCGAGCGGCGCGTGGTGGGCTACATGCAGGTGCGGCCCGGCCCGAACCAGGTCGGCCCGTTCGGCCTGCTGCAGACGCTGGCCGACGGTTTGAAGATGGCCTTCAAGGAGGACATCCTGCCGAAGGCGGCCGACAAGGTCGTCTACTTCTTCGCCCCGACCATCTCGGTGATCTGCGCGGTCACCGCGCTGTCGGTGGTGCCGTTCGGCCCGATGGTGAGCATCTTCGGCCACCACACGCCGTTGCAGGTCACCGACGTGCCGGTGGCGGTGCTGTTGCTGCTGGCCTGCTCCTCGATGGGCGTCTACGGCATCGTGCTGGGCGGGTGGGCCTCCGGCTCGACGTACCCGCTCCTCGGCGGCCTGCGGTCGAGCGCCCAGATGATCTCCTACGAGGTCGCCATGGGGCTCTCCATCGTTGCGGTGTTCATGACCGCCGGCACGATGAGCACCAGCGGGATCGTCGCCGCCCAGGGCGACGGCACCCAGCTGACCATCTTCGGCCAACCGATCCCGGCGCCGGGCTGGTACGCGATCCTGCTGCTGCCCAGCTTCGTCATCTTCTTCATCTCCACCGTGGGCGAGACCAACCGGGCGCCGTTCGACCTGCCCGAGGCCGAGTCCGAGCTGGTCGCCGGCTTCATGACCGAGTACAGCTCGCTGAAGTTCGCGCTCTTCATGCTCAGCGAGTACGTCGCGATGGTGACCATGTCCGCGGTCACCACCACGCTGTTCCTCGGCGGGTGGCGGGCGCCGTGGCCGATCACCATCTGGGAGGGCGCCAACTCCGGTTGGTGGCCGATGCTGTGGTTCTTCGGCAAGGTGATCGCGCTGGTCTTCGTCTTCGTGTGGCTGCGCGGCACGCTGCCGCGGCTGCGCTACGACCAGTTCATGCGCTTCGGCTGGAAGGTCCTGCTGCCGATCAACCTGGTCTGGATCCTGGTCCTGTCGGGCCTGCGCTCCATCGAGGACTGGGACTCGCGCGGCAAGATGATCGCGGTCGGCATTCCGGCCGGCATCCTGCTGATCGCCACGCTGTTCTGGCCCAGCCGCCGGCGGCAGCCGAAGCCGACCACGCAGGAACAGGTGGACAGCCGCCCGTACGGGAGCTTCCCGCTGCCACCGATGGATCTTCAGGTACCACCGAGCCCGCGTATCACGCGCGTGGTCGCCGAGCGGGAGCCGGCCAACATCGCCACCGGCTCGGACTCCAGGGAGGTGTGACGTGGGCACGATCACCGGAACGTTCAAGGGCTTCGGGGTCACCTTCTCGCACATGTTCAGGAAGGTCGTCACCACCGACTACCCGTTCAAGCCGCCGGTGTCGGCGCCGCGCTACCACGGGCGGCACATCCTCAACCGGCACCCGGACGGGCTGGAGAAGTGCATCGGCTGTGAGCTGTGCGCCTGGGCCTGCCCGGCGGACGCGATCTTCGTCGAGGGTGGTGACAACACCGACGAGCAGCGCTTCTCGCCGGGTGAGCGGTACGCCAGCGTCTACCAGATCAACTACGCCCGCTGCATCTTCTGCGGGCTCTGCATCGAGGCCTGCCCGACGCGGTCGCTCACGATGAGCAACGAGTACGAGCTGGCCCGGGACAACCGGCAGGACCTGATCTTCACGAAGGAGCAGCTGCTCGCGCCGCTGCTCGAAGGCATGGAGCAGCCGCCGCACCCGATGCGGCTGGGCGACAGCGAGAAGGACTACTACGTCGGCGCGCTGGACAACCCGGGCACCTCCGCCGGTGCCGAGACGTCCCCGATGGGCCCCGGCCGCTACCAGGTCGAGGAGCACCCCGGCGTGACGTTCCCGGGTGCCGAGCAGGCCGCCCAGCGCGCGGCGGCCGGCAAGGGAGAGGGAGCATGACCACGTCTACGGTGCTGGCCGCGGCGGGCGGGGTGTCCGGCGGCGAGGAGGTCACCTTCTGGATCCTCGCGCCGCTCGCGCTGCTCGGCGCGATCGGGATGGTGGCTGCCCGCAACGCGGTGCACTCGGCGCTCTGGCTGGTGCTCACCATGCTCTGCCTGGGCGTGTTCTACGTGCTCCAGGCCGGGCCGTTCATCGGCATGGTGCAGATCATCGTCTACACCGGCGCGATCATGATGCTGTTCCTGTTCGTGCTGATGCTGGTCGGCCGCGACGCCTCCGACTCGCTGATCGAGACGTTGCGCGGCCAGCGGGTCGCCGCGATCGTGCTCGGGCTGGGCTTCGCCGGGCTCGTCGGCGGCGCGCTCTACCGGGCGTTGGAGGGAACCACCGCGGTGGGCCTGGAGGCGGCCAACGCGGAGGGGAACGTGCAGGGCATCGCCCGGCTGCTGTTCACCAAGTACGTCTTCGCGTTCGAGCTGACCTCGGCGCTGCTGATCACCGCGGCGGTCGGCGCGATGGTGCTCGCGCACGTCGAGCGGCGCAAGCAGGACAAGATCGACCAGCCGTCGACGATGCGGGCCCGCTTCGCCCCCGGCAACTACCCCGGCCCCAAGCCGGGCCCGGGTGTCTTCGCGACCTCCTCCTCGGTGGCGACCCCGGCGCGGCTGCCGGACGGCCGCCTGACCGAGCGGAGCACGCCGGACATCCTGCCGGTGCGGGAGCTGACCGCCCGGGAGACCACGCTGAAGGGGACCGATCAGTGAGCGCGAGGAGTGAACGAGCGCAGCGAGTGGGCCCCGCAGTCGCGAGCGAAGGGCAGGCCCAGCGATGACCCCCGACTACTATCTCGTGCTGGCCGCGGTGCTGTTCACCATCGGCGCCGCCGGGGTGCTCGTCCGACGCAACGCGATCGTGCTGTTCATGTGCGTGGAGCTGATGCTCAACGCGGCCAACCTGACGCTGGTCACCTTCAGCCGGATCAACGGTGACCTCAACGGCCAGATCATGGCGTTCTTCGTGATGGTGGTGGCGGCGGCCGAGGTCGTGGTCGGCCTCGCGATCATCATGTCCATCTTCCGGACCCGGCGCTCGGCGAGTGTCGACGACGCCAACCTGCTCAAGTACTAAGGGGCAAGCAAGTGGAAGAGACTGTGCACTACGCAGAGGCCACGGGCTTGCTCGGCAGCGTCTGGCTGCTGGTGGCGATCCCGCTGGTCAGCGCGGCCGTCCTGCTGCTGCTCGGCCGCCGGGCCGACCGCTGGGGGCACTGGTTGGGCGTCGCCGCCATCGGCGCCGCGTTCGTGCTCGGCCTGGCGTCCTTCTTCCAGCTGCGTGGCCTGGAGAACAAGTCGGTCGAGCTGAGCCTCTGGGACTTCATCGCGGTCGGTGACCTGCGGGTCGACTTCGGCCTGCTCTTCGACCCGCTGGCCGCGGTCTTCGTGCTGCTGATCACCGGCGTGGGTTTCCTGATCCACCTGTACGCCGTGGAGTACATGGCGCACGACGCGGGTCGGCGCCGGTTCTTCGCGTACTTCAACCTGTTCGTCGCGGCCATGCTGCTGCTGGTGCTCGGCAACAACTACGTGATGTTGTACTTCGGCTGGGAGGGCGTCGGTCTGGCGTCGTACCTGCTGATCTCCTTCTGGTACGAGCGGCCCAGCGCCGCCACCGCCGGCAAGAAGGCGTTCCTGATGAACCGGGTCGGCGACGCCGGCCTCGCCATCGGCATCTTCATCATGTTCGCCACCCTGGGCACCACCCAGTACGACGAGGTGTTCAACGGCGTCGCCGGTCTGGCCGGCTCGACCGTGCTGGTGCTCGGCCTGCTGCTGCTGCTCGGCGCGACCGGCAAGTCCGGCCAGTTCCCGCTCCAGGCGTGGCTGCCGGACGCGATGGAGGGCCCCACCCCGGTGTCGGCGCTCATCCACGCCGCCACCATGGTCACCGCGGGCGTCTACCTGATCGCCCGGTCCAACCCGATCTTCTCCGCCAACTCGACGCTCCAGCTCGTGGTGGTCAGCGTCGGCGCGCTCACCCTGCTGATCGGCTGCATCATCGGCGCGGCCAAGGACGACATCAAGCGGGTGCTCGCCTGGTCGACGGTGAGCCAGATCGGCTACATGTTCCTCGGCGTCGGCCTGGGTGGCGCGGCGTACGCGCTGGCCATCGTGCACCTGCTGGCGCACGGCTTCTTCAAGGCCAACATGTTCCTGGGCGCCGGCTCGGTCATGCACGGGATGAAGGACCAGGTGGACATCCGCCGCTTCGGCGGGCTGTCGAAGTACATGAAGATCACCTGGTTGACCTTCATGATGGGCTGGCTGGCCATCATCGGCATGTTCCCGTTCTCCGGCTTCTTCTCCAAGGAGCCGATCATCGTGGCCGCCTTCGAGCGGGCGGACTGGACCGCCTGGCTCTTCGGCGGGGCCGCGCTGCTCGGCGCCGGGCTGACCGCGTTCTACATGACCCGGCTCTTCGTGCTCACCTTCCACGGCCCGAAGCGGTGGACCGAGGACATCGAGCACCCGCACGAGTCGCCGGCGCTGATGACCATCCCGCTGGTCCTGCTGGCGATCGGCTCGGTGGGTGCCGGGTTCCTGCTCGCCACCTCCGTACCGGACTGGCTGACCGCGACCGCCGGGCTGAACGCGCACGAGGAGGCGCACGAGCCGGTCCTCTCGCACGCCGTGATCACCGTGCTCTCGCTGCTGGTCACCGTGCTGGGCGCCGGGCTGGCCTGGTTCCTGTTCCGGGCCGGCACGGCCACCGCGCCGCAGCCGGCCGGCGTGCTGGTCACCGCCGCCCGGCGCAACCTCTACACCGACGCGGTGAACGAGGCGGTCTTCGAGAAGCCCGGCATCTTCCTCACCCGGGCGCTGGTGTTCCTCGACAACCGGGGCATCGACGGGCTGGTCAACGGGCTCGCCGCGGCCGTCGGCGGTGGTTCGGGCCGGCTCCGGCGGCTGCAGACCGGCTTCGTCCGCTCGTACGCCACCTCGATCCTGGCCGGCGCGCTGCTGGTGATGGCGGCGTTCCTGGCCGTGCAGGCCGGGTGGTTGGCGTGATCGACCTCTTTCCGGCCGCCCCCGCCGGCGGACCACGCAGTGACGACGGAGGTAAGGCCGCATAATGTCCAACTTCCCGTTCCTCTCGGTGCTCACCGTGGCGCCGCTGGTGGGCGCCCTGGTGGTGGCCTTCCTGCCGCGCCACCGGCCGGAGCTGGCCAAGCAGGTGGCCTTCGCCTGGTCGCTGCTGGTGCTGGTGCTCTCGGTGGTGATGTGGGTCAGCTTCAACGCCGGCGGTGACCGGTTCCAGTTCCGCGAGTCGTACTCGTGGATCCCCAACTGGGGTGTCAGCTTCACCTTCGCCGCCGATGGCATCGCGCTGGTGATGCTGATGCTGATCGCGGTGCTGGTGCCGCTGGTGATCCTGGCGTCCTGGCACGACGCGGAGTCGTCGAAGCGGTCGGTGCCCGTCTACTTCGCGCTGTTGCTGGTCCTCGAATGCACGATGATCGGCGTCTTCGCGGCCGCCGACGTCTTCCTGTTCTACGTGTTCTTCGAGGTCATGCTGGTGCCGATGTACTTCCTGATCGGCAGCTACGGCGGCCACCAGCGGCAGTACGCGGCGGTGAAGTTCTTCCTCTACTCGCTCGTCGGCGGGCTCTTCATGCTGGCCGCGGTGATCGGGCTGTGGGTGGTCGGCGGCAAGACCTTCGACTGGCAGGCGCTGTCGCAGGTCGACATCAGCACCGGCACCGAGCGTTGGCTGTTCCTCGGCTTCTTCCTCGCGTTCGCCATCAAGGCGCCGTTCTTCCCGTTCCACACCTGGCTGCCGGACGCCGGTGGCGCCGCCCCCGCCGGCGCGGCCGCGCTGCTGGTCGGAGTGCTGGACAAGGTCGGGACGTTCGGCATCCTGCGCTACTGCCTGCCGCTGTTCCCCGAGGCGTCGAAGTGGTTCGCGCCGTGGGCGCTGGCGCTGGGCGTGATCGGCATCGTCTACGCCGCGCTGCTGGCGGTCGGCCAGAACGACCTCAAGCGGCTGGTGTCGTACACCTCGATCGCGCACTTCGGCTTCATCGGGGTGGGCATCTTCGCCTTCACCACCCAGGCCGGCACCGGCGCGGTGCTCTACATGCTCAACCACGGTCTGGCCACCGGCCTGCTCTTCCTGGTGGTGGGCATGCTGATCTCCCGGCGTGGCTCGGCGTTGATCAGTGACTTCGGTGGCGCCGGCAAGCTGGTCCCGGTGCTCGCCGGGGTGCTCTTCTTCGCCGGTCTGGCCTCGCTCGCGCTGCCCGGCACCGCGCCGTTCATCTCCGAGTTCCTGGTGCTGATCGGCACCTTCACGGTGAACAAGCCGGTCGCGGTCATCGCCACGGTCGGCATCATCCTGGCCGCCGCGTACGTGCTGTGGATGGTGCAGCGCACCACCCAGGGCACGCTCAACCCGGCCCTGACCGAGGTCGACGGGATGCGCCGGGACCTCAACCTGCGCGAGAAGGCCGTGGTCGCCCCGCTGATCGCGCTGATCGTGCTGCTCGGCTTCTATCCCAAGCCGGTCACTGACGTGATCAACCCCGCCGTCCAGGCGACCATGGACGACATCGGCAGGACCGACCCCGCCCCATCGGTGGGCACCGTCCAGGAGGCAGGCCGGTGAGCGCGAGGAGTGAGCTTGCGAGCCCCGCAGTCGTGAACGAAAGGTCGGCCCAGTGACCGAGTTGAAACTGCCGTCGCTCAACTACGCGGCGCTCGCCCCGATCATGATCATGCTGGGCGTCGCGTTGCTCGGCGTGCTGGTCGAGGCCTTCGTCCCCCGGCGCCTGCGGCACGTCGTGCAGCTGACGCTGGCCCTGCTGGCCGTCCTCGCCGCGCTGACCATGGTGGTCCTCAACGCCGACGACCGGATCATCACCGCCGGTCAGGCCCTCGCGGTGGACGGGCCGACGCTCTTCCTCCAGGGCGCGATCCTGGTGCTGGCCGCGATGGCGCTCCTGCTGATCGGTGACCGCTCGGTCGAGCGTGGCGGGGCGTTCGTCGCCCAGGCCGCGGTGACCGCCGAGTCGGCCGACGACCGGCGGCAGGCCGAGGGGCGCAACGGCCTCACCGAGGTCTACCCCCTCACCACGTTCGCGATCGGCGGCATGCTGATCTTCGTGGCGGCGAACGACCTGCTGACCATGTTCATCGCGCTGGAGGTCTTCTCGCTCCCGCTGTACCTGCTCTGCGCGCTGGCCCGTCGCCGGCGGCTGCTGAGCCAGGAGGCGGCGATGAAGTACTTCCTGCTCGGCGCGTACGCCTCGGCGTTCTTCCTGTTCGGCGTGGCCCTCATCTACGGCTTCACCGCCGGCATCCCGGGTCGCGGGGCCGGGGTCGACTTCGCCACCATCAACGCGGCGGTCACCGAGTCGCCGGCCAGCCCGGTGCTGCTCTTCGCCGGTATGGCGCTGCTCGCCATCGGCCTGCTCTTCAAGGCGGCGGCGGCCCCGTTCCACGTGTGGACGCCGGACGTCTACCAGGGCGCGCCGACCCCGGTCACCGGCTTCATGGCCGCCTGCACCAAGGTCGCCGCGTTCGGCGCGCTGCTGCGCGTCTTCCACGTCGCGTTCGCCGGTGCCGCCTGGGACTTCACCCCGGTGCTCGGCGCGGTGGCGGTGCTGACCATGCTGGTCGGCGCGGTCCTCGCGGTCACGCAGACGGACATCAAGCGGCTGCTCGCGTACTCCTCGATCGCCAACGCCGGCTACCTGCTGGTCGGCGTGCTGGCACCGGGCCGCGAGGGGCTCTCGGGCACGATGTTCTACCTGGTCGCGTACGGCTTCTCGGTGCTGGCCGCGTTCGCGGTGATCACCCTGGTCCGGGACGAGGACGGGGAGGCCACCCACCTGTCCCGCTGGGCCGGGCTGGGCCGGCGCTCGCCGTTCTTCGCCGGGCTGTTCACGTTCATCCTGCTGGCCTTCGCCGGTATCCCGTTGACCAGCGGCTTCACCAGCAAGTTCGCGGTCTTCGGGCCGGCGCTGGACGGTGGCCACGCGTGGCTGGTGATCGCCGGTGTGCTGACCAGCATGGTGCTGGCCTTCCCGTACCTGCGGGTCGTGGTGATGATGTGGCTCTCCGAGCCGGGCGAGTCCACGCCGAGGGTCACCGTGCCCGGCGGCCTCACCTCCGCCGCGCTGATGATCGGCGTACTGGCCACTCTGGTGCTGGGCGTCGCCCCCGCGCCGCTGCTGGACCTGGCCACGGGAGCCGCCGACTTCGTGCGATGACCAGAGGCTCGACCACCCGGGGCCGGCACGCGTTCGCGTGCCGGCCCCGGTGCGTATCCCCGGCCCGGAGCAGGTAGAACGGGTGTGGCATGGTTGATGCGTGGTGATTCCGGCTGGCGAGCGTTCAGGTGCCACCGGCTCCGGCGGTCGCCGGGGTCGGGCGAGCACGAGTCAGTTCGGCGCGCTCGGCCTCCATCTCGCCGATCCCCGCGTCGAGGCGTCCGTGCTGGGTCTGCTGGACGCGGTCGAGGTCGAGCTGCGGGCCAGTGTGGCGAGCGCCGACCCGTTCGTCACCGAGGCCGCCCGGCACCTCGTCGAGGCCGGCGGGAAGCGGTTCCGGCCGCTGCTGGTGGCGCTGGGCGCCCAGTTCGGTGACCCGACCGGCCCGCAGGTGGTCCCGGCCGCCGTGGTGATGGAGCTCACCCACCTGGCGACCCTCTACCACGACGACGTGATGGACGAGGCGGCCGTTCGACGGGGCGCGCCGAGCGCCAACTCCCGCTGGACCAACTCGGTCGCCATCCTGGTCGGTGACTACCTCTTCGCCCGGGCCGCGGACATCGCGGCCGACCTGGGCCCGGAAGCGGTCCGGTTGCAGGCGCGCACCTTCGCCCGGCTGGTGCACGGCCAGATCGCGGAGACGGTGGGGCCGCGCGACGGCGAGGACCCGGTCGCGCACTACCTGCACGTGATCGCCGAGAAGACGGGCTCCCTGATCGCCACGTCCGCCCGGTTCGGCGGCATGTTCGGCGGCGCCGCCGCCGAGCACGTCGAGGCGCTGGCCGGGTACGGCGAGACGATCGGTGTCGCCTTCCAGCTCTCCGACGACCTGCTGGACATCGCCTCCGAGTCGGTGCAGTCGGGCAAGACCCCCGGCACGGACCTGCGCGAGGGCGTTCCCACGCTGCCGGTGCTCTACGCCCGCGCGGCGGACGACTCCGACGCGTCCTCGGTGCGGCTGCGGGAGATCCTGGCCACCGGCCCGCTGACCGACGACGCGCTGCACGCCGAGGCCCTCGGTCTGCTCCGGGAGAGCCCGGCCCTCAAGCGGGCCCGGGAGACCGTGCGCAGCTACGCCGAGGACGCCCGCGCGCGCCTGGCGCCGCTCCCGGCCGGCCCGTCCCGTCGTGCCCTCGAGTCGCTCTGCGACTACATCGCCGACCGCACCAGCTGATCCCCGGCCCGACCCGCCACGGCGGCGGTGCGGGCCAACAGGCGGCTGCCGACGAGCATGAGAGCGGCGGCGAGCAGCATGGCCACCGCCGCCGTGGTCCACATGGCCGGGTACCCGAGGTGGGCGGCCAGCGGGCCGAGGCTCAGCGGGCCGAGGCAGCCGCCCGCGTACACCCCGGTCTGGGTGATCGAGGTGGCGGCGGCCGGGGCCTGCGGGTGCAGCCGGACCACCGCGAAGTTCATCAGGCCTGGCCAGGCCCAGCCCAGGCCGAAGCCGAGCACCACGCCCACCCCCAGTGGCACCGTGCCGGCCAGCGCGAGCAGGCCCAGCCCGGCGGCGCCGACCACCAGCATCGCGGCGATGACCGCCACGTGGCCGGTGGCGCGGCGGTCGGCGAGCCAGCCGGCGCCGACCCGGGCCGTCACGCAGACCGCGCTGCCCAGGGTCAGGGTGAGACCGGCGAGGCCCGGCGAGAGGCCCCGGGCGGCCGCGGAGTCCACCAGGAAGGTGCCCAACGCGTTGGCCGCGGCCGAAGCCAGTGTCGCCGCCGCGCCGATCACCACGAGCGCCACCGTGGCCCGGCCGGCGCGCCCCGCGTCGGCCCGCCGGGCCCGGCCGGACACCTGCCGGGGTACGGCGGGCAGCGTCGCCAGCGCGGCGCCGGCGGCGGCTACGAACGCCCAGCGCCAGCCGGCGGTGAGCGCGATGGTGGGCACCGCCGCCCCGGCCAGCAGGGTCGAGACCGGGATGGCCGCCTGCTTGACGCCGAACGACAACCCCTGCCGGCGCGCCGGGACGTGCTGCGCCAGGGCGGCGTTGCTGGCGAGCTGGCCGAGGGCGTTCGCGGTGGCGCTGAGCGCCAGCAGCCCGACCAGCGCGGGGTACGACCGGGCGAGCGCCGCCACGGCCAGCATCGACCCGGCGGCCAGCACGATGCCGCAGCGGGCCACCACGGCCGGCCCGTACCGCTCGACCAGCCGGCCGGAGGGCACCGAGGCCAGCGCGCTGACCCCGAAGTAGACGGCCACGGCGAGGCCCAGACCGGCGGGTGAGAAGCCGAGGTCCGCGCCCATCTGCACGGCGAGGCCGCCGAGCAGGAAGACGGGCAGCACGCAGGCCACGGTGGTGAGGACGGCGCCGGCGCTCGCCCGGCTCGCGCGGGGCGGGGCGG
>NZ_QGKR01000340.1 GCF_003172955.1 Micromonospora acroterricola | reverse complement strand
GCCGGCGGCGACCCGGCCGCCGGCCTCGCCCCCGGGGTACGCGCGGCCGTGCGGGTCCGGCTCGCCGCCACCGCGACGCTCGGGGTGGCCCTGGTCGTCGGCCTGGTGGCGCTGCTCGGCCCGCTGATCGCCGGCCAGGTCGACGGCCGGCCGGTGGACCCCCGCCGGTACGTGGAGCCGCCGCAGGTGCAGGCGCTGGACGAGAACCCGTTGATCCGGATCTCCGGCTGGGCGCTGCACCCGGAGCAGCAGCTGCTCGACGTCAGCACGGTCGGTTCCGGCGCCGCCACGGCACCGGCCGGCGCCCCGCCGAGCGCGGAAAGCGCCGGGCCGGACGGTGGCACCGGGGACGGACCGGGCGACCCCGCCGGTGACAGCGTGCGGATCCGGTTGGCCGTGCTGAGCGACTACGACGGGGTGACCTGGCGGGTCGGCGCGACGTACCGCAACGCCGGCCGGATCCTGCCGGCCGCCACGCCGGCCCGGGACAGCACGGTGGAGACGGTTCGGCAGCAGATCACCGTGGCCGAGCTCAGCGGCCGGCTGCTGCCCGCCGTGGCGACGCCCCGGGAGGTCAGCGGCGCGCGGGTGGCGTACGACCCGGCGACCGGGACGCTGATCCGGCCCGAAGGGCTGACCCCGGGGCTGCGGTACACGGTGACGTCGGCTCTCGAGCGCCCCGACAACAACCTCCTCGCCACCGCGAACGTGCCCGCCGGCGAGGACGTGGCCCGGGTCCTGCGGGTCGCCGACGGGGTGCCCGACCCGATGCGCCGGCTGGCCGCGCAGCTCGCCGAGGAGAACGGCGCCCCGTACGCGCGGGCCACGGCCATCGAGCAGTTCCTGGCCGAGCACTACCGGGTGGCGGCGGACGCGCCGAGCGGGCACGCGTACCCGAACCTGGGCTTCTTCCTCTTCGGCCCGCGCAACGGCGGCGGGCAGCAGGGCACCTCGGAGCAGTTCGCCGCCGCGTTCGCGGTGCTCGGCCGGCTCTCCGGACTACCCACCCGGGTGGTGGTGGGCTTCGAGTCGACCGGGCAGGGGCCGGTGCGGGCCGGCGACGCGTACGCCTGGCCGGAGGTGCTCTTCGACGGGTTGGGCTGGGTGCCGTTCGACCCGCTGCCCCGCCCGGACAACGAGCCGAGGCCAGTGGAGGAGGACTTCCGCCCGACGCCGGAGGACCCGCCACCCTCGGAGGCGCCGGCGCCCACCGCCGAGCCGACGGCATCGCCGGAGCCGGTGGCCGCCCCCGACGGGCCGACCGACCGGTTCGTGTCCACATCCGTGCTGGTCGCGGGCGGCAGCGGTGGCCTGCTGCTCCTGGTGGGGGCGCTGCTGCTCACGCTGCTGGCGATGCGCCGCTCGCTCACCCGCGCCCGGCTGAGCCGGGGCGATCCCGCGCAGCGCATCGCCGGCGCCTGGCGGGAGGTCACCGACGCGCTGCGCCTGGTGGGGAGACCGATCGGCGACGACCTGGCGGCCACCGAGGTGGCCGGCCAGGCCCGGCAGGCCCTGCTCGACGCTCGCCTCCGACGGTCCGGCGGCAGGCCGCTCGACCCGGACCCCGCGCCCCTCGTGCCCGGCGGCGCGGACCAGGTGCCGGCCGGCGCGGCCGGGTTCGGAGCCGGGCGGAACGTCCCCGGGGTCGACGAGCTGGCCGGCCTGCTCAACCAGGTCGCCTTCGCACCCGGCACCGCCACCGCAGCCCAGGCCGACCGCGCCGGTGCGATAGCCACCACCTACGTGGGTGGGCTGCGCGCCGCCCGCCCGTGGTGGCGACGGCTGCTCTGGTCCATCCACCCCGACCCGCTACGCCGCCGCTGACCGCCCCGACGCGCGGCGTGATCGGGCCCTTGGGTGTTCCAGAACTGGACGTTCGTTCGACGGAGGGTTCGCGTGGGTCATCGGATCGCCTGGCCGACGCGGGGTGCGATGGCTCGCAGGCGCGGCAGGGCGATGAGCAGTGCGATCGCAACCAGGAGAGCGCTGACCCACACCGGACCGAGGTCCCCAGCATCGGCCCCGAGGGTCGCTGCGGCAACGGCGGGGCCGCTGGCAGCACCGAGGTTGAGCGCCGCAGTCGCGTACGACCCTCCCATGGTGGGGGCGCCCGTCGCCTCGTAGAGCACCCTGGCGATCAGGGTGCTGCCCAACGCGAAGGAGAGCATGCCCTGCACGAACACGAGGAGCAGGAGCGCCACCGGCTGGGCAGCCAGGGTCGCCAACGCCACCCAGCCAAGCAGTAGCAACGGACCACCGAGTGCGATCACGATGCCAGGACGCCGATCGGAGAGCCGTCCCGCGAGGGTGACGCCGGCAAAGGACCCGACACCAAAGAGCACCAGGACGACCGAGACCCACAGCTCGCCCAGGCCGGCGGTGTCAGTCACGATCGGTGCCAGAAAGGTGAACGTGGCGAAGGTGGCAGCGTTGACCAGGGCACCGAGCAGCATGACCAGGACCAGCCTGGGCATTGCGAGCTGAGCGATCTCGCCCCGAAGAGACGAGCGAGCCGGAGTGCCCTGAAGGGTCGTTCCGGCACCGGCCGGGATGCTCTTCACGACTCCGTAGGCAGCGGGAAGGCAAAGTAGTGCGATCGCCCAGAAGGTTGCCCGCCAGCTCAGCAGCGTGCCGAGCACCGCACCGCCGGGAACTCCCGCGATGGTGGCCGCCGTCGTACCCGAGAGCAGCACCGCCAGTGCGCGCCCTTTCTGATCAGTTGCGACCAGCGTGGCCGCCGTGCTCAGTGCCACAGCCAGAAAGCCCGCGTTGGCCAGGGCGGCGATCACCCGGGTGACAAGCAGAACCGCGAAACTCGTCGTGAGGGCGCCCACGACGTGGGCCACGGCGAAAACGAGCACGAAGCCCAGCAGGGTGGCCCGGGCCGGCCATCGGCGCGCAAGCGCCGCCATCAGCGGTGCACCGACGACCATCCCGACAGCGAACGCGGAGGTCAGAAGGCCGGCGGCCCCGACGGACACGTCGAGGCCTGTGGCGATGTCCGGCACCAGGCCGGCGAGCATGAACTCCGAGGTGCCCATGGCGAAGACCGCCACGGCAAGCAGGTAGAGCGGCAGAGGCATCAAGAGCTCCGAGGTGAGAGAGAACGAGGAGACGTCTCGTCACCGCGGCCAGCGCCCCAAGGGTGCACGCGAATGTCCCACGCAGCAGAGCTGCTGGGAAGCGGGCTAAGAACTCAGCGGTTCAGGGGGCTGACGGCGTGACCGAAAGCCCCCACCTTGGATGCCTCAGGGCTCGACATGGCGCCAACACTAACTCAGACCCACCGGTCATCACCCTGCCCGGTTCCACCGGGCGCGCGTGTGGTCAACCTCGTGCCCCGCGCGCCGCTGGGAACGATCGTCAACGTCGGCGCGTGCGATATCGCCGTCGTTGCGGCGTGGCGTCGGTGCCCAGGATGGGCGCCAGGTCGTTTCAGGGAGGGGTGTCAGGTTTCCGAGGTGGTTGATGATCGCCCGCAGTCCCGGGTGGGGGTTCGTCGTGGGGAGCATGAGGGAGAGCGGGTAGGCGAGCGTGGGATTGACGATCGGGATGCGGCGGAGGTCGTGGTTCGTCGGCCAGATGTACCGGTCGCGCGCCCCGACGAGGGTGGCCACGTTCGCGGAGTCCGCGAGGGTGTCCAGGAGCACCTCGTCGCCGAAGTGCGGGCCCGCCGCGTCGATGCGGAGGTCGAAGTCGGTGGCGAGCTGATCGTAGAACTCCGCCCATTCGCTGCGCGGCGCGATACCCGGCACCCAGATCCGGTGCTTGCGCAGCTGGAGTGGCGTCAGCGTTCGTGCCGAGGCGAGCGGATGTCTCGGGCCGACGAGGAGTTCCAACGGGGAGTCGAACGCGTGGATCATGTGCACGCCGCGCGGAAGCGTGGCCGGGTCGGTGACGGTGCGGAACGAGGCGTCGACATCGCCCGCCTCGACGGCGGCGACCACCACGCGCGGGTCGTTGACCCTGAGGGTCACCACGTCGAGGTTCGTGCCGGGATGCGACCGCCAATAGTCGTGCAGGACAACGGCCTGCGCGCTTCGCAGGCCGAGAACGTCGATCCGCAGGGCCCGGGAGCCCGGCCGGACCGCGGTGACGGCACGCTCGACACCCGCGACGATGCTGCGGGCGTGCGGGAGAAACGCCTGGCCGTCGAGCGTCAGCTCGACCCCTCGGGCGGTACGGGTGAACAGACGGACCTCCAGCTCGCGCTCCAGGGCGGCGATCCGCTTGGAGACGGCCTGCTGCGTCACGCCCAGCTCGTCGGCCGCGTGTCGCAGTTGTCCGAGTTCGGCCGCGCGGACGAACGATCGCACTGCCTCGGTGTCCATCGGGCCAGCCTATGGCCGCCCAACCGATCGTTGTGGCTCGCCGGAAGGCGGTTGTTTGACCCTGCTCTCGCGTAGCCGCTGTGATCCAGGGACCCAAACATCGGTTGTCGCGGAGGAGTCGTGTGCGCGTGAGACTGGGGTCCGGTTTCGGCTGGCTGTGGTCGGCCTACGCCGTCAGCACGTACGGCACGTGGATCGCCTTCGGGGCGTTCCCGCTCATCGCGGTTCGGGTGCTGCACTCGCCGGCCTTCGCCGTCTCGCTCCTGGGGGCGGCCGGGCTTGCCGTGGCCGCGATCGTCGCGGTTCCGTTCGGGCCGTGAGTCGAGCACCGGGCCAAGCGTCCGGTGATGATCGCGATGGACCTGGTCCGGTTCCTCGCCATGGCGAGCGTTCCGATCGCGTACCTCCTCGGCCTGCTGTCCTACGGCCACCTGCTGGTCGTCTCGGTCATCTGCGCAACGGCGGGCATCGCCTTCACCGCCGCGTCCGGCGCGTACCTGAAACACCTCGTCGCGAAGGACCACCTCCTCGTCGCGAACGCGAGATTCGAGGGCACGAGCTGGGTGGCGACCGCGGCCGGCCCGCCCATCGGCGGCGCGCTCATCGGGCTGCTCGGCCCGGTCACCACCGTCGCCGCTGACGCCTTCAGCTACCTGCTGTCCGCGCTCGGGGTCTTCCGCATCCGTGGAGGCGACGTCGCGGCACCCCGCGACCCGGCAACCAGGGCGCGCGCCAGCGACCTTCTCCACGGCTGGCGATTCATCCTCCACGACAGCGTCCTCCGACGCCTGTTCCTCAACTCCGTGACAGTCAGCGCTCTGATCATGGCCACCAGTCCGCTCCTGGCCGTCCTCCTGCTCGACGAGTACCACTTCCCCGCCTGGCAGTACGGCCTCGCCTTCGGCATCCCGGCACTCGGCGGCTTCGCGGGTGCCCGCCTCTCCGCGCGCCTCGTCGCCCGCCACGGACTCCACCGCGTCATGATCGTGTCCGGCTGGCTGCGTTCGATCTTCCCGCTCGGCCTCGCGTTCACCCAACCCGGCATCCCCGGGCTGCTCACGGTGATCATCGTCGAGGGCCTGCTCGTCACCTGCATGGGCGTCTTCAACCCCATCAACGCCACGGAACGCCTGCACCGCACCCCCGCCGACCACGCCGCACGAGTCCTCACCGCATGGAGTGTCAGCAGCAAACTCGCCCAGGCCGTGCTCATGGGGATCTGGGGAATCCTCGCCACGCTCACCAGCCCGCTCGCCGCGATCACCATCTCCGGCATCCTCCTGCTCGCCACCCCGCTCCTGCTGCCCACACGGACACACCTGGCCGACCCGGAGTCCGTCGCGTCGGCCGAAGGCGTCCGGGTCGCCTGACTCACCGAAACCCCTCCATCGAATCGGCCCCACGGGCTTGACCTTGACGCTGCGTCAACCCCCCATGCTGGCTGCCATGAACATCCCGCCAAAAGGCAATCAGAGCCAGGGACCCGCGATCCACGTGCAGGGACTGGAGAAGTCGTACAAGGAGCTGCGCGTGCTGCGCGGCGTGGACCTCGACGTGGCGCGGGGCAGCATCTTCGCCCTGCTCGGCTCCAACGGCGCGGGCAAGACCACGGTGGTGAGGATCCTGTCCACACTGCTCAAGGCCGACGCGGGGACCGCCCGGGTCAACGGCTTCGACGTCGCGACGCAGGCCGCCGACGTACGCGAGTCCATCAGTCTCACCGGGCAGTTCGCGGCGGTCGACGAGATCCTCACCGGGCGGGAGAACCTCGTCCTGGTAGCCAGGCTGAGGCACCTCAAGGACCCGGGCGCGATCGCGGATGGCCTGCTGAGGCGCTTCTCCCTCACCGAGGCGGGCGCCCGGAGGGCAGCGACGTACTCCGGTGGCATGCGCCGCCGCCTGGACATCGCGATGAGTCTCATCGGGAATCCGCCGGTCATCTTCCTCGACGAGCCGACGACCGGGCTGGACCCGGAGGCGCGCATCGAGGTGTGGCAGGCCGTGAAGGAGCTCGCACAGGGCGGTACGACCGTGCTGCTCACCACACAGTACCTGGAGGAGGCCGAACAGCTCGCCGACCGGATCGCGATCCTGCACCAGGGTCGGATCATCGTCGACGGCACCCTGGCCGAGCTCAAGCAGCTGCTGCCGCCCGCCAAGGTCGAGTACGTCGAGAAGCAGCCCTCCCTCGAGGACGTCTTCTTCGCGGTCGTCGGCAACACCGGCGAAGGCGACAGGGACGGCGACGTCGACAAGGGCAGCCAGGACCGTACGACCACGTCGAACAGGAAGTAAGGACCAAAATGACCACGCATTTCCTCGGCGACACCGCGGTCCTCACCGGACGGACCATGCGCCACGTCACCCGCAGCATGGACACCATCATCACGACCGCGATCACCCCGATCGCCATCATGTTGCTGTTCGTCTACGTGTTCGGCGGCGCGATCGACACCGGGACGGTCTCGTACGTGAACTTCATGCTTCCCGGCATCCTGCTCATCACGATCGCGTCGGGCATCTCCTACACCGCGTTCCGGCTCTTCACCGACATCCAGGGCGGGATCTTCGAGCGATTCCAGTCCATGCCGATCGCCCGGTCGGGCGTGCTGTGGGCGCACGTCCTGACCTCGCTGGTCGCCAACGTGATCTCGCTCGTGCTCGTGGTCCTCGTCGCCCTGCTCATGGGCTTCCGCTCGGGCGCGGGAGTGCTGGCCTGGCTCGCGGTCGCCGGCATCCTCGTCCTGCTGACCCTCGCGCTGACCTGGGTCGCCGTGATCCCCGGCCTCAGCGCGAAGTCCATCGAAGGCGCGAGCGCGTTCTCCTACCCGCTCATCTTCCTGCCGTTCATCAGCTCGGCCTTCGTGCCCACCGACACCATGCCCGGCCCGGTGCGCGCCTTCGCCGAACACCAGCCGGTGACCTCCATCGTCAACACGATCCGCAACCTGCTCACCCAGCAGCAGGTGGGCACCGGCATCTGGACCGCCCTCGCCTGGTGCCTCGGCATCCTCATCGTCGCCTACGTGTTCGCCACCATCTCCTACCGTCGCAAGATCTCCTGAGCGGTGCCGACCGGTCCGGGGCGAGTTGAGGGCAGGATCAGGGCATGCTGACGATCGGTCAACTGGCGGCGTTCGCGGGCGTCACGGCGCGGGCGGTGCGGCACTATCACCAGATCGGGCTCCTGCCCGAGCCGGCGCGGGACGCGTCGGGGTACCGGCGGTACGGCGCAAAGGCGGCCGTGTCCCTCATCAAGATCCGTACCCTCGCCAACGCCGGCGTGCCGCTGTCGGAGATCGGCCAGATGCTCGAAGCGGACGGGTCGACCTTCGACGAGGCGATCCAGAGGATCGACAGCCACCTGCGCGACGAGATCGAGCGGCTGGAGTCCAGCCGCAAGCAGATCACGCAGCTCACCGCCGGGGAGAGTCTGGCGCTCCCACCGGAGGTGACCTCCTATCTCGATCGGCTGCGAGAGATCGGGGTGTCGGAGCGGATGGTGGAGGCTGAGCGGGACGGGTGGATCCTCGTTGTGGCCCGCTGGCCCGAACGCATCCACCAGATCATGCCCGCAAAATTCGCGCACCTCGACGACCCGCGACTCGTTCGGCTCTACCGGCTCGGGTCGGAGCTCCTCGACAGCGACGCAGGCGACGACGACCCGCGTCTGGAGGAAGCCGCCGACATCCTGGCCGGCCTGGCCGAGCAGGCGTACACCCCCGGCGAGACCAACCCCGACGAGGATGCGCAGCACGAACTACCGTTCGGCCTTCTGGACGCACTCGCCGTCGAGTCCGACCCGCGGGCGCAGCGGCTGCTGGACCTGATGCGCGAGCGTGGCTGGGCCAGTTGGACCCGGACCCGGCCGCAGCGGTTGACGGAACCGGCCGACTGACCTTCGGGCGCCGTTGCCGATGTCGCGACAGTCAGGCGGTGAGGCGGCGGACAAGCTTCCGGAGGCCGGCCTGCCAGCCGTCCGGGTCCTCGGCGCGGCGGCGCGCGTAGTCGGCGACCTCCGGGTGCGGCAGGATCAGGAAGCGCTCCTCGGCCAGCCCGGCGATGGCCGCCTCGGCGACCTGGTCCGGGGTGAGCACCGCCCCGGAGGCCTCGATCACCCGGGCGCCGAGGTGACCCTCGCGGATCCCGTCCGCCAGCATCGGGGTGTCCACCCCCTGGGGGCAGAGCGCGCTGACCCGGATGCCACGGTCCCGGTAGGTGATGGCCAGCCACTCGGCGAACCCGACGGAGGCGTGCTTCGTCGCGGTGTACGCGGCGTCGCCCACCGCCGTCAGCACGCCGGCCGCCGAGCAGGTGTGCAGCAGGTGGCCGCCGCCACGGGCGAGCATCCCGGGCAGCACCGCGCGGGCGGAGTAGACGTGGGCGAGCACGTTGACCCGCCACGCCCGGTCCCAGCCGGCGTCGTCGACCTCCACTCCCCCGCCGGTGGTCACGCCCGCGTTGGCGCAGAACAGGTCGATCCGGCCGTACCGCCGCTCGGTGTCGTCGACCAGCGCGCGGACCTGGTCCTCGTCGGTGACGTCGAGGGCGGTGGCGTGCGCGACCGGGCCGATGCCGCCGGCCACCGCGCGGGCCGCGTCGACGTCCAGGTCGGCGACCACCACGGCGGCGGCGCCCTCCGCGGCGAAGCGGCGGGACAGCGCCGCCCCGATGCCGCCGGCGCCGCCGGTGACCACCACGATCCGGTCGGTCAGGTTCACGTCGACGCTCCTACGGGCTCGGTGCCCAACTGGGCGATGAGGGTGGTCAGCGCGGCCGCGCCGCCAGCGGTCACCTCGGGAGTGGGCAGCAGCGCGAAGACGGGCACGTCCACGCCGGCGTCGGCGTAGCGGCGCACCTGGGCGCGGCACTGCTCCGGCGAGCCGTGCAGCACCAGCGCGTCGACGACCTCGTCGGGCACCGCCGCGCTGGCGCCGCGCCGGTCACCGGCGGCCCACGCCTCCCACATCGGCGCCAGCACCTCGTCGCGGCCCAGCCAGCGGTGGAACTCGGCGTACGCCGGGACGGTGAGGTAGCTGGTGATCAGCCGGCGGCCGAGCTTGCGGGCGTATCCGGCGTCCTCGGTGGGGCAGACGAAGATCCGCGCGGCGACCTCGAAGCCGGCGCGGCGCTCGCCCAGCTCGGCGAGGGCACGCGGCACGTCGTCGGCGCCGAGCCAGTTGAGGATCACCCCGTCGGCCTCCGTGCCGGCCAGCCGGAGCATGCCGGGGCGCAGCGCGGCGAGCAGGATCGGCGGGGGTACCGCCGGCGGCCGTTCCAGGGTGAACCGGCGCACGGTGAAGGTGTCGTAGACCTCGTCCACGGTCTCGCCCCGCAGCGCGGCGCGCAGGAAGCGCAGCACGTCGCGGGTGCGCCGGAACGGCTCATCGAACCGCACCGCGTTCCAGTCGCGGACCAGCACCGGCGAGGACGCGCCGATGCCGAGCGAGAACCGGCCCGGCGCGGCCTCGGCGAGCGCGGCCGCGCTCATCGCCAGGAGCCCGGGCCCCCGGGTGAACACCGGGGTGATCGCGGTGCCCAGCCGCAGCCGGGGCTGCCAGGCCGCGGCGAGCGCCAGCGGGGTGAACGCGTCGGTCCCGGCCACCTCGGACGACCAGACGTCGGTGAACCCGGCCTGGTCGAGCGTCGCGTAGACCGCGGCGTGGTCGGCCAGCGGTATCCCGCCCAACGGCACCGTCATGCCCCATCGATTCGTCACCGATCGATCGTGCCCGTTGACCGGGTCCACGAGCAAGATCCCCGGACCGGGCGGATTTACCGGTATCGGGCCGCCCGGTCCGCCGACGGTGCTACGACTGCCACGTGGACCGGACCGACGGCGCAGGCCGCTGACCGTGGGTTCCAGGGCAGCGGGACGCCTGGAGCCGGTGTCTGCGGCGGGCGAACCAGGCCGGTCCACCTTTCTGGAGCTCTTCTTCGACCTGGTCTACGTCTTCGCGCTCACCCGGATATCCGCGCGCGCGTTCGAGGACCTCACCGACGAGCCGGGTCGGGAGCACGCCTGGTCGGCGGTCACCGGAAGCGGCAAGACACTGCTGTTGCTGCTCGCGCTCTGGGCGCTCTGGCAGGGCACCGCGTGGACGACCAGCCGCTACGACCCGTACGAGGTGCCGCTGCAGGCCGTGGTGATGATCGCGCTGGTCTGCAGTCTGGTGATGGGGGTGGCGACCCCGCGGGCGTTCAGTCAGACCGGGCTGATGTTCGCGCTGGCGTACGTGGTCGCGCAGGTGTCCCGGCCGCTGATCCTGTCGATCGCGCTGGGACCGCATCCGTACCGCCGGCTGAAGGTGCGCATGGCGGTGGTGTACGCCACCAGCGGCGTGTTCTGGATCGGCGGGTCGATGCTGCCGACCAACGCGCAGGTGGTGTCCTGGACGGTCGCGCTGGCCATCGAGTACGTGGCCGGCCGGTGTGGCTGGCCGGTGCCGGGGCTGGGCCGGTCGACGATGTCGAAGTGGGACATCGCCGGCGAGCACCTGGCCGAGCGCTACCAGCAGTTCTTCCTCATCGCGCTGGGCGAGACGATCCTGGTGGCCGGTTTCGCGTACAGCGAGGTGCCGTACGAGTCGGGGCACGCGTTGGCGTTCGCGTTGGCGCTGGCCACCACGATCGTGCTGTGGCGGATCTACTTCCAGCGCGCCGGGCAGATCCTGGGCGAGGCCGTCGCGCGGGCCCGGCACCCGGCCAACATCGGCCGGTCGGCGGCGGACACCCACCTGGTGATGGTGATCGGCCTGACCGCCACCGCGGTGGGCTACGAGCTGATCATCGAGCATCCGCTGGACCGGGTGCCCGGGCCGTGGCTGGCCATGGTGCTCGGCGGGCCGGCGCTGTTCCTGGCCGGCCGGGCCCGTTTCGAGTACGAGGTGTTCGGGCGGGTCTCCCCGTCCCGGTGGATCGCCATCCTGGTGTTGGCGGCGGTGGCGGTGCCGCTGCTGTTCCTGCCCGGTGTGGCGGCGACCGCCGCCGGGGTGCTGGTGCTGGCCGCGGTGGCGGTCGCCGACGTCCGCCGGGCCCGTGGCGCTCCGCCGGAGCCGGCGGCGACGCCGTTCTGAGCCATCCACGCAGGGCGATGTCATCTCGGCGCGACAGGTTAATCTCGGCGGGTGACCTTCTCCCTCGTGGCCCGCTCTGCCGACGGCCGGTTGCACGGCGTCGTCGTGGCCAGCAAGTTCCTCGCCGCCGGGGCGCTCGTGCCGGCCGCGGAGGCCCAGGTCGGCGCGCTGGCCACCCAGGCGCACGTCAACCTCGCCTATCGCCCGCAGGGGCTGACCCTGCTGCGCACCGGCGTGCCGGCCGCCGACGTGGTGGCCGGCCTGGTCGCCGCCGACGCCGAGCGGGAGCACCGCCAGCTCGGCGTGGTGGGTGTCAGCGGTCCGGGCGCCACCTGGACGGGGCCGGCCTGCCACCCGTGGGCCGGTGGGCGCTCCGGCGACGGCTGGGCCGCGCAGGGCAACGTGCTGACCGGCCCGGAGGTCGTCGACGCGCTGGGCGACGCCTGGCTGGCCGGCTCGGCGCTGCCGTTCGCCGAGCGGCTGGTCGCCGCGCTGCGTGCCGGCGACGAGGCCGGCGGCGACCGGCGGGGCCGGCAGAGCGCCGGCCTGCTGGTGGTCGAGCGCGGCGGAGGGTACGGCGGCAGGAGCGACGTCCTGATCGACCTGCGGATCGACGACCACCCTGATCCGGTGGCCGAGCTGGGGCGGCTGCTCGCCGTGCACACCCTGCTGTTCAGCCGGCCCGACCCGGCCACGCTGCTCGACCTGAGCGGCGCGGTCGCCGACGAGGTGGCGGCGCTGCTCACCGCGCTGGGCCATCCGGTGAGCGGCGACGGGCCGGAGGCGGCACTGGTCTCCTGGGCCGGGCTGGAGAACCTGGAGGAGCGGCTGGTGCCGGGGCGGATCGACCCCGTGGTGCTGAGGCACCTGCGCGGCGTGGCCCCGCACGTGCCGGCGCCCCGTTCCGCGAGCTGACGCGGGTCAGCCGCCGAACGCGAGCCAGCGGAAGCCGGCGGCGTCGATCTCCGCCCGTTCGACGCCGGTCAGCGCCGCCCGCCCGGTGGTCTTGCGGATCAGGGTCAGCCGGTCCCAGCGCAACCCGGCCGGCACCGCCCGCCCACCGGTGAGCAGGTCGGCGATCACCTCCGCCGCCGGCGCGGTGAGCCACGGCCGCCGGTCCAGCGCGGCGGCCAGGTCCAGGCCGTGCACGCCCACCTCGACCACCCGGGTCCGCAGGAACTCGACGAGGCGCATCGCGTCCCCGTGCCGGGTCCGGACCACCCGCTCGGGCGGGGCCGCGGCGACCGCCGCGTCGGCGGCCCGCCAGACCCGCTCGAGGTCGGCCGGCAGCGCGTCCAGGTCGACCTGCCGCGCGTCCCGCCGACCGCCGGCGATCCGGGCGGCGTCCACCTCGGGGGTGAACTTCGCCGCGCCGAAGTAGGCGGCGGCGTCCACCTCGGCGGTGGGCGGGGCCGGCGCGGCGAGCATGTCGGTCACCCGGCCGACGCCGGTGCGCACGTGGGCGATCAGCTCCCGCACGGTCCACGGCGGGCAGCCGGTCGGCCGGTCGAGGTCCGCCTCGTCCAGCCCGGCGAGGATCTCGGCCAGTCGGGCGCACTCGGCGCGGAACGCCGCACGGACCGTTTCCACGCGCGGGCTCAGCCCTTGACCCGGGGCACCAGCCGGTGCACGACGATGAGCACCAGCGCCATCACGACCGCCATCGTGCCGGCGATGCCGGCGGCGCTGCCCGCGTACGCGACGAAGAGCGGTCGGCGGCTCAGCTCGTCGGGCCCGGTGCCGCGCAGGTCGACCAGCCAGGACAGGGCCAGCATGGAGACGACCAGGGCGAGCACACCGGCCGCCCCGAGCAGCAGCGCGGCGAGCCGGTGCGCGTCGCCGGGGGCGACCTGGGCCTGCTCCCGCTGGGTGACCAACAGGACCAGCCCGGCCAGCGCCGCCCAGACGCCCACCACCAGGTACGCGGCGACCGCGTCGCTGGGCCGGTGCCAGCCGGCGGAGAGCGTGGCCACCCCGGCGGCGGCGGCGTACGCGGCGGCGAGGAAGGCGCCGACCGCCCGTACCTTGGCCGGCAGCACGAGCACCAGCGCGATCGCCACCGACGCGGCCACGGTGGTGTGCCCGCTGGGCAGGCTGTTGCCCACCGCCGCGCGCTCCGGGTCGAGGCCGTAGTCCGGGCGGTTCAGCCCGTACTTGAGCAACTGGGTGGAGACGTTCGCCCCGGCGATCAGCAGGGTCGCGGTGATGGCCAGGGCGATCCGCCCCCGGATGAGGGCGATGAACCCGATCATCGCGGTGGCGGCGAGCAGCGAGACCACCGACATCGCGTTGAGGAGCTTGTCCACCGGGCCGTCGATGCGGTCCTGGCCGATCCGGTTGCCGGTGAGCGCGGCGGTGTCGACCCACTGGCCGATCTCGGTGTGCACGGCGACCCGCCAGACGGCGAGGAAGGCGGCCGCCTGGACGAGGGCCATGACGACCAACCAGACCGCGGTCCAACCCCTTGCCGTCGCGCGCATCCGCACACCGTAGCGGCCGGTGTCGGCTAGCCGGGCGGTGGCCCACCGGGCGGCGACGGTTAGGTTGGGGCGGAGGCGAGGAGGTGACGGTGAGCGGCACACCGGAGGGCGACGCCGGCCAGGTCACGCCCCATACGGACCAGCCGGCCGGCGGTGACGGGCCGGCCCGCGGCGAGTCGCTGGCGGACCTGCTGGGCGGGCGGGGCGGCGCCATCGACGCCACCCTGCCGCCGCTGGCGTTCGCGGCGGGCTGGCTGGTCGGCGGCGAGTCGCTGTGGGCCGGGGTCGGCGCGGCGCTGGCCGTCGGCGCGGCGGTGGCGGGCGTACGGCTGCGTCGCGGCGACCGGCCGCGTTCGGTTCTCATCGGGCTGCTCGCCGTCTGCGTCGCCGCGTTGATCGCGGTGCGCACCGGCCGGGCCGAGAACTTCTTCCTGATTCAGCTGCTCTCCAACGCCGCCAGCGCGCTGGCCTGGGCGGTGAGCATCGTGGTGCGCTGGCCGCTGCTCGGGGTGCTGGTCGGCGCGGTGCTGGGCCAGCGGTCACGGTGGCGGCGCGACCCGGCGCTGCTGCGCGCGTACGGCCGGGCGAGTTGGGTGTGGACGGTGACGTACGTGCTGCGGGTGGCGGTGTTCGTGCCGCTGTACCTGGGCGGGCAGGTGCTCGCGCTGGTGGTGGCCCGGGTCGCGCTGACGTGGCCGCTGGTCGCGGCGGCGCTGGCGGTGAGCTGGGTGGTGCTGCGCCGGTCGCTGCCGCCCGGACATCCGGGGGTGCGTCATCCGGTCAGCGAGGACCGGCCGGCGGGTGACCCGGCCGCGAAACCGGGGGCATAAAAGTGGAGAGGCCGCCACGGGGGGAGCGGCCTCTCCGGTGACGTACGTTACTCCGTCGCGCTCGTTGGTGTGATCCCGTGACGGCCCGAATTTCTGGGCTTTTTCGCGGCTGACTCCAGTCCGGGCGGTGGGGTGGGCCGGCCGACCCGCTGCGTTGGCCGGATCGCCGGCCCACCCCGGCCTGACCGTGGGTGTCAGGCCGTCCGCCGGCCGGGTCCCGTCGTACCTTCGGACCCGGCCGGACCCCGGGGTGGGCGGGCACGCCACCCACCCCGGGGAGCTGTCAGCCGTTCGGGAACAGGTTGCCGTAGTCGGCGTACGCCATGGCGACGTCGGCCTGCGCCCAGAACCGGTGGTAGTTGAAGCTGGGCTCCGCACCGCCGTTCAGGTACGCCTGCACCTTGGGCCAGTCCGGGTCGTTCTTGTAGAAGGACCGGATGTCGAGGAAGCTCTTGCCGGCGGCGATGGTGTCACCGTTGGGCATCTTCCCGGTCCAGCCCGGCGGGACGTAGACGCCCTGCCCGGTGGCCGCGTCGTAGGTGTCGTCGAAGCGCCGGTAGTCGCCACGCTTCTCCGTCGTGGACACACCCTTGGCGTCGCTGGCGGCGTACAGCGCGTCGAGCAGCCCCTTGGCGGTGTTCTTCGCCGCCACGTCACCCGACTTGGCCGCGTACGCGATCAGGGTCCGGGCGTAGGCGGCGGCGACGCCGACGTCCTGGCCCTTGACGGTGACCTCGACGTGCAGGTTGGTGTTGGGCTGCGGGCTGGTCGGGTTCCAGGTGGTCGGTTGGCCGGTCCACTTCATGTCCGACGGGATCGACCAGTTGGCGCCGACGGTGGTGTTGGCGATCGCCCAGGGCACCCACTTGTCGAGCAGCGCCTTGGCCTTGGCGTTGCCGGTCTGCAGGTACAGCTCGGCGATGCGCTGCATCGACCAGGCCTGCATACCGAACCACTGGTTGGACGGCGGGTCGTTGTAGACCGGGTCGACGTCGTAGTACATGCCGTAGAAGGTGCTGGTGCCGGCCGGCGGCTGGCCGTAGTTGCCGCCCCAGCTGTTGGTCGCGCCGCCGGCGATGCCGCCCTCGGCGGACTGCAGCCAGGTGTAGAACTCCAGCTGCCGCTCGAAACTCTTGGTCCAGTCAGCGACCGCGGTCGGCGACTTCGGCCTTAGTTCAGCTACGTTCGTCAATGCCCAGGCCGCGAACGGGTTCTGGTAGCCGAAGTGGTTGTGGCTGGAGCCGATGCGCCAGGACCAGTTCTGGCTGGTCTCGTACGCGCCGCCCCAGGCGTAGTACCAGGACATCAGGTAGTGCGCCGAGTCCTTGCCGCTGCCGGCCGGGCAGGCGCTCGCCCCGACGCAGTTGCCGATCTTCTTGAAGTACTTGTCGAACATCGAGTACCGCAGGTAGTCGCCCATCTTGGCGGCCTTCGCGACGGTGGCCGCCACGTCGGCCTGCCTGCCCTGCGCCTTGGCCCAGGTCAGCGCCCAGTACGCGGCCTGCACGGCGCGGGCGTCGGCGTCCGGGGCGTTGGTGTACTTCCACTGCTTGGCGGGGGCGGCCGACTCCTTGACGAACAGGTCGAGGTAGCCGTACTGGCCGCCGGCGGTGAACGTGTCGCAGGACGGCTGAGGGACGGTCTCCCAGACCGACTCCTGGGTGCCCCGCTGGAACGTGTTGATGTACGCCGGCCGGGTGGTCTTGTCGCCGCAGCGGCCGAAGCCGTAGGTGTTGTCCACGTCGATCAGCCAGTGCATGCCGTAGATGTCACCGGTGCCGTAGGTGGACTGGAGTTCACCGCGTAGCGGGTCCTGGCCGACCGGCACGTTCGGCTCCAGGGCGGACGGGTACTGGCTGGGCAGGTCGTGCTCGGCGGCGTACTGGGCCGTGCCCGCCGCGCCAGCGGTGGGCTGGTCGGCGTGGGTGGGAATGATGTACTTCTCCATGACCGTCCAGGCGTTGTTGAACGGCGCCCAGTTCTGGGTCACGCGGCCGTACTGGGCCTCCAGCCAGAGCCAGAAGCTGAACGCCTCCGAGGTGGTCTCGTGCCCGTGGTCGGGCGCCTCGACGATCAGCGTCTCCACCGAGTGGTACGGCACGCCCTCCGGGCTGAAGTAGCCGGAATTCTTGATCTTGCCGTACTGGTCGAGGAAGCGCGTGACGTAGGTGTTGTCGCCGCCGGGGGTGTCGTTGTCGACCTCGGTCGCGGTGATCGCGAGCGGGGCGTACCCGGTCGCCGAGGCGGTGACGGTGGCGGTGCCACCGGCGGTGTCGGCGTCCTCGGCCGCCGCGACGGTGACCGTCGCCCCGGTGTTCCAGTTGCTCGGGGTGAGGCTGACCGTGGCGGGTGAGACGGTGATGTCGGCGTCGCCGGCGCGGGTCAGGCTGACCGGCACGGTGCTCGTCGGGGCGGCGCTGAGCTTCAGGTTGACGGTGGAGCTGCCGCCCTCGGCGACGGTGACCGCGGTCGGGGTGGCGATGAGCGTCGGCCCGGTGGCCGGGGCCACGGTGAACGACTTCTCGGCCGTGGCGCTGAGGTTCGCGTTGTCGTACGCCTTGGCCTGGACCGTGTAGGCGCCCGCCGGCAGGTCTTCGAGGGTGTAGCCGTACGGGGCGGTGGTGTCGGTGTTGACGAGCAGGCCGTTGCGGTAGAACTCGACCTTGCTGATGGTCCCGTCCGGGTCGCTGGCGGTGGCGGTCAGCGGCACGTCGGCCGGCGCCTCGAACGGGCCGGCCGGCACGGTGAGCCCCACGGTCGGCGGCTGCTGTGCGACGCCGCCGCAGGTCACCCCGTTGACGGCGAACGAGGTGGGCTTCGCGTTGGTGCCGGTGTAGGAGCCGTTGAATCCGATGCTGGTGGTGGCGCCGGTGCCGAGGTTGCCGTTCCACGACTCGTTGGCGGCGGTGACCTGGTTGCCGGTCTGGCTCCAGCGCGCCGACCAGCCCTGGGTGACCCGCTGGTTGCCGGGGAAGGCGAACGTCAGCGTCCAGGCGGTGACCGGGTCGCCGAGATTCTTGATCGTCACGTTGGCGCTGAAGCCGTTGTTCCAGTCGTTGGTCGCGTAGACCACGTCGCAGGCCGGTGCGGCCTGCGCGGCGCCGGCGGGCAGGGTCACCCCGCCGACGGCGAGCGCGGCGGCGGCGATGATCGCCACTCGGCGGCGTCGTGCCAGATGTCTCATGTGCGCGGTGTCTCCTCGGACCAGGCCGGGACGGTCCCCGGCGGGGCGCCTGCCCGCGGGGGTGGTGGTGCGCGGGAGATTCGAGGCGCCGGGAAGGTGGTCTCCCGGGCCCGGGCCGGGGTACGGCAGGTGCGGCCGCGCGGGAGGTCCCGCCGGCTGCGATCGGGTGGCCGTGACCGGAGCTCGTGCTACCGGTTGCCCTCGGCGGACCCGCGCCCACGCGATCTGACTCCCGTCGCGTTGAATCGACAGTCTGCCATGGAAGCGCTCCCACGACAAGCGCGGGGCGGGCCGGTTCAGCTCCATGTTTCGATCTCGTTTTGGGTCTTTCACAAAGCCGTGACGGGCGTTACAGTCGCAGCATCGTCGATGGGAGCGCTTCCATCGATAAAGGTTCCAACAAGAAGATCGCCGGGACCGTCGAGAGACGGACCCGGGGAACCAGCCCGAGGGGCTGACGACGGGCCAGCCCGGACGCCGCCGTCAGCCATCGTCCCGCACAGGGAGGGAGGTGGAACCAGAGCCACTCGCGTGGCCCGGCTCCCGCGCGACACGCACGGCAGGACCGACATTCCGCCCGTGTGTGTGCAGTTACGGTGGGGACGGGGGTTGCCCTCCCCCGTCCCCACACTAAACCCCCGTACACGATGGGAAAAGAGGCCGACGGGACAGGCGCGACGCGCCGCCCGGTCGGCCTCGTTCGCTGTCCGGGGCCCCAACCGCCGCAACCCGCCATGATCGGCCGACAGGACGGCCGGCTGACCGGGTCGGCAGCCTCTGCCCTATCCTGGGAGCGCTCCCGAATTTCGGCGGTGGCCCCGTATCCATGAGGAGAATCCATGTCGATACCTACCGGGCCCGCCGGCCCGCTGCGCTTCCCTCCCGCCTTCGGTTGGGGCGCGGCCACCTCCGCGTACCAGATCGAGGGCGCCGCCAAGGAGGACGGCCGCGGCGAGTCCGTCTGGGACACCTTCAGCCGCACCCCCGGACGCACCCGCAACGGCGACACCGGCGACGTCGCCGCCGACCACTACCACCGGTACGCCGAGGACCTCGACCTGATGCGCGACCTCGGGCTGCGCAGCTACCGCTTCTCCATCTCCTGGCCGCGGATCCAGCCCGACGGCACCGGCGCACCCAACCAGCGCGGCCTCGACTTCTACCGCCGCCTGCTGGACGGCCTGCACGAACGCGGCATCGCCCCGATGGCCACCCTGTTCCACTGGGACCTGCCGCAGGCGTTGCAGGACGCCGACGGCTGGGAGTCGCGCGACACCGCGTACCGCTTCGCCGACTACGCCGACGCGGTCTTCCGGGCCCTCGGCGACCGGGTGCCGGTCTGGCTGACCGTCAACGAGCCCAAGACCGTGGTGCAGAACGGCTACCTGAGCGGGCACCACGCCCCCGGCCGGCAGGACCCGGACGCCGCGTACCTCGTCGCCCACCACCTGCAACTCGCGCACGGGCTGGCGGTCCGCGCGCTGCGCGCCGCCGGCGGCACCGGCCGGATCGGCCCCGCGCTCAACCTGCACCCCTGCTACGCCGCCGACGAGTCGCCGGAGGCCGCCGCGGCCGCCCGGCTCCACGACGGCTACGAGAACCGCCTCTACCTCGACTCCGTGCTCCGGGGCAGCTACCCCGAGGACGTGCTGGCCGACCTCGGCCCGCAGAGCCGGATGGCCCGCGGCATCCGCGACGGCGACCTCGCGATGATCTCCTCGCCGGTCGACCTGCTCGCCGTGCAGTACTACACGCCCATCTACGTCACCGGCGACGGCGGCACCGAGCACCGCTGGCCGACCTCCGAGGCCGAGTGGCAGCAGATCTACCCCGACGGGATGTACGACATCCTGACCCGGGTCACCCGTGAATACGGCCCGATCCCGCTCACCGTCACCGAGAACGGGCTGCCCACACCGGACGCCCTCGGCGCGGACGGCAACGTCGACGACGCCGGCCGGATCAGCTTCCTGCGCGAGCACCTCGCCGCGGCGCACCGGGCCATCGCCGACGGGGTGCCGCTGGAGAGCTTCCACGTCTGGTCGCTGCTGGACAACTTCGAATGGGCCGAAGGGTACGACCAGCGGTGGGGACTGGTCTACGTGGACTACCCGACCCAGCGGCGGGTGCTCAAGAGCAGCGCCCACTGGTACCGCTCCGTCATCGCCGACGGCGGCTTCTGAACGGGCCGCCCGGACGGCCGGGCCCGGACGGCTCGGCTCCGGCGAGCCGGTGACCGTCCGGGCACGGCCGGCCCGTCAGCGGGGCAGCGCCTGCTGCAACTCCGCCCGCAGCGCCGGGGTGAGCATCTCCCCCGCCTGCTTGGCCAGCCGGGCCATCTCGTAGCCCACCACGCCGATGTCCGCGTCCCCGGCGGCCAACGTGGCCAGGATCGAGCCGTCCCGCACCTGCATCACCAGGAAGTAGCCCCGGCCCATCTCGACCACCGTCTGCTTGACGACGTCGCCGTCGAACATCTGGGCCGCGCCCGCGGTGATGCTCATCAGCCCCGAGGTCACCGCGGCGAGCTTGTCCGCGTGGTCCCGGGGCAGGTTGTCGGAGATCGCGATCAGCAGCCCGTCGGAGGAGACCACCACCGCGTGCGCCACGCCCGGCACCCGCTCCGCGAACGCGCTCACCAGCCAGCTCAGGTCCCGTGCCTCCTGGCTCAACGTCGTCACTGTCGTCGTCCCCCTTCATCGTGCCCCCCGGACGGTGGCGCGGGTATCTCGGTGGTGTCCTCGGCCTCGGCACGCCGTACCCCGTTGTAGAGGCGGGAAAGCATGCCACCGACCGCTTCCGGGTCCAGATCGTCACGCGCCGGGGCCGACTCCGGCCGGGCCGGGCGGGTCACCGCGGAGAGCTGCGCCATCGGCACCCGCACCGGCAGCCCCCGCTCGTTCGTGCCGGCGGTCACCGGCGTGGCCGGCGGAACGACCGGCCCCGGGACCGCCGGCGCGGCCGGCCCCTCCCGGGACCACCAGCCGCCGGCGTCGCGCGGCGCGTC
>NZ_QGKR01000090.1 GCF_003172955.1 Micromonospora acroterricola | reverse complement strand
GGGCCGCCGCCGGGATCGCCGGGGTGGAGAGCCCCGCGCTGGCCGACCTGCTCCGGCCGCTGCCGGGCGACGCGTCGGTGGCCGAAGGTTCGGCGGGTCGCGTTTCGGCGGGTGGAGGCTCGGCGGGTGGCGCGCCGGTGGGGCGCCGGGTCGCCAGCCGGGAGAGCCGCAGCCCGGCGAGCGTGGAGCCGGCGCCGCCGGCCAGCGCGATCACGACCGAGGTCGGGACGAGGTCGGCGGCGGCAGCGAGGACGAGCAGCGCCACCGCCGTGGACACGGCGGCCTCCGGTGCCGCTCGGCGAGGGACGAGGACACGGAACGGGTACGCGAGGAGCACGGCGGTCGCCTTCGTGAGGGGGCACGGGGGCGGTGCGGCGGTGCGGGGCGTCGGAGTTGCGGGTCCGCTGCCCAACAGTCGAGAACGAACGGCGGCCAGATCGGTTACGCGTCGGTCACCCTCGGGAGGCAGCGACCCGTGTCACTGTACGTCCTGGCGGGCCAGCCGGGCACGGCCCGCCGCGAGCCGGACGGGCCGGTGGTGGGATCATCGGAGGGTGAGTACGCCCGACACCGTCCGTTTCCGGTACAACCAAGCCATCCTGGCGGCCGCGGTCATCGCCTTCATCGGCGCCCTGCCGCTGGCCAACGCTCGGGGATACCTGCTGCCGGTGCTGCTCGTCCCGCTCGCCGTCGGCGTGTGGGCCTGGCGGGCCGGCACCGACGCCGACGCCCGGGAGCTGCGCCTGCGGGCGTTGACGGGGCAGCGCCGGATCAGCTGGGACCGGGTCGTCGAGCTGGTCACCGACCAGCGCGGACGGGCGGTCGCCCGGCTCGACGACGGCCAGCAGGTGGTCCTGCCGGCCGTCCGGGGCACGGACCTGCCCCGGCTGATCTCCGCGACCGGCCAGACGCTGCCCGACGCGACCGCCTGAGCCGTCCCGCTCAGTAGCCGTCGACCACCGTGTTGATCAGCTCCTGACCGGCGGCGTAGCGCCGCACCTGGTCGCCGACGAGCCGGTAGGCCCGCGGGAGCAGCCCCCGCACCGACCCGGCCACGTGCGGGGTGAGCAGCACGTTCGGCATCGTCCAGAGCGGAGAGTCGGCGGGCAGCGGCTCCGGGTCGGTGACGTCCAGCGCGGCCGAGATCCGGCCGGTGCCCAGCTCGGCGACGAGCGCCTCGGTGCGGGCCACCGGCCCCCGGGCCGCGTTGACCAGCAGCGCCCCGTCCGGCATCGCGGCCAGGAACTCCTTGTCGATCAGGCCACGGGTCTGGTCGGTGAGCGGCACCAGCACCACCACCACGTCGGCCTCGGGCAGCAGCCGGGGCAGCTCCTCGACGCCGTGCACCCCCTGCTCCGGCCGGGCGGTCCGGGCGACCAGGGTGAAGCGCACCTCGAACGGGGCGAGCCGGTCCCGCACCGCCGTGCCGATCGAACCGGCCCCGACGATGAGCACCCGCTTGCCGGCCAGCTCGTCGGTCGGGGCGACCTCCTGGAAGGCCCACCGCCGGTCTGCCTGCGCCCGGACGAAGGCAGGGAACGCCCGCAGCTGGGCCAGGACCGCGGTGACGACCCACTCGGCGGTGGACGGGTCGTGCACGCCACGCGCGTCGCAGAGCGTGACACCCGCCGGCATCCGGCCGGCCCAGGCGTCCGCGCCGGCGGAGAGCAGCTGCACCACCGCCAGGTCGGGCAGCTCGTGCAGCAACGCGGTCGCGTCGGAGCCGGCCAGGAACGGCGGCACCCAGAACCGCACGCCGGCCACCGTCGACGGCAGCCGGTCGGGGTGCTCGGCGACCTCCACCGTCACGTCCGGGGGCAGCTCGCCGATGAGATTGAGACCGGCCTGATGCGGGATCCATACCTTCACGACCGCCGACGATAGCCCTCGAACCGGCGGGCCGTGCGGGCACGGCGGCCAACCGTGTACCGGGGCTGCGCCGGGCCCGCGAGACTGGGCACACCGAGGTTCGGCCGGTGCACGAACGAGGTATAAGAGGGGGTCGGAGCGCCGGCCGGCCTCCGCCCCGGCAGACAGGTGTTCGATGACCGCCGGCTCCCCCGCCCGCCCCCCGCGCGCGATCCCCCCGCCCCCGGCGCTCAGCGATCCGATGCGGCTGCAGGCGCTCGCGGACACCGGCCTCGGCGCGGCTCCGGACGAGGCGTTCGACCGGTTCGCCCGTCTGCTCAGTGATCTGCTGGACGTCCCGGTCGCGCTGGTCTCCCTGGTCTCCGCCGACCGGCAGTTCTTTCCCGGCGCGGTGGGCCTGCCCGAACCGTGGGCGGATGGCCGGCAGACCCCCCTGAGCCACTCGTTCTGCCAGCACGTGGTGGACATCGAGCTGCCCATGGTGCTGCCGGACGCCCGGCTCCACCCCCGCGTGCGGGACAACCTCGCCATCGGGGACCTCGGCGTGGTCGCGTACGCGGGGATGCCGCTGACCGACCTTTCCGGCCGGGTCCTCGGAGCGCTCTGCGCCATGGACAGCAAACCGCGGGTCTGGACGGCGGCGCAGCTGCGGACGCTGGCCGACCTGGCCGCCGCCTGCTCGTCGGAGCTGCGGCTGCGCATCGCGTTGGACGGCGCGCAGGAGGCGCGCCGGCGGGTCGTGCAGGCGCACGACCGGCTGGAACTCCTGGCCGGGCTCAGCGAGACGCTGGCCGGCACGCTCGACGTGGGCACCGCGCTGCGCCGGCTCGCCGCCACCATGGTGCCGCTGCTGGCCGACTGGTGCCTGCTGACCCTGGTCGGGCCCACCGGGCTGCCGCGCGAGGTCGTCGCGGTGCATCGCGAGCCCGAGCGGGCTGCCGACGTCGACCGCTTCGCCGAGCTGCTGCGCACCGGGCTGAGCCCGGAGTCGACCATCCGGGCGGTGCTGCGAACCGGCCAGCCCCGGCTGGGCGGTGTGGCGTCGCTGGCCGACGTGACGCGGGGCACCACGAACCCGGAGATGACGTCGATCGCCGGCCGCCTCGGCATCACCTCGTACCTGAGCGTGCCCGTGCCGGCCGCCGGTGGCACCGTGCTGGGGGCGATCACCCTGGTCAACGGGGCACAGCGCCAACAGTTCGACGACCGTGACCTGCTCACCGCGATGGACATCGGCCGCCGGGCCGGGCAGGCCATCGGCAACAGCTCGATGTACGGCGAGCAGCGGCACGTCGCCGAGGTCCTGCAGCACAGCATGCTGCCGCGGCTGCCGGACGTACCGGAGCTGGAGCTGACGGCCCGCTACCAGCCGGCGGCTGACCGGGTGGCGGTGGGCGGCGACTGGTACGACGCCTTCGTCCAGCCCAACGGGGACCTCATCACGGCGATCGGCGACGTGGCCGGGCACGACATCGAGGCGGCGGCGACCATGGGCCAGCTGCGCAACCTGGTGCGAGGCAACGCGTTCGGCCGGCCAGACGCGGTCGGGGATCTGATGACGCACCTGGACGGCGCCATCCGCGGCCTGCGGCTGCCGATCGCGGCCACCGCGACGCTGGTACGGATCTGTCCCGACCGGTCCGGTGTCCGCGAGGTCACCTGGTGCAACGCCGGGCACCCGCCGGCCCTGCTGGTCCGCGTGGGCGGCGCGGTCGAGGTCCTCGAAGCACCGCCGGAGCCGTTGCTCGGCCTGGCGCGACCGTCCCTGCGGACCAGCCGGTCGACCAGCCTGGCCACGGGCGACACGCTGCTGCTCTACACCGACGGTCTGATCGAGCGGCGGGACCGGTCCATCGACGAGGGGCTGGCCGAGCTGGTGGCCCGGCTCTCCGGCGCCGACAAGCTGGCTCTCGACGAGCTGTGTGACCTGCTGCTCGCCTCGATCCGGCACCGTGAGGACGACACCGCGCTGCTGGCCGTACGGGCCCGCTGAGCGGTCCACGTGGGACCACCGGCACCGCCACCGGAGGCCGGTCCGATCCCGTCGGCCCCGGCCGGCCCGTCCGGCGGGCTACCCTGGGCCGGGTGAGCGCCCGTCCCCCGTACTCTCGCATCCGTCGCCCCCGGGCGGCCCTCGCGGCGTCCTGCGCGGCGCTGCTCCTCACCGCCGGTTGCAGTTTCGGCGAGCCCGAGCCGGACCCGGCCGGCGAGCCGCCCAACCTGCCCACCCCGTCGGCGTCGGCGAGCCCCGGTGGCGCCGGCCAGCAGGCGGTGGCGACGGTGCTCGCCAAGGGGCTGCGGGTGCCCTGGGCCATCGCCTTCCTGCCGGACGGCGGGGCGCTCGTCACCGAGCGGGACAACGGCCGGATCGTCCAGGTCGGGCCCGAGTCGGGGCCGGACGGGCTGCGGGTCCGGGTGGTGCAGACGATCACCGACGTGGCGGCGGCGGGCGAGGGCGGCCTGCTCGGCATCGCCGTCTCCCCGAGCTACGAGCGGGACCAGACGGTCTTCGTCTACTACACGGCCGAGCAGGACAACCGGGTCGCCCGGCTGCGGCTCGGCGGGGAGGCCACCCCGATCCTCACCGGCATCCCCAAGGCCAACGTGCACAACGGCGGCGGGCTGGGCTTCGGGCCGGACGGGCAGCTCTACGTCAGCACGGGCGACGCCGGCGAGCGGCCCGCCGCCCAGGACGTGAAGAGCCTCGGTGGCAAGATCCTGCGGATCACGCCGGACGGCAAGCCCGCCCCGGGCAACCCGTACCCCGGCTCGCCGGTCTGGTCGCTGGGACACCGCAACGTGCAGGGCTTCGCCTGGGACGCCGCCAAGCGGATGTACGCCGTGGAGTTCGGCCAGAACACCTGGGACGAGATCAACCAGATCACCAAGGGTGGCAACTACGGCTGGCCGCAGGTCGAGGGGCGGGCCGGGGACAGGCGGTACACCGACCCGATCACCCAGTGGGCGACCTCGGACGCGTCCTGCTCCGGCCTGGCCGCCACGGACCGGCTGCTGGTCACCGGCTGCCTGCGGGGCAAGCGGCTCTGGGTGATGGAGCTGACGGACACCGGCACGCTGCTCGGCCAGCCCAGCGAGATGCTCACCAACCGGTACGGCCGCCTGCGCGCGGTGGCCGCCGCGCCCGACGGGTCGCTCTGGGTGAGCACCTCGAACCACGACGGGCGGGGCGATCCGGCGGCCGACGACGACCGGCTCCTGCGGATCGTCTTCGCCGGCGGCGACGGCGGTCGCAGCTGATCCACGTCACCATCCGTGCAGGTTTGCCAAGATCCTCCGACGGGCAGGTCAGAATCTCAGCATGGACGGGCAACACGACGAGCAGCACGACGACTCCGGGGACCGGGACGAGCCGGTGACCGGCGGTGCGTCGCGCCGGTCGGTCGGTCCGGTGCGCCGCACCGGAGTGATCCTCGCCGTCCTCGCCGTGGCCCTGGCCGGGGTGGTGCTCGGCGTGCTCGCCGGCGGTCGGGTGGACACCGACATCGGGCCGTTCCGGGCCACCCTCACCCTCTCCCCCGCCAGCGCCGGCGGCACCACCGTCGACGTGCCGCCGCTCGGCGCACTGCTGCTGGACAGCCACGACGGGCCGACGCACCTCACCGTGCGGCTGGGCGCGCTGGACCAGGGGCGCACCGAGGCGCTGATCGACGACCCGGCCAGCATCAGCCGGGCCAGCCAGAGCGCCGTGGAGGACGTCCGGTCCGGGGTGATGCGGCTCGGGCTGCGGACCCTCGCCGCGGCGGTGCTGGTCACCCTGCTCCTGGCCGGGCTGATCTTCCGCGACACGCGGCGGACCGCCTGGGCGGGCGGGCTGGCGCTGCTGGTCACCGCCGGCAGCCTCGGCACGGCGGCGGCCACCCTGCGCCCGCAGGCGATCGAGGAGCCTCGGTACGAGGGTCTGCTGGTCAACGCGCCGGCCATCGTCGGCGACGCCCGGCGGATCGCCAACGACTACTCCCGGTACGCCGAGCAACTGCAACGCATCGTCGGCAACGTCAGCCAGCTCTACACCACCGTGTCGGCGCTGCCGGTCTACGAGCCGGCGCCCGGCACCACCCGGGTGCTGCACATCTCCGACCTGCACCTCAACCCGACGGCTTGGCAGCTGATCCGGACGGTGGTGGAGCAGTTCGGCATCGACGTGGTGATCGACACCGGGGACATCACCGACTGGGGCAGCGAGCCGGAGGCATCCTTCGTCGGCTCGATCGGCCTGCTGAAGAAGCCGTACGTCTTCATCCGGGGCAACCACGACTCGGGTCGGACCGGCGCCGCGGTGGCCCGCCAGCCGAACGCGATCGTGCTGAACAACTCGACGACCACGGTCGCCGGGCTGACCATCGCCGGCATCGGCGACCCGCGCTTCACCCCGGACAAGAACACCTCCCCGGCCGGCAGCGGGCTGACCCAGCAGGTGGCCGACCAGGTGATCGGCGCCGGCGACCAGCTCGCCGCGACGGTGCGCCGCTCGCCGCGGCCGGTGAACATCGCGCTGGTGCACGACCCGGCGTCGGCCGGGCCGCTCGCCGGCACCTGCCCGCTGGTGCTCGCCGGGCACACCCACTCCCGGCAGATCTCCAAGCTGCCCCAGGCGCCCGGCCAGCAGCCCACCACGCTGATGGTGGAGGGCTCCACCGGCGGCGCGGGGCTGCGCGGGCTGGAGGGTGAGAAGCCGACCCCGCTGTCGATGAGCGTGCTCTACTTCGACCAGCAGAAGATGCTCCAGGCGTACGACGACATCACCGTCGGCGGCACCGGGCAGGCACAGGTCAACCTGGAACGGCACGTGGTGGAGGGCCCGACCGCCGGGGCGTCCCCCTCGGTCACCCCCACCCCGACCCGCTGAGCGCGGGCCGGGGGCCGCACCGTCGGGAAACTCGGGGGTCAGCGCAGGGCGAGGGCGGCCAGGGCGGCGTTGACGATGCTGCCGGGCAGCAGGTCGTGTAACTCGTACAGCTCCGCCACGGTGCCGGACTGGCCGAACTCGTCCACCCCGAGCGGCACCGCCGGCGCGCCGAGCGCCGAACCGAGCCAGGCCATCGCGTGCGACGCGGCGTCGTGCACGCTCACCACCGGCACCCGGTCGGCGAACGCGGACCGCAGCGCGCCCGGCACGCTGGGGACGGTGGCCGTCCGCACGCCCTGGCGCAGGGTGCGCTGCCAGGAGCGGTAGAGCCGGTCCAGCGAGGTCACATCCACGACGTGCGCGGCGATGCCCTCCTCGGCCAGCTCCGCCGCGGCCGCCAGCACCTCGGGCAGCACCGCGCCGGAGGCCGCCAGCTGCACCACCGGGGCGTCGGCCAGGTGCGGGTACGCCTGGTGCGCGTCGACCAGCCGGTACGCCCCGGCGACCACCTGCCGGCGCAGCACCGCGTCACCGAGCCGGGCCCGGGCCGCCTCGAACGGCGCCTGGTCCAGTGGCCGGGTGCTCAGCCGGAAGTAGTACGCGCCGTCCTCGGTCGGCGCGGCGGTCGCGGCCGGGGCGGACCCGCCGGCGATCTGCCCGAGCGCGTCGCAGAGCAGCCAGTCCAGGCTGGTCGCGTACGCCGGCTCGAGGAAGGTCACCCCGGGCAGCTCCAGACCGACGGAGGCGGTGATGGTGGACTGGTGGGCGCCGCCCTCCGGGGCCAGGGTGATGCCCGACGGGGTGCCGGCGACCACGAACCGGGAGCCGGAGTAGGTGCCGTACAGGAACGCGTCGAGGCCCCGCAGCACGAACGGGTCGTAGACCGTGCCCACCGGCAGCAACGGCTGCCCGGACAGGTCCCAGGACAGGCCGAGCTGGCCGAGCAGCAGGAACAGGTTCATCTCCGAGATGCCCAGCTCGATGTGCTGCCCCGCGGGGCTCTCCGTCCAGCGCAGCATCCGGTCCTCGGTCCAGGAACGCTGCTCGGTGGGGGCGAACACCCCGGTCTTGTTGATGAACCCGGCGAGGTTGGTGGAGGTGGCCACGTCCGGCGCGGTGGTGACCAGGTAGCGGCCGACCTCCCGGTCGCGGGCCAGGTCCACCAGCACCCGACCGAAGACCTCCTGCGTGGAGATCGGCTTGTTGGCGCGTACTCCCGTGCTCTCCGGAACGGTGACCCCCAGCGCGCGCTCGCGGGGCGCGCGGGACAGCGCCTCCCGGCGGGCGCCGGCCCGGATGCCGGCCGGTGACGACGGGTCGAGGCGGTCCCACTCGGTCTCCCGGGTCAGCCCCTGCGCGGCGCGCAACACGTCGACCTGGTCGGTGCTGAGCAGCGCCGAGTGGTTGCGCGGATTGCCGGCGATGGGCAGACCCCAACCCTTCACGGTGTACGCGAAGACGACGCTGGGCCGGTCGGTGACCGCGTCGCACTGGGCGTACGCGTCGAGCATCGCCTGGAGGTCGTGCCCGCCGAGGTCGGTGACGAGCGGACCCAGCTCCTCGTCGTCGATGCCCTCGACGAAGGCGCCCACCTCGGCGGGCGCGCCGTCCAGGAACTGCTTGCGCAGCGCCGGGCCGGCCAGCCCGAACAGCGACTGGTACTGCTCGTTGGGCATCGCGTCGATCCAGTCGCGCAGCGCCGCACCGCCCGGCCGGGCGTACGCCTCGGCGAGCCGGCGGCCGTACTTGACCTCCACGACGTGCCAGCCGGCCGCCTCGAACTGGCCGCGCCACTGGTTGATCCGGATGCCTGGCACCACCCGGTCCAGCGACTGCCGGTTGAAGTCGACCAGCCACATCACGCTGCCCAGGCCCGTGGTGGCCGGGTCGGCCACGGCCTCCCAGATGTTGCCCTCGTCCAGTTCGGCGTCGCCGATCAGCGCCACGAACCGGGAGTGCGGGCGGGCGCCGAAGTGCGCGTCGACGTAGCGCCGGGTGGCGGCGGCGAACAGCGGCGCCGCCGCGCCGAGCCCGACCGAGCCGGTGGAGAAGTCCACCTCGTCGGGGTCCTTGGTGCGCGACGGGTACGACTGGAGGCCGCCGCGCGCCCGCAGCCGGGGCAGGTACGAGCGGTCCAGGTTGCCGAGCAGGTACTGGATGGCGTGGAACACCGGCGAGGCGTGCGGCTTGACGGCGACCCGGTCCTCGGCGTCCAGGTGCGCGAACCAGAGCGCGGTCATCGCGGTGACCAGCGAGGCGCTGGACGCCTGGTGACCGCCGACCTTCACCCCGTCGCCGGTGGCCCGGTCGTGGTTGGCGGCGTCCACGATCCGGGTGGCGAGCCAGAGCACCCGCCGCTGGATCTCGTCGAGGACATCGAGGTCGTGCTGGTTCACGGTGACTCCATCCGGGCGTCGCCGTTGACGCCCTCGCGAGGGGGATGCGGTTTGCACGGCGAACGGGCTGACGCATGCTGCGCCAGCCCGTTCGTCCCTACGGATCAGCCCTGGACGCCGAGGCGCTCCAGGACCATCTCGCGGACGGTCTTCGCGTCGGCCTGACCACGGGTGGTCTTCATGACCGCGCCGACCAGCGCGCCGGCCGCCGCGACCTTGCCGCTACGGATCTTGTCGGCGATGCCGGGGTTGGCGGCGATCGCCTCGTCCACCGCGGCGGTGAGCGCGCCGGTGTCCGACACGACCTCCAGGCCCCGGTTGGTCATGATCTCGGTGGGCGAGCCCTCGCCGTTGACCACGCCCTCCAGCACCGCGCGGGCCAGCTTGTCGTTGAGCTTGCCGGCGTCCACCAGGCCCTGCAACTCGGCCACCTGGCTCGGGGTGGCGCCGATGTCGGCCAGCTCCACGCCGGTCTCGTTGGCCCGGCGGGACAACTCGCCCAGCCACCACTTGCGTGCGGCGGCGGGCGTGGTGCCGGCGGCGATGGTGGCCTCCATCAGCTCGACCGCACCGGCGTTCAGCACCGACTGCATGTCCAGGTCGGAGAGCCCCCAGTCCTGCTGGAGCCGACGCCGGTGCACCCGGGGCAGCTCCGGCAGGGCGGCCTTCAGCTCGGCGACCCAGGCCGGGTCCGGCGCGATCGGCACCAGGTCCGGCTCCGGGAAGTACCGGTAGTCGGTCGCGGTCTCCTTGGACCGGCCCGGGGTGGTGTCACCGGTGTCCTCGTGGAAGTGCCGGGTCTCCTGGGTGATCCGGCCGCCGGCGTCCAGCACCGAGGCCTGCCGCAGCATCTCCGAGCGGACCGCCCGCTCCACCGAGCGCAGCGAGTTGACGTTCTTGGTCTCGGTACGGGTGCCCCACTCCTCCCCCGGCAGGTTGAGCGAGGTGTTCACGTCACACCGCAGTGAACCCTCCTCCATCCGCACGTCCGAGACGCCGAGGGTGCGGATCACGTCCCGCAGCTCGGTGACGTACGCCCGGGCCACGTCGGGCGCGAGCGCGCCGGTGCCCGGGATGGGCCTGGTGACGATCTCGACCAGCGGAATGCCGGCCCGGTTGTAGTCGACCAGCGACTCGGTCGCGCCGTGGATGCGGCCGGTGGCGCCGCCGACGTGCAGCGTCTTGCCGGTGTCCTCCTCCAGGTGCACCCGCTCGATCTCGATCCGCACCGTCTCGCCGCCGACCTCGACGTCCAGGTAGCCGTCGACGCAGATCGGCTCGTCGTACTGGCTGATCTGGAAGTTCTTCGGCATGTCCGGGTAGAAGTAGTTCTTCCGGGCGAACCGGCACCACTCGGCGATGGAGCAGTTCAGCGCCAGGCCGATCCGGATGATCGCCTCGATGGCGGCCTTGTTGGCCACCGGCAGCGAACCGGGCAGGCCCAGGCACACCGGGCAGACCCGGGTGTTGGGCTCGCCACCGAAGTCGGTCGGGCAGCCGCAGAACATCTTGGTGTTCGTGCCCAGCTCGACGTGGGTCTCCAGGCCGATCACCGGTTCGTAGCGCGCGACGACCTCGTCGTACGCGGGCAGCGTCGTCGTCATCTGGGCTCCTGCCTCACAGTGCCGGTGGGGTGAACGTGCCGACCGCGGACTCCAGCGCGGCGGCGACCCGGTACATCCGGTCGTCGGCCATCGTCGGCGCCATCACCTGCAGGCCGACGGGCAGCCCCTCGGAGAGGCCGCAGGGCACCGAGATGCCCGGCCCGCCGTACAGGTTGGTCGGGATGGTGAACAGGTCGGCCAGGTACATCTGGTACGGGTCGGCGGTGCGCGCGCCCATCGGGAACGCCACGGACGGCGTGGTCGGCGAGATCAGCGCGTCGACCCGCTCGAACGCGGCGGTGAAGTCCCGCGTGATCAGCGTCCGGACCTTCTGCGCCTGCCCGTAGTAGGCGTCGTAGTAGCCGGACGACAGAGCGTACGTGCCGATCATGATGCGGCGCTTGACCTCGGGGCCGAAACCGGCCTCCCGGGTCAGCGACATGACCTCCTCCAACGACCGGTTGCCGTCGTCGCCGACCCGCAGGCCGAACCGGACGCCGTCGAACCGGGCCAGGTTGGAGGAACACTCGCTCGGCGCGATCAGGTAGTACGCCGGCAGCGCGTAGGCGAACGTCGGGCAGGACACCTCGACGATCTCCGCGCCCAGCTTCGCGAGGGCGTCCACCGACTCGCGGAACGCGGCCATCACGCCCGGCTCGGCGCCCTCACCGACGAACTCGCTGACGATGCCGAGCCGCACGCCGGTCAGGTCACCGGTCGCGCCCAGCTTCGCCGCCGCCACCACGTCCGGCACCGGCTGCGGGATGGAGGTGGAGTCACGCGGGTCGTGCCCGCCGATCACCTGGTGCAGCAGGGCCGCGTCGAGCACCGTACGGGCACACGGGCCGGGGGTGTCCAGCGACGAGGAGAAGGCGACCAGCCCGTAGCGGGAGGTGCCGCCGTAGGTGGGCTTCGCGCCGACGGTGCCGGTGACCGCGCCGGGCTGGCGGATCGAGCCGCCGGTGTCCGAGCCGATCGCCAGCGGCGCCTCGTACGCGGCCAGCGCGGCGGCGCTGCCGCCACCCGAACCGCCCGGGATCCGGCTCAGGTCCCACGGGTTGTGCGTCGCGCCGTACGCCGAGTATTCGGTGGAGGAGCCCATCGCGAACTCGTCCATGTTCGTCTTGCCGAGCATCACCGTGCCGGCCTCACGCAGTCGCTGCACGATCGTCGCGTCGTACGGCGGGCGCCAGCCCTCGAGGATCTTCGAACCGACGGTGGTCGGCACACCCCGGGTGGCCAGCACGTCCTTCACGGCGACCGGCACGCCGGCCAGCGGGCCCAGCTCCTCGCCGGCGGCCCGGCGCTCGTCCACCGCGCGGGCCGCGGCCAGCGCGCCGTCCGTGTCCACGTGCAGGAACGCGTGCACCCGGTCGTCGACCGCGGCGATCCGGTCCAGGTGTGCCCGGGTCACCTCGACGGCGGAGGTCTCGCCGCCGGCGACCAGAGCGGCGATCTCCACCGCGGTCATTCTGGTCAGATCACTCACGAGGCCACATCCTCACTCAGGATCCGCGGTACGCGGAACCGCTGGTCCTCGGCGTCGGGTGCGCCCGACAGCGCCTCCTGCGGGGTCAGGCAGGGCGTGACCACGTCCTCGCGGAAGATGTTGGTCAGCGGCACCGAGTGCGAGGTCGGCGGGATGTCCGCGGCGGCGACCTCGCCGACCTGGGCGACCGCCTGGAGGATCACGTCGAGCTGGCCGGCGAACATGTCCAGCTCCTCCTCGGTGACGGCGAGCCGCGACAGGCGCGCCAGGTGCGCGACCTCCTCGCGGGAGATGGCGGCCATCCGTGCCCCCTTCTGATGTCCTGCTGGTCGGGCGGTGTGCCGGCCGCGCGACGGGTGCAGCGTGACGCGCGGTGACCGGAGCGAGTCTATTGTTCCGCTCCGGTGCCGCGTCCCCGACTCCCCCTCCGCCGGCCCGTGCGCGCCGTCACCGGGTGGGCCGACGGCCGGCGTCCGGCTCCGGGCCGCCGGTCGGGCGGACCGGCCGGTACCGGGCCAGCCAGGTGACCAGCTCCTCGGCGGGCATCGGTCGGGCGTAGAACCAGCCCTGCGCGGCGTCGCAGCCGGCGGCGTGCAGCATCCGCCAGGTCCGCTCGTCCTCCACGCCCTCGGCGACCACCCGCAGCCCCAGCGCGCCGGCCAGCTCGATCATCGAGCGGACGATCGCCGCGTCGTCCGCGTCGTCGGCCATGCCGAGCACGAACGAGCGGTCCACCTTCACCTCGGACAGCGGCAGCCGGCGCAGGTGTTGCAGGGAGGAGTAACCGGTGCCGAAGTCGTCCAGGGCGATGGCCACCCCGATCCGGTGCAGCCGGGAGATCGTGGCCAGCACCCGGCGGGGGTCGGCCATCAGGGCGCCCTCGGTGATCTCCACTTGCAGCCGCTCGGCCGGGACCCCGTAGCGGGTCAGCCGATCGGCGATCTGGTCGGCGATCTCGCCGGTGTGCAGGTCCCGCACGCTCACGTTCAGCGCGGCGCGCAGGCCGATGCCGGCCGCCGACCACTTGGCGAGCTGCTCGACCACGTCGTCGACCACCCGCCGGGTGAGCAGCCGCATCACCGCGCTCTGCTCGGCGACCCGGATCAGCTCCTCCGGGTCGACCATCCCCCGCCGCGGGTGCCGCCAGCGCAGCAGCGCCTCGACGCCGACCACCTCGCCGGTCGCGATGGCGATCTGCGGCTGGTAGTACATGGTGATCTCACCGGCGTCGTCGGCCGGCTCACCACCGGCGTGCGCCCAGCCGGGCGGCCCGAGCGGCTCGTCCGGCGTGCCCGGCCCCACGTCGCGCCGCGGTCCGCCGTCCGCCAGCGCCGGCACCTGGCTCCCGTTCGGCGATCGCCGCCCGCGCCCGCCGCTGGCGTGCCGGTCCCGAGCCGGGCCAGGGCGGGTGCCGGCCACCGTGGCGCGGGTGTTCCGGCCCCGGATCGGGTCGGCTCCGGTGGCGATCCGGTTGATCAGCTCGTCGGCGTGTGCCAGCTCGCCGCCCGGACGGCGGCGGCGACCCCACCACCGGCCGCCGACCGGCGGTGCGGCGGCGATCACCGGCGACGTGGCCGGGTGCGGCGCGGCCTCGGCCGGGTGCAGGTCACCGCTGGGCAGGGCGGCGCCATCGCCGCCGCGCACCTCCGCGGCAGGAGCGAGGGGTACGTCGACGACCTGCTCGCGACCGCCCGGCTCGGTCGGCCCGGCGTCCCCGTCGGCGGCAGCCGGCGGTGCTGCGGGTCCCGCTGATCCGGTGCGCAGCGGGTCGTCGACCGACGGGCCGGATTCCAGCACCCGGCGCAGGTCGGCGAGGAGGCCGAGCCGCTCGGCGGAGTTGTGGTCGGATTCCGGGGCGTAGACGGCCACCGTGTCGTTGCGGTGCTTGGCGTCGTACATCGCCACGTCGGCGTGGCGCATCAGGGTGGCGAAGTCCTCACCGTGCTCGGGAAAGAGCGCGATGCCGATCGAACCGCCGACGTCCAGCGGCAGCCCGTCCAGCGGCACCGGCTCGGCCAGCGCCCCGACCACCCGGTCGGCCAGGTCCCGCGCCTGGCTGGCGTCGGTCAGCCCGGTCATCACGATGGCGAACTCGTCCCCGCCGAGACGGGCGATCATCTGCGGCCGGGGCTCCACGTCGGTGAGCCGGGCGCTGACCTCGACCAGCAGGCGGTCGCCCACGGCGTGCCCGAGCGCGTCGTTGACGTTCTTGAAGCGGTCCAGGTCGATCAGCAGCAACGCCAGGTGCCCGTCCGGCTCGCCGCGGGCGGTCCGCTCGGCGTGCAGGTGCACCTGCTCCGCCACCTCGGCGAGCAGCGCCTTGCGATTGGGCAGGCCGGTGAGCGGGTCGGCGGCGGCGAGGTGCTGCTGCTCGACGGTCAGCCGGGCCATCCGGTACACGGCGAAGAGCGGCACCAGCACCAGCGGGATCAGCGCCGCACTGACCCGCGCGGCGGCGACGAGCACCGGGGCGAGCAGCAGCAGCGAGCCGGTGGAGAGCAGCTCGAACCCGAGGCCCTGCCGGACGGTGGGCCACCACCGGTCGCCGAAGCGCAGCCGCACCGCCCAGCTGACCAGCCCGTAGTTGACCACGAACCAGGCGACCGTGGCACCGCCGACGGCGACCACGTCGGTCCAGTGCAGCCGGCCGTCGGAGAAGATGATGCCCGGCCCGAGCTGGAGGATCCCGTACGCGGCGGCGAGGGCACAGGCGTACTGGCCGACGTTGAACGCCGTCCGCCACGCGGCGTGCCGCATCCGCCAGCCCGAGACGACCACGCCCAGCGCCTGCACCGCCACGGCCGGGCCGAGCCCCCAGCCGAGCAGGATCGTGAAGGTGAAGCAGGTCGACGGGAAGACCGCGGAGGACTGCCGGCGCCCGGGCGGGACGAACGGGCGGGCGTCGCAGACCAGGGCGAGCGCGGCCATCGTCCAGAACGCCACCGGCAGCTCGGACGCCTCGGCGGGGAGTGTCGCGAGTGGACCGGCGGCGGTCAGCGCGGCCACCGCCAGGATGGCGACGACGAAGGCGGTGAACGGCGCCACCCGTCCGGGCGGGACGGAGTTGCGCGGGTCGGCGACCTCCATCACACCTCCCGACCGACGGTTGGCGTGCGGTGCGCACGCCGTGACCCAATGAAACGCCCTCAGCCCCGAGTTTCCCGGTATGACAGTCACGAATCGGTCGTAGTCGTAATTAAGTTGGTATACGCGGCCAGCAGCGACGCCAGCCGCAGCCGCCCGCGGCCACAGCGGCAGCCGCCGGTGACACCGGGCCGGCGGCGGCGGTCAGCCCTCGGTCCGGGCGACGTCCCGCGCGGCGTCCGGGCCCGCGTCCAGCAGCACCCGGAACCCGTCCTCGTCGAGCACCGGCACCTTGAGGCTGGCGGCCTTGTCGGCCTTGGACCCCGGGTTGTCCCCCACCACGACGAAACTCGTCTTCTTGGAGACCGACCCGCTGACCTTGCCGCCCCGGCTCTGCACGGCCTCGGCGGCCTGGTCCCGGGAGAAGCCAGCGAGCGTGCCGGTCACCACCACGGTCAGGCCCTCCAAGGGGCGCGGCCCCTCGTCGACCGCCTCCTCGGCCATCCGTACGCCCGCCTCGGCCCACTTGCGGACCACGTCGCGGTGCCAGTCCACGGCGAACCACTCCCGGATGCTGGCCGCGATGGTCGGGCCCACCCCGTCGACGGAGGAGAGCTCCTCCTCGCTGGCCGCGTCGATGGCCTCCATCGAGCGGAAGTGCCGGGCGAGCGCCTGGGCCGCGGTGGGGCCGACGTGCCGGATGGAGAGCGCCACGAGGACCCGCCAGAGATCGCGCTCCCGGGCCACCGCGAGATTCTCCAGCAGCTTGACGGCGTTGCTGCCGAGGCTGCCGTCCTTGTTGACGAAGAACGGTGACCGGGACAGCTGCTCGGCGTCGAGCTGGAAGAGATCCCCCTCGTCGCCGATGATCTCCGCGTCCAGCAGTGCCGCCGCGCCCTTGTAGCCGAGCACCTCGATGTCGAAGGCCCCGCGGCCGGCGAGGTGGAACACCCGCTCGCGCAGCTGTGCGGGGCAGCTGCGCGTGTTGGGGCAGCGAATGTCGACGTCGCCCTCCTTGGCCGGCGCGAGCGGGGTGCCGCAGGCCGGACAGGTGGTGGGCATGACGAACGGGCGGGCGTCGGCGGGGCGCAGGTCGACCACCGGGCCGAGCACCTCGGGGATCACGTCGCCGGCCTTGCGCAGGACCACCGTGTCGCCGATCAGGACGCCCTTGCGCTCCACCTCACGGGCGTTGTGCAGGGTGGCGAGCGCCACGGTGGAGCCGGCCACCCGCACCGGTTCGAGCACGGCGAACGGGGTGACCCGGCCGGTGCGCCCCACGTTGACGTCGATGTCGAGCAGCTTGGTGGTGACCTCCTCCGGCGGGTATTTGAAGGCGATCGCCCACCGTGGTGCGCGGCTGGTCGAGCCGAGCCGGCCCTGGATGGAGACCGGGTCGACCTTGACCACCACGCCGTCGATCTCATGCTCGACGTCGTGCCGGTGCTCGGCGTAGTAGGCGATGTATTCCGCGACGCCGGTCAGATCCGGCACCACCCGCCACCGGTCGCTGGTCGGCAGCCCCCACGCCCTCAGCGCCGCGTACGACTCGGACTGCGCCGCCGGCTGCCACCCGCGGCGGGCACCGATGCCGTGCACCACCAGGCGCAGCGGCCGGGACGCGGTGACCCGCGGATCCTTCTGGCGCAGGCTGCCGGCGGCGGCGTTGCGGGGATTGGCGAAGGGCGCCTTGCCCTGCTCGACGAGACCCGCGTTGAGGTCGGCGAACGCGGCGACCGGGAAGTAGATCTCGCCCCGGACCTCCAGCAGCTCCGGGATGTCCGGGAAGTCGGTGGACGGGGTGAGCTGGCTGGGCACGTCGCGGATGCTGCGCACGTTGGCCGTGACGTCCTCGCCGGTGCGGCCGTCACCGCGGGTGGCGGCCCGGACCAGCCGCCCGCCCTCGTAGGTCAGGTTGATCGCCAGCCCGTCGACCTTGAGCTCGCACAGGTAGGGAACCGGCCCGCCGGCGTCGCGCTCGACCCGCTCGGCCCAGGCCGCCAGCTCCTCGTCGGCGAAGGCGTTGTCGAGCGACAGCATGCGCTCGGCGTGGGTGACCGGCGTGAAGTCGGTGGAGAACGTGCCGCCGACCCGCTGGGTCGGCGAATCCGGCGTGCGCAGCGCCGGGAACTCCTCCTCCAGTGCCTCCAGCTCGCGCAACTGCCGGTCGAACTCGGCGTCGGCGATGGTCGGCGCGTCCAGCACGTAGTAGCGGTACTGGTGTTCGGTCAGCTCGCGGCTGAGCGTGGCGTGCCGCTCCCGCGCCTGCGGAGTCGGCTCGGCGCCGGCCGCCGCCTCCTGCGCCGGGCTGACCTGCTGACCGATCTGCTCCTCGGACACCCCGCCACCTTCGGACACGCCTGCGACCTCCCTGATCACGCTACCTACGCACGGTATCGGGCCGGTGGGACAATCCGTCGCCCCACCCGCGCCGACGAGCGGCGCGGTCGACAGGCGGCGCGGTCGACGCCGTGCGAGGATCGCCGGACGACGGCGGCCGGTGGGCCGCCCGGAGGCGGAGGTACCGATGCCCGAGGCCCTGCTCTGGGCGGTGGCGATCCTGCTGGCGGTGGCCGCCGGCTGGGCGTGGAACAGCTGGCGCCACCGGGTGACGAACCGGCCCGGCGACACCCGGCCGGGCGCCACGGCGCGCGGCGGTCGTCGCCCCGCACCGCCCCGACCGCGCGGTGCCGACCGGCCGGCCGCCAAGCCCCGGGCGCGCGACAGCGACCGGGGGGCCGGCGCACCGAAGCCGGGCGAGATCTGGTGGGCCGACGTGCCGTACGCCGACGGCAGCGGGTCGAAGGTGCGACCCTGTCTGGTGCTGCGCGCCGACCCCCGGGGCGCCGACGTCCTGAAGATCACCAGCCAGGACAAGAGCGACCGGGACGACCACGTGCGGATTCCCACCCGGGACTGGGACCCCGGCGCCGAGCACGACAGTTACCTGAGTCTCACCGAGCCAACCCGGATCAGCTCCGCCGCGTTCGCCGACCACGCCGGTCGCTGCGACGCCGACCTGTGGCGGCGGGTCCGCGCACTGCACCACCTGCCCACCCGCTGACCACCCCTCGGCCCGTCCCGCTCGCGTCGGCGATCGACGCCAGGGTCAGTCCCAGCAGAGGCAGAACGGGTGGCCGACCGGGTCCGCGTAGACCCGGAAGCCCTCGCCCTCGCCCGGCAGCCGGCGGGCGCCCAGCGCGAGCGCCGCCTTCTCGGCCGCCTCGATGTCGGTCACCGTCACGTCGAGGTGGAACTGCTGCGGCCGCTGCGGATCCGGCCAGGCCGGCGGGCGCAGGTTGAGCGCCCGCTGGAACGCCAGCCGCGGCTGGTGCCCGGGCGGACCGCCCAGCACCACCCACTCGTCGTCGGAGTCGCCCTCAACCAGGGGCACGCCGAGCAGCTCCGCGTAGAACGCGGCCAGCGCGTGCGGGTCCGGGCAGTCGATCACCACTGAACGTAGCTGTCCAATCATGACCATCATCCTGCCCACCCGGTACGACAGTTAACCTCAGCTCTCGGCGAGCCGCCGGCCGGCGTCGCGGCACGCGGCCAGCACGGCCCGGGCGTACTCCGGGCTGGCGCCGGCCAGCCCGCAGGCCGGGGTGACCACCACCTGCTCGGCGAGCTGCCGGCGGGGGAAGCCCAGCCGGTCCCAGAGCTGGCGTACCCGGTCCGCGACCCGCGCGGATGTCGGCAGGTCACCGGACGTCGGCGGCCGCGTCGGCACGGCCCCGACCAGCAACCCGAGCCCGGCCTCGATCGCCTCACCCAGCGGGTCCAGCTCGGTGATCAGGTCAAGGTCGAGAGCGACCCCGGCGGCGCCGGTCGAGCGGATCAGCTCCAACGGCACGTCCGGGGCGCAGCAGTGCACAACGGTCGGCACGCCGACCGCCTCGACGACGGTGCGCAGCAGCGCCGCCGCGTCCGCCGAGTCCACGGCACGGTAGGCGCCCAGCCCGCTCTCGGTGGGCACCCGCCCGGCCAGCACGGTCGGCAGTGACGGCTCGTCCAGCTGGAGCAGCACCGAGGCACGGGGCAGTCGCCGGGCGACCGCCGCCACGTGCGCGCGCAGCCCCTCGGCGAGGGAGCCGGTGAGGTCGCGGACCGCGCCGGGGTCGCGCAGCAACCGGCCGCCGATCGGCAGCTCCAGGGAGCTGACCAGGGTGAGAGGACCGGCCGCCTGCACCTTGATCGGCCCGGCGTACTCCTCGGCCTGCTCGGCGAGCTGGTCCAGGTCGCGTTCCATCAGGTCGCGGGCCCGGCGCAGGTCGCGGCCCGGCCGCGGGGCGACCCGCCAGCGCCCCGTGTAAAGCTCGACGGGCAGCTCGACCAGCAGCCCGGCGCTGCGACCGATCATGTCGGCGCCGGGGCCGCGGGCCGGCAGCTCGGGCAGGTGGGGCAGCGCGGGAAGCTCGCCGAGCACCACCCGTTGCGCCTCGGCGATGTCGGTGCCGGGCAGCGAACCGATACCGGTCGCCGCGCCGGCCGGCCAGGGCCACGCCTGATCTGTCACGGCGGAAGGGTATCCGGTACGCCGGCGGCCCGGGCGGCGACGGCCGAGCCGGGTCAGCCGGTGATGGTGGCGGAGCCGAGAACCACGTCGCCGGCCGGGTCCGGCCGGTACGCCACCACGGCCTGACCGGCGGCGACGCCGCGTACCGGCCGGCGCAGCTCGGCGTGGAGCGTGGTGCCGTCGAGGGCCACGGTTGCCGGAACGACGTCGCCGTGCGCGCGCAGCTGCACCTCGCACTCGACCGGCGCGTCCGGACGCGGGCCACCGGTCCAGACCGGCCGCTCGGCGGACACCCGGGACACCTCGAGCGCCTCAGCCGGGCCGACCGTCACCGTGTTGGTCTTCGGCGTGATGGAGAGCACGTAGCGCGGTCTGCCGTCCGGGGCGGGCCGGTCCAGGTGCAGCCCGCGGCGCTGACCGACGGTGTACGCGTACGCGCCGGTGTGGCTGCCGACCACCGCGCCGGTGCTCGCGTCCACCACGTCGCCGGGCGCCTCGCCGAGCCGCCCGGCCAGGAAGCCGCGGGTGTCGCCGTCGGCGATGAAGCAGATGTCGTGCGAGTCCGGCTTGTCGGCCACCGCCAGGCCACGCTCGGCGGCCTCCGCACGGACCTGCGCCTTCGTCGAGTCGCCGAGCGGGAACAGGGACCGGTCCAGCTGCTCGCGGGTGAGCACGGCCAGCACGTACGACTGGTCCTTGGCCACGTCGACGCTGCGTCGCAGCAGCCCGTCGGGGCCGAGCCGGGCGTGGTGGCCGGTGACCACCGCGTCGAAGCCCAGGGCCACCGCCCGGTCCAGCACCGCGGCGAACTTGATCTTCTCGTTGCAGCGCAGGCAGGGATTCGGCGTACGACCGGCCGCGTACTCGGCGACGAAGTCGTCCACCACGTCCTCGTGGAACCGGTCGGCCATGTCCCAGACGTAGAACGGGATGCCGATCACGTCGGCGGCCCGCCGGGCGTCCCGCGAGTCCTCCAGCGTGCAGCAGCCACGCGCCCCGGTCCGGTAGGTCTGCGGATTGCGCGCCAGCGCCAGGTGCACCCCGGTCACGTCGTGCCCGGCCTCCACCGCCCGCGCCGCCGCCACGGCCGAGTCAACCCCGCCCGACATAGCAGCCAACACCCTCACCAGCGCACTCCCTTCCCCCTCACCACCCTATCCACCAGTCC
>NZ_QGKR01000085.1 GCF_003172955.1 Micromonospora acroterricola | reverse complement strand
CCGCCGTACGCGGTCCGATCGCCCCCGGGTGGCCCCTCGCCGCCGCCCACCACCGATCGTCGTCGAACGCCGGTGATGACCGGCAGACCCCGCCGACCAGGGGATTGATGCCGCCGGGTGGGGGATGCCCCGTTTGAACCCCATCGGGACGGGAAGCCGGGCCGCGTGGTGAGCGAACGAGGCAAGGTGGGGCCGGTGCACAAGGTGCACGAGGGGCTCACGGCCCAGGGCGCCGGTCTGGCCGGCGACCGGGTCGTGGCCGCGGGCAGCTCGGCCCGGGTGCTGGTCGCCGCCACCGCCCGCGCCCTGCGTGGGCTGGACTGCGCCGACCTCGGGCACACCGGGCCGGTGTCGCGGTTCCCCGGCGCCCCGGAACCCGTCCGCCGCGCCGCGGTCACCCGGGCCGCCGGACGGGTCGCCCTCACGATGGCCCAGGTCGAGGAGGTGGACGCCGCCCGGGTGGCCCGCTGGTTCGTCGACCAGTACCCCCGCCAGCGCTACCCGGGGGTGCTGATCGGCTCGCCGCACGGCGCGGCGGCACACCTCGCGGTGGCCCTCGGCGTGCCGTGGCTGCCAGCCGGATTCGAGATGACCCTGCACTGGACCGGTGGCGCGGTGGACCGCCCGGGAGCGGCCCTGGAGCACGGGGAGGCGCTCGCCGCCCGGCTGATCGCCGGCAACCCCGACCTGCACCTGCGCCAGGTGCACTGCCCGGCCAGCCGTGGATCCCTGACCGGGGTGACCGTGGCGCTGGCCGCCCGCTGGCGGGCCCTGCCGGCGGCGTACGCGCAGTTCCTGGCCGACCGGCTGACCGCCGGCGCCCCGGTGCTGCTGGTCCGCGACGCGCGGACCTGGCCGGTCCTGGAGCGCGGCCCGGGGCACAGCTTCCAGGTCGGCTGCCCCGGCAGCGGGCTGGACCCGGTGGACTTCCACCCGGACAGCCACGCCCTGCGCCAGGTGCTGCGCTCCGTCGGCGGGGACGCCGCCCGGTGGGAGTCGCCGGAGATGTCCGTCCCGTCCGGCGACGCCGAGCACGGCATGGACCCGGGCTTCGAGCTGGCCGCGCGGGACTGGGCGGCCCGCCGGGAACACCCGCTGCACCGGGTGCTGGTGCCCCGCCCGGCGGCGCTGAGCGCGGGGGTGGCCGACCTGTACCGGCGCTGGCTGCGCGGCGCCGGCAAGACCGGTGACCGGTTGGTGGTGGAGTGCGGCCGGTTGCTCGATCCGTGGCAGGTGGTGCGGGCGGGGCTGGTGCCGTACTGGTGCGAGAACGCCACCCGCCGCAGCGTCGACGAGGCCGAGTGGTGGCTGGCCGGCAGCGAGGCGTACAGCTCGGTGGACGTGCTGCCCGAACCGCCCGGGCTGCGCTCGCCCGCCCTCGCCGGGCTGCCGCAGTGGCTGGCCGTGGCCGGGTTCGGCCGGCGCCGTCGGGCCCTGGACCGGACCGCCGCCCGGGGCTACCCGGTCACCTCGGTGCCCACCCGCCGGGCCACCGAGGTGCTGCGCGCCCAGCCGTACGACCTGCCCGTGCCGCCCCCGCTGGGGGTCACCGAGGCGCTGTCCGTGCTCCGGGACAGCGGCGGCCACCAGGGGTTGCTGGTCTCCTGAGGCGGAGCACGCCGAAACATCCTCGCGAACCCCGGGTCCCGTGATTGAGTACCTACGGAGCGGGAACATCGCTGACTGCGACGGCCTGATTGCGCTGCGCAGAGGCGGTGTCGCCCGCTGGCATCCCAGTCACTGACCCACTTTCCGGCCCGGTGCGTGGCTCGACCACGCGCACGACCGGTTTCCCGATCCGGGCGGGGGACCTTCCTGAGGGAGGCGCGGATGTTCGGACAGACGAGCACGACCACACCACCACCCACCGATCGAGGTCTGGAGGACCTCGACGCGGCAGCGCTGGCGTACGCGGCCCGGATCGAGGGCCTGCCGCCCGAGCGGCGGCAGGAGGCACGCGACGATCTGGTCCGCTTCGCGCTGCCGTTCGCCGGCCGCCTGGCCCGCCGCTACCGGGGGCGCGGGGAGCCGTTGGAGGACCTGGAGCAGGTGGCCCGCCTCGGCCTGGTCAACGCCGTCGACCGGTACGACCCGGAACGGGGCTCGTTCACCGCGTACGCCGCGATCACGATCGTCGGCGAGATCAAGCGGCACTTCCGCGACCGGACCTGGGGTGTGCACGTGCCCCGCCGGCTGCGCGACCTGATCCTGGAGGTCGGCCAGGCCACCGCCGCGCTGACCAGCGAGCTGTCCCGGGCGCCCACCGTCGCGGAGCTGTCCCGGCGGCTGGAGACCCCGGAGGAGGAGATCCTCGCGGCGCTGGAGTCGGCCGCCGGCTACAGCCCCGCCTCACTCAACGCCCCGGTGGGCGGTGAGAGCTCCGCGGAGTTCGGCGACCTGGTCGGCGAATCGGACCACGCGCTGGAATCGGTCGACGACCGGGTGACCGTGAGCGGGCTGCTGCATCGCCTGCCCTGGCGGGAGCGCCGGATCCTGGCCATGCGCTTCTACGGCAACCAGACCCAGGCCGAGATCGCCGCCCGGTTCGGCATCTCACAGATGCACGTCTCCCGGCTGCTGTCGCGGGCCCTCACCTGGCTCCGACAGGCCATGCTCGCCGACGCGCCGCCGCCCTGGCAGAACGGCGCCGCCGAGCCGGACCCGGGCAAGACCCGGATCTCGGTGAAGCAGAACGGCGACCGGGTGGTCGTCGAGGTCGGCGGCGAGGTCGACCGGGACGGCGCGGACCAGCTGCGCCGGGCGATGCTGGAGGCGGTGACCGGCCAGCCGAGCGAGGTGGTCGTCGACCTCGTCGGGGCGGGCGGCTTCGACGCCGGCGGGATCGCCGCGCTGATGGCCGGGCGGGACGCGGCTGCCCGGACGGGCGTGCCCCTGCGGCTGACCCGGGTGCAGCCGGCGGTACGCCGTTCGCTCACCGCCGCCGGCCTGGCGCCAGCCCGGGAGTGAGCCCGACGGCCCGATTCGGGCCGTCGACGACGCGGGGCCGGCACCGTCAGGTGCCGGCCCCGCGTCGCGTACCCGCGTCAGTTGTCCTCGGTGTCGCCCTTGCTGTGCGGGTGGCGCCAGCGCTCATGTGGTTTCGGCGCGTCGGTGCTGTCCTGCGGCGCGTCGCTCTCCTCGAAGCTCGGCCGACGCACGCCCTCGGGATCCGGCACGTCCACCGGCCGGGCGCCGGACTGCGGCGCCGGCTGGTACTCGCTCGCCTCGGGGGCGCCGTGCGCGCCCTCGGCGGCCGGCGACTCCGGCACGTGGTGCTCCGTCCGCAGCTCCTCGGTGAACTGCTGGGGCGGCTTGGTGGTGCGCTGCGGCAGATCCCGGCCCAGGTCGGCGACCAGCGGGCCGTACTTCAGGTCGAAGGCCGGACGTTCGGAGCGGATCCGGGGCATGCGGTCGAAGTTGCGCAGGGGCGGGGGACAGGTGGTCGCCCACTCCAGCGAGTTGCCGAAGCCCCACGGGTCGTCCACCGTCACCATCGCCCCGTACCGCCAGGACTTCCACGCGTTGTAGATGAAGAACAGCGTGGACAGGCCCAGGATGAACGCGAAGATCGTGGAGACCGTGTTGAGCGTGGTGAAGCCGTCGGTCGGCAGGTAGTCGGCGTACCGCCGGGGCATGCCCTCGTTGCCCAGCCAGTGGTGCACCAGGAAGGTGCCGTGGAAGCCGATGAACATCGTCCAGAAGTGCGCCTTGCCGAGCCGCTCGTCGAGCATCCGCCCGGTCATCTTCGGCCACCAGAAGTAGTAGCCGCCGAAGAGCGCGAAGACCACGGTGCCGAAGACCACGTAGTGGAAGTGCGCCACCACGAAGTAGGTGTCGTGGGTGTGGAAGTCCGCCGGGGGGCTGGCCAGCAGCACGCCGGTCAGCCCGCCGAGCAGGAACGTGACCAGGAAGCCGATGGCGAACAGCATCGGCGTCTCGAAGGTGAGCTGGCCCTTCCACATGGTGCCGATCCAGTTGAAGAACTTCACGCCGGTGGGCACCGCGATGAGGTAGCTGAGGATGCTGAAGAACGGCAGCAGCACCTGGCCGGTGGCGAACATGTGGTGCGCCCAGACCGTCATGGACAGCACGGTGATCGAGATGGTGGCCAGCACCAGGCCGGTGTAGCCGAAGATCGGCTTGCGGGCGAAGACCGGGATGATCTCGGTGATGATGCCGAAGAACGGCAGCGCGATGATGTACACCTCGGGGTGACCGAAGAACCAGAACAGGTGCTGCCAGAGCATCGGCCCACCGGTCGCCGGGTCGAACACGTGCGCGTTGAGCAGGCGGTCCGCCGACAGGGCCAGCAGCGCCGCCGCCAGCAACGGGAACACCAGGATCACCAGCACACTGGTGAACAGCATGTTCCAGGTGAAGATCGGCATCCGGAACATCGTCATGCCGGGCGCGCGCAGGGTGAGGATCGTGGTGATCAGGTTGACGGCGCCGAGGATGGTGCCCAGCCCGGAGACGACCAGGCCGATGACCCACATGTTCGCGCCCACACCGGGGGAGTGCTCGACGCTGCTCAGTGGCGTGTACGCGGTCCAGCCGAAGTCCGCCGAGCCCTGCGGGGTCAGGAAGCCACCGACCACCATCAGGCCGCCGAACAGGTACAGCCAGTAGGCCAGCGCGTTGAGCCGGGGGAACGACACGTCCGGCGCGCCGATCTGGATCGGCACGATGAAGTTGCCGAACCCGAAGGCCGCCGGGGTGGCGAACAGCAGCAGCATCACCGCGCCGTGCGAGGTGAAGAGCTGGTTGTACTGCTCGGAGGAGAGGAACTGCAGCCCCGGCCGGGCCAGCTCACCCCGGATCAGCATCGCCTCCAGCCCGGCCAGCACGAAGAAGCCGAACGAGGTGAGCAGATACAGCAGCCCGATCTGCTTGTGGTCGGTGGTGGCGAGGAACTTGATCAGAGAGTTGCCCGGGACCGGCGTGCGCCGTGGCCCGGGGAAGCCCCCGAACCGGGCCGGTGCCAGGATCGCCGGGCCGCGATCGCGACCAGGTTCCGTGGTTACCCGTTTGGGCATGCAGCTCACCCCGTCATGACGACAGAAAGGACAGGCGTTCCTACCCGTCCCTCTGACCATGAAACCAGGCGACACCGGTAATTCCGGCCAGATCGCCGGTACCGGCGGAACCAGCTCGAACGGTCAGGCCGCGGGCAACATCGCCCAGACGGCCTTGCCCCGGCCGGCCGGCACGCTGCCCCACCGCTGGGTCAGCTCCCGGACCAGCAGCAACCCGCGCCCGCCCTCGGCGCGCAGGTCCAACCCGGCAGGCTGTGCCGCCTCCTGGCTGCCGTCCACCACGGCCAGGTGCAGGTACGGCCGGCGCAGGGTCACCGTCACCTGCATCGGTGTGCCGGCGTGCCGGACGACGTTGCCGACCAGCTCGCTGAGCACCACCGACGCCGGGCCGGCCACCTCGGGCAGGTTCCACCGGGCGCACGCGTCGACGACCAGCTCCCGGGCCCGCCGGCAGGCCTCGGCCACCGGCTCCAGCCGGGCGCGCAGCCGTGGTGCGCTCGCCGCACCCGCCGCCCGGGTCGCCTCCGCGCAGTCGGGGCGCACCGGGACCACCCGGCAGGTGGTCGACTCCGCGAGCCAGCGGGCGGCGGTCGGTCGTGGGGCGCAGAGCACCACCGGCACGGCCGGCCACTCCTCGGCCCGTCGGGCCGTCGCCGCGAAGACGGACAGCGCCAGCCGGTCCCGGACGGTGACTCCGTCGAGGTCGACCACCAGCGCGTCCGGCTCCCCGGCCAGCGCCTCCTCCAGCGCGTGGTGCACCGAGCGCATGGTGTTCAGGTCCAGCTCACCGGCGAGCCGGACGACCGCCACCGGTGCCGTGGCGCCCACCTCGCACGTGATCCGGCTGGACATCGTGACCCTCGATTCGCTGGTCCGTCGGGACCTGCGAACTACCCCGGGCCGAGCCGGGTCAAACCGGACCGACGTGCCGGGCGAGGCAGGTCACGGACGCCGTGCCGGGTCAGCGAGCCCGCCCGCTCAGCGACGAGTCCGCCCGGTCAGCACGCCCAGCGCGATCATGCCGACGCCGAGGCCGAGGTGCAGCCAGCCGTCGGCGTCGTTGACCGGCAGCACGTTTCCCCCGCTGTCGTGGTCCACCGCCAGCCCGTAGAGCCAGAGCACCAGATACACGGCGCCACCGCCGACGAGGAACGCCCGGGCGCCGGTGACCGTACGGGCCAGCGCCAGCCCGACCACACCGAACAGCAGGTGCACCAGGTTGTGCAGCACCGACACCTGGAACGTGCCGAACAGGAACGCGCCCGAGCCGTGACCGGCGAACCGCAGGTCGGACGTGCCGCTGGTGATCCCCGGCACGAAACCCAGTACGCCGACCAGCACGAACAGCACCGCCACCGTCGCGGCGGCGCGGCGTACCGGGGGCCTGCCGTCGGCCGGGTTGGCCCGGGCCCGGGAGTGGGCCATCGGTCCGACCATCACCGACTCCTCGCTGCGCAGGGGCGTGAGCGCTGCCGGCTACCCGTCGCCGCCGACGGCAAACCCGCTAGCGGCACGGGGGAGGGTCAGACCGGTTGCAGGCGCGGCGCGCCGGCCAGCTGGCGGACCCGCTGGTACAGCTCGACGTAGCGCTCGGCCATCACGGCCGGCGTGAACCGCTGCGCGGCCACCCGACGGCACTCGTCGGGGTCGAGCAGGTCGGCCGCCAGCACCAGCTCGCCCAGCTCCTCCTCGTCGGCGGTGAGCAGCCCGGTGCGGCCGTGCTCGATCAGCTCCGGCAGGCAGCCCCGGCCCGTCGCCACCACCGGCGTGCCCAGGGCGAGCGACTCGACCACCGCGGTGCCACCCGGCTCCTCCCAGCGCAGCGGGAACAGCGACGCGCGGGCGCTGGCGAGCAGGTCGTCGCGCTCCTGCCCGGCCACGGTGCCGACCCAGCGGACCAGGTCACCGTCGACGTGCGGCGCCACCTCGTCGAGGAAGAACCGCACATCCGGGTTCTGCCGGGCCTCGTCGCCGGCCGCCGCCAGCTCGGCCGGGCGGTGGTACGGGCCGACCGGGCCGGCGAGCACCAGCGGGAAGCCGACCTTGTGGGCGAGCCGGGCGCCCACGTCCTGCCCCTTGCCCGGGTTGATCCGGCCCAGGATCAACAGGTGCTCGCCCTTCTCCGGGCGGGGCCGCCGGTCGGCGTCCACGGCGAGGGGAGTGGACAGGTGCACGTGCCCCACCGAGTGCTCCCGCAGGGCCTGTGGGGCCCGGGCCAGCTGGGACGCGGACACACCGTTGACGCGGACCCGCGCGCCGCCGTCCAGGCTGCCGTAGAGCGCGGGGTGCTTGGCCAGGTCCCAGTGCAGGGTGTGCAGGGCCGGCGGGCCGGCCGGCCCCATGGCGGCGAGGGTGGCCAGGCCGACCGCCTCCACGTGGTCGTGCACGAGGTCGATGTCGTCGCGGGCGTGCAGCTCACGCACCACCCCGGCCAGGTGCGCCTGAGCGATCCCGCAGACCTGGTTGTACGGCCGCTGCAACGCGGCGAACTGCCCGTCGGCAAAGACGGACATCTTCTCGTCCACCGGCAGGGTGCTGCTGTCCACCGAGGCGAGCACCACCCGTACGCCGAGGCGCCGCAGCTCCGGCACCAGCGTGGCGATGATGTTCTCGATGCCGCCGTAGCCGGGTGGCGGCACGGACAGCCAGGGGCCGGCGTTCATCAGCACGGTGAGGGTCATCGGAGCACGCCCTTTCCTGTGGCGCCCGGGGTGAGCGCGCGGGCGTTCACGCCGCGGCCACCCGTCGGCGGGGCACCCGGTGGCGCAGCTCGGCCAGCGGCGGGCGCTCCTCGATCGACACGTCGCTGACCACGATCTCGCGGTCGAGGTTCGGCAGTGCGTCGGAGCCACCCCGGCGGAACTGGGTCAGCAGCGCGCTCGGCGCGGTGCCGGGGGCCGCCCAGCCGCGCCGCTGCAGGCGGGACCAGGCGGTCAGCATGATCTGCGCGGACATCCGGCCGAGCGCCGCCGTGTCCTGGTGCCGGTGCTTGCGCTCGCCGAGGTCGACCTGCGCCAGCGCGTCCAGGCCGACCAGATCGAGCAGGTCGATCAGCATCGCCGTCTCCACCCCGTACCCGGAGACGAACGGCACCTGGGCCAGCACCTCGCGCCGGCCGGCGTACTCGCCGGCGAGTGGCTGCACGAAGCCGGCCAGCTCGGGCCAGAAGAGGTTGAGCAGCGGGCGGGCCATCAACTCGGTCACCCGGCCGCCGCCGTCCTGCTCGACGCTGGCGGCGCCCACCAGGGGCCGGTGGTAGAAACCCTTCACGAAATCGACGGACGGGTCGGTCAGCAGCGGGCCGAGCAGCCCGCTCACGAAGTGCGGCCGGAACTCCCGCAGGTCGGCGTCGATGAACGCCACCACGTCCCCCTCGGCGGCGGCCAGACCCGCCCAGAGCGCGTCGCCCTTGCCGCTGAGCCGGGGCAGCCCCCGGGTCATCGCGTCCTGGCTGACCACCTCCGCGCCGGCGGCCCGGGCCACCTGCGCGGTGCGGTCGGTCGACCGCGAGTCCACCACGATCAGCTCGTCGACCAGGGCGACCCGGTCCATCAGGTGCTCCCGGATGGTCGACACGATCGCACCGACAGTGGCCTCCTCGTTGCGCGCCGGCAGCACCACGCTGACCCGGCTCTCGCCCTTGGCGCGCAACAGCCGGCGTGCCGGCCAGTCCGCCGCCGACGTCGTCCGGTACGTGGCCCACGCCTCCACCACCGGTGACACGCTCGATGTCGTATCCCGCACGGGCACCCCTCCGATTCGTGGGCGGAAAAAACCAGGATTGGTTGTTCCCACTCCCCACCACGCGCTAACCGCCTACAGAGAAACAGCTTGATCACAGAGGTGACGAGACCGCGTTCCCGGGGCATGAACGTTTGATTGCGCTCACGCCGGGGGACTGCTCCCACGAAGTGGAAAACGTTCTCGGAAAGGTTGTCGTATGCGTGGATGCCGGGTGGGTCTGGTGGGCGCCGGCGGAGTGGCACAGCGGCATGCCCGCGTGCTGGCCGGGTTCGGTGACGTCGAGCTGATCGGCGTGACCGACGTGGCACCGGAGGCGGCGTCGGCGCTGGCCGCGCAGTCCGGCGGACGGGCGTACGGCGACGTCGCCGAGCTGCTGGCCGCCGGTCCGGACGCGGTGTACATCTGCGTGCCACCGTTCGCGCACGGCCCGGCCGAGGAGACGGTGATCGACGCCGGGGTGCCGATGTTCGTGGAGAAGCCGGTCGCGGTCGACCTGGTCACCGCCGAGCGGATCGCCGACCTGGTCGCGCGGCGCGGGTTGCGCACCGCCGTCGGTCACCACTGGCGTTACCTGAGTGTGCTCGACCAGGCCCGCGAGCTGCTCGCCGACCGTCCGGTGCGGATGGTCAGCGGCGCGTGGCTGGACAAGGTGCCGCCGGTCGCCTGGTGGTCGCGCAGGGACCGCTCCGGCGGCCCGGTGGTCGAGCAGGCCGCGCACGTGCTGGACCTGATCCGCGCCCTGGTCGGCGAGGTCACCGAGGTCACCGCGTACGGCAACGGCACCCCGCCGCCGGTGGACGGCGCCGACATCGACTCGGTGACGACCGCCACGCTGCGTTTCGCCAACGGCGCGGTCGGCACCCTCAGCGCCGCCTGCGTGCTCGGCTGGAAGCACCGGGCCGGGTTGGAGATCCTCGCCGACGGGCTGGCCCTGTCGATCGCCGAGGACGGCCTGCTGATCCGCGACGCCGACGGCGAGCGACACGTCCCGGCCGACCCGGACGCCGCCCGCGTGGCGGTGGACCGCGCCTTCATCGACGCGGTACGCGGCATCGGCGACGATGTGCGCGTCCCGTACGCCGAGGCGCTGGGCACCCAGCGACTGGCCCTCGCGGTGGCCGACTCGGCCCGCACCGGCGAGACCGTGCGACTCGTCACGACCTCCGCCCCGGCCGTGATCGCCAGCGGGGTGACCGTCGATGCGTGACCGGGTCGTGGTGGTCTCCGGCCCCGGCCGGGTGGAGCTGGTGGAGCAGGACGCCGCGCCGCTGCGCCCCGGCACGTTCCGGGTCGAGACGCTGTTCAGCGGCGTCTCCGCCGGCACCGAGCTGAGCTACGTCAAGGGCACCAACCCCTACCTGCACGTCACCTGGAACGCCGACCTGGGCCTGTTCCAGCCGGGCGAGGCGAGCACCCCGTACCCGGTGACCCGGCTGGGCTACATGCAGGTCGGCCGGGTGGTGGAGAGCGAGACCGCGGCGATCGCGGTGGGCACGGTCGGCGCGATGACCTACGGGCACCGCACCGGCTGGGTGGCCGACCCGCTCGCCGAGCGCTTCGTCCCGCTCCCCGACGACCTCGACCCGCTGCTCGGCGTCTACGTCGCGCACATGGGCCCGATCTGCGCCAACGGCCTGCTGCACGCCGCCGCCGACCTGCACGGCGCCGACGTCCGTTCGCTCGGCGACGGGGTACGCGGGCGGCGGGTCGCGGTCGTCGGCGCCGGGGTCGTGGGTCTGCTGACGGCGCTCCTCGCCCGGCGGCACGGCGCGGCCTCGGTGGTCGTGCTCGATCCCACCCGGCAGCGCCGGCAGGTGGCCGAGGCGCTCGGCCTGGAGACCCTCGACCCGGACACGGACGACCCGGCAATGGTGCTGAAGACCCGCTGGGCGCACACCGCCGGCGACCGGGGCGCCGACGTGGTGTTCCAGTGCCGGGGGCAGGCGTGGGCGTTGCAGCTCGCGCTGCGGCTGCTGCGGCCGCAGGGCACGGTGATCGACCTCGCCTTCTACCAGGGCGGCGCCGACGCGGTTCGGCTCGGGGAGGAGTTCCACCACAACGGGCTCTCCCTTCGCTGCGCCCAGATCGGCCGGGTGCCGCGCGGGCTCGCGCCCACCTGGGACCGCGAGCGGCTCTCCGCCGAGACCATCGACCTGCTCCGGGCGGACGGCGACCTCATCCGCAAGCACCTGGTCTCGGCAGTGGCGCCGTTCGACGAGGCGCCCACCCTGCTCACCGACCTGGCCGAACGCCGCCGCCAGGAGCTTCAGGTGGTGCTGACCGGCTGACCCGGAGCGCGCTCGCCGGGTGACGCGGGGGGCTACCGTTCCCGGAGTGAGCACCCCTGGAAGCCGTCCGGTCGGCCTCGCCGCCCTGCTGCCGTACCTGCGTGAGCACCGCGGCACCCTCGCCGTGGTGGGCGTGCTGTCGCTGGCCGGCGCGGCGGCGTCGCTGGCCCAGCCGCTGCTCACCCGGTCGGTGCTCGACCGGGTGGGCGCCGGCGGCGGGGTGGCCGATCTGGTGGCGGTGCTGGTGGCGCTGGTGGTGCTCGGCGCGGCGATCGGCGGGCTGCGCGACTACCTCCTCCAGCGCACCGCCGAGGGGCTGGTGCTGGGCACCCGCCGCCGGCTGGCCGGGCACCTGCTGCGGCTGCCCATCGCCGAGTACGACCGCCGCCGCACCGGCGACCTGCTCTCCCGGGTGGGCTCGGACACCACCCTGCTGCGGGCGGTGGTCACCTCCGGCCTCTTCGAGACGGTCACCGGGGCGGTGATGGTGCTCGGCGCCGGCACGGCGATGGTGCTGCTCGACCCGCTGCTGTTCGGCGTCACCCTGCTCGGGGTGGGGTTGGGGCTCGGCTTCGCGGCGACCTTCGCCCGGCGGGTGCGAGCGTTGGCCCGTGCCGCCCAGGAGCGGATCGGCGAGATGACCTCGGCGGTGGAGCGGGCGATCTCGGCGGCCCGGACGATCCGGGCCAGCCGGGCCGAGACCCGGGAGACGGAGATCGTCACCGGCAGCGCCCGCGAGGCGTACGCGGCGGGGCTGCGGGTGGCGCGGGTGCAGGCGGTGGTCGGGCCCATCGGCTCGGTCACCGTGCAGGGCGCCTTCCTGCTGGTGCTCGGCATCGGCGGGGCCCGGGTGGCCGCCGGCGCGATCACCGTCGGGGATCTGGTCGCCTTCGTCATGTACCTGTTCTTCCTGGCCCTGCCGCTGGCCCAGGTGCTGCGCGCGTACACCCAGTTGCAGACCGGCCTGGGCGCGCTGCAACGGATCGAGGAGATCCTGGCCGTGCCGGCGGAGGGCGCGGCGGACCGGCCGCTGGCGTCCGTCACCACCGCGACCCCGCGCCGCCCGGCCCCGATGATCGAGTTCGACCGGGTGGGGTTCGGCTACCCGGGCGGCCCGGCGGTGCTGCACGACGTCAGCTTCGCGGTGCCAGCCGGCACCCGCACCGCCCTCGTCGGCCCCTCCGGCGCCGGCAAGTCGACCCTGCTGGCCCTGGTCGAGCGCTTCTACGAGGTGAGCGCCGGCGCCGTTCGGCTGGACGGCAGCGACGTGCGGGAGCTGCCGCGCGACGCGCTGCGGGCCCGGCTCGGCTACGTCGAGCAGGAGGCCCCCGTGCTGGCCGGCACGCTGCGGGAGAACCTGCTCATCACCACCCGACGCCACGGAGGACCGGCTGCACGAGGTCCTCGACAAGGTCAACCTCGCCCACCTGGCCGACCGCTCCCCGCTGGGTCTGGAGGTCCAGGTCGGGGAGGGTGGGGTGTTGCTCTCCGGGGGCGAGCGGCAGCGGCTGGCCATCGCGCGGGCGCTGCTGGCCGGCCCGCCGGTGCTGCTGCTCGACGAGCCGACCAGCAACCTCGACGCGCGCAACGAGGTCGCGCTGCGCCGCGCCATCGACGCGGTGGCCGTCCGCCGGACCTTGTTGATCGTGGCGCACCGGCTCGCCACCGTGGTCGACGCCGACCAGATCGTCGTCCTCGACGGCGGCCGGGTGGTGGCCACCGGCACCCACGCCGAGCTGACCGCCACCGACCCGCTCTACCGGGAGCTGGCCACCCACCAGCTGCTGGTCGGCTGACCCCCCGGCGTTCGCGCCGACATGCCGGCGGGTGGCCGGGCAACCGGGCCGCAAAAGCTCGGCCGAGTCGCGTACCGTTGCCGCTCATGGGTGTGTCGCAACGGTTCAAGAGCAAGTTCCAGCGGTTCCTCCAGCGCCCGGGGTCGACCGTGGATCTTGCTCCGCTGGAGAAGCTGCTGTCGGCGATCGAGGCGCGCGAGGATGACCTCGCCGCGCTGGACGACGCCGAGCTGACCGAGGCCGCCGGCACGGCGGCCGGCTACGAGGAGATCTGCGCGATCGGCCGCGAGGCCGCCCGCCGTGGCCTCGACCAGCGGCCGTACGACGTGCAGCTGCTCGGCGCGATGGCGCTGCTCTCCGGCAAGGTCGCCGAGATGGCCACCGGTGAGGGCAAGACCCTGACCGCCACGATCGCCGCGTACGGGCACGTCCGGCTCGGAAACGGGCCGGTGCACGTGCTCACCATCAACGACTACCTGGCCCGCCGCGACGCCCAGTGGATGGAGCCCGTCTACACCCTGCTCGGCCTCAGCGTCGGCTGGGTCAACGAGGCCTCCACCCCGCAGGAGCGGCGCGACGCGTACGCCTGCGACGTCACCTACGTCTCGGTCAGCGAGGCCGGCTTCGACTACCTGCGCGACCAGCTCGTCACCGACGTGGCCGACCGGGTGCAGCCGCCGCTCGCCACCGCGATCGTCGACGAGGCCGACTCGATCATGATCGACGAGGCCCGGGTGCCGATGGTCCTCGCCGGCGCGGTGCCGGGCGAGCAGGACCCGGTGCACGCCGCCGCCGCGCTGGTCCGTGGCCTGCGCAACGGCAAGCACTACACGGTCGCCGAGGAGGGGCGCAGCGTGGCGTTCACCGCCGCCGGCCTGGCCGCCGTCGAGGCCAAGCTCGGCATCGACCTGTACGACGAGGAGCACGTCGCGCAGCTCTCCGCGGTCAACGTGGCGCTGCACGCGCACGCCCTGCTGCACCGTGACGTGGACTACATCGTCCGGGACGGCTCGGTCGAGCTGGTCGACGAGATGCGCGGCCGCGTGGCCCAGCGCCGCCGCTGGCCCGACGGGCTCCAGGCCGCGGTCGAGGCCAAGGAGGGCCTGGACGCCACCGCCGAGGGCGAGGTGCTGGGCACCATCGCCATGCAGGCGTACATCGCGCTCTACCCGAAGGTCTGCGGGATGACCGCCACCGCGGTGCTGGTCGGCGACCAGCTGCGGGAGTTCTTCGGCCTCGAGGTGGCGGTGATCCCCCCGAACACCCCGTGCGTCCGTGCGGACGAGCCGGACCGGATCTACGCCACGCGGGCCGAGAAGGACGAGGCGCTGATCGACGAGATCGGGCGCTGCCACGAGGCGGGGCGGCCGGTCCTGGTCGGCACCCTGGACGTCAAGGAGTCCGAGGGGCTGGCTGCCGGGCTGAACGCCGCCGGGGTGCCCTGCGTGGTGCTGAACGCCAAGAACGACGACGAGGAAGCGGCGATCATCGCCGAGGCCGGCGCGTACGGCGCGGTGACCGTCTCCACGCAGATGGCAGGCCGGGGCGTGGACATCCGCCTCGGCGGCAGCGACCAGGCCGACCGGGAGCGGGTGGCCGACCTGGGTGGCCTCTACGTGATCGGCAGCGGCCGGCACGACAGCCGCCGGGTGGACGACCAGCTGCGCGGCCGGGCCGGCCGGCAGGGCGACCCGGGCGGCTCGGTCTTCTTCGTCAGCCTGGAGGACGACCTGATCGTCCGCCACGCCGCCGACTCGGTGCCGCCGTCGCCACGCATGAACGCGGACGGCCTGGTCACCGACGAGCAGGTCACCTACGCCGTGGAGCACGCCCAGCGGGTCGCCGAGGGTGTCAACCACGAGATCCACCGCAACACCTGGCGCTACAGCGTGGTGATCGAGCAGCAGCGCAAGGCGCTCGCCGAGCGCCGCGAGCGGCTGCTGACCAGCGACATCGCCGCGCTGATGCTGCTGGACAAGATGCCCGAGAAGGCCGGCGAGATGGACGAGGACCTGCTCGCCCGGGCGGCCCGGTCCATCGCGCTCTACCACGTGGACCGCCTCTGGGCCGAGCACCTGGCCGAGCTGTCCGAGGTCCGCGAGGGCGTCCACCTGCGGGCGCTGGGCCGGCTCGACCCGCTGGACGAGTTCCACCGTGCCGCGGTGCCCGCGTTCAACAACCTGGTCCCCGAGATCGAGGCGCGCACCCTCGCCACCTTCGCCGAGACCGAGTTCGACGAGGACTGGCAGCCCGATGACGGCACCCTCGTCCGCCCGACCGCGACGTGGACCTACCTGGTGCACGACAACCCGTTCGGCTCCGAGCTGGACCGGCTGATCGCCTCGATCGGCCGGCGGCTCAGCGGCGCCGCTCGCTGACACGCCGAAGCTGCGGCTTCCGGGGCCCCTGTCGTGCGGTCAACGCGCCGCAGGGGCCCCGATTTAGCCGTTTCGACCCCGGTTTGCGAGGGTAGTAGGGCGGGTCGGTCAAGCCGGGTCGCTCAAGCCGGGAGAGAGCAGACGATGACACAGGTGACGATGTCCACCGGGCACGCGCGTGAGCGTACGGAGGCTGTGGACCGGTGAACCTGGACACGCGGGAACCGGTGGTGGAGAGCCTCGGTGTGCTGGAGACTGCCGCGCTGCTGCGGGAGCTGACCGCCAGCCTCATCGGGCTGACCGATTTCGATGAGGCGCTGGCAGCGCTGGTCACGGTCACCCGGGACGCGGTGGCCGGCGTGCGCTGGTGCGGGTTCACCGCCCTGCGCGCCGGCGAGCCGGCCGGGGTGGCCGCCTCCGACGAGCGGCTGGCCGGCCTGGACGACCTGCGGCACGGGCCCGACTCGCCGGCGATGAGCGCGATCCAGCGCCGGGAGATGATCCTCGCGGTCGACCTGGCCAGCGAGTCACGCTGGCCCGCCTGGACACCGCGCGCCCGCGACCTCGGGGTGCGCGGGGTGATCTCCGCGCCGGTGGACATCGACGACCAGGTGATCGGAGCGATCAACCTGTACGCCGCCGGGCCGGACCTGCTCACCCCGCAACACCAGCTCACCGCGATGCTGCTCGCCGAACACGCCGGCCTGCTGCTGGCCGCCGTCCGCGACCGGAGCCGGCAACTCGCGCTCGCCGGCGAGCGGGACGCCTCACTACTGCACGAGGGGGTGGTGGGACAGGCCGTCGGCGTGATCATGACGCAGCGCGGGTGCCCGCCGGCCGAGGCCCTGGACGTGCTGCGCACGGCCTCCTCCTCGCTGGACATCCCGCTCCGCGAGGTGGCCGCGCGGCTGGTCCGAACCGTCTCCCGCCACCGCGACACCTGACGGGACCGGCGCCGCCTTCCTTGATGTCAATGTGTCGGGAGGGCGGGGACGACCCGGTTTTCCGGGGACACGAGTCGATCACGAGCCGGGGCGGCCCGGTCGGCGTCAAACCGCTCCGCCCGGCCTGACGGCGTGCGGGCCGGGGTGCCCGTTCTCCCCTTCGGCGGCGAGTCGGGCGGCGTTGTTTCGCTGCGGAGGGGCTCGGGTAGCACTCTGGTAATGGTGAGCTGCGCCGACCGGGGGAGGACCGATGCAGAGCCGGCTGCGGGTGCAGGGGCACCCCATCCAACCCATGTTGGTGACGTTCCCGCTCGGGCTCTTCGTCAGCGCCACCGTCTTCGACCTCACCGACGTCATCGGTGGGCCGGCCTTCCTGGGCGAGGTCGGCTACTGGACCGGCGTCGCCGCCCTGTTCGCCGCTGCGATGACCGCGATCGCCGGCATGGTCGACCTGTGGGACGTACCGGGTGACCAGACGCGCCGCACCGCCGTCGCGTTCAACCTCGTGAACGCCGCGATGGCCGGCATGTTCCTGGTCTCCTGCCTGATCCGGGCCCACTCCCCGCAGCGCGGCGCGTCAGTCGCGATCCTGATCACCGAGCTGGTCGCGCTGGCCGTCGGCGGGGTCGGGGTGCACCTGGGCGCCCGGCTGATGCGCCAGTTCGATCGGCGCCGCCGCACCGAGGCCGGCACGTTCGATGTGCTCGGCGGCGTGGCAGGCTCCACCGTCGAGGTCGTCCGCCCTCGCCCCTGAGGGCAGCAATCCGGCCGCGGGCGAGACAGTCCGGCGGCAAATGCGTTGCCAGCGTTGGGGGCGGCCGGCGAGGCTGGCCGGCGTGGACACCGAGCGGGACGTCGAGGATCTGATCGCGGAGGCGGCCGCCGCGCCGGTCGACGGCTGGGGCTTCGACTGGCTGGCCGGCCGGGCGACCGAGGAACGCCCACCCTGGGGGTACGCCGGGTTGGTCGCCAAGCGGATGGCGCACGCCGACGCGGCGCTCGACGTGGACACCGGCGGCGGCGAGGTGCTCGCCGAGGTGCCCCGGCCACCGCGGCTGTTGACGGCCACCGAGGGCTGGCCGCCCAACGTCGTGGTCGCCCGGCGCACCCTGCGCCGGGTCGGCGCGACGGTGGTGGCGGTGACCTCGGACGCGCCGCTGCCGTTCCGGGACGCGTCCTTCGAGCTGGTGGTCAGCCGGCACCCGGTGCGCACCGACTGGGCGGAGACCGCCCGGGTGCTGCGTCCGGGCGGGACGTTCCTGTCCCAGCAGATCGGGGCGGGCACAATGCGGGAACTCAGTGAGGCGATGCTCGGCCCGCTGCCGCCGCCGGCTCAGCGGCATCCCGAGGAGGCGGTGACCGCCGCCCGGGCCGCCGGGCTCACCGTTGTCGACCTGCGGCGGGCCACGCTGCGGGCGGTCTTCCACGACGTCGGCGCGGTGGTCTGGTTCCTGCGCAAGGTGGTCTGGACGGTGCCCGGGTTCACCGTGGACCGCTACCGCCCCCAGCTGCTCGCCCTGCACCACCGCATCACGACCGAAGGCCCCTTCCTGGCCCACGCCCAACGCTTCCTCATCGAAACCACCAAGCCCTGACCAGCCGGCGCCCAATGACGCGGGCGACCGCGCCACCAGCCCAGGCGACCACCGGCCCACCGGGCCACTCGACCACCCGGCCGCGGGTCCGTCGCCGGTCCGCTGCCGTCGACCTCACGACCGAATCAGTGCGCGTGGGGATGGGACTGGTGGTGGCTCGCCAGGACGTCGGCGCCGAAGTCGCTGGCGGGGCGGCGCAGCACGGTGTGCGCGTGGTTGCCGTCGGCGGTCGTGTTGTCGTACTCGATCAGCAGGTCGTCGCCCTGCACGCGGTAGTAGTGTCGCTGGCCGGAGCGGGTGGGACCGGCCCAGGCGAAGTGCAGCTCGCCGCCGTCGAGTCGGCGGGCTTCCCGGATGGCCAGCTCCGGCGGCAGCCGGTCCAGGTAGAGCGCGACCACCTGGTCGAGCAGCGCCCGGCCGGTCGGCCCCAGCCGGGACGACGGCACGCCGAGCGGCTCCAACGGGCCGTCGACCCGCCCACGGGTGGCGCTGATGATGTCCGCCGGCGCCTCGTCGGTGATGATCGCGGCGCTTCGCTCGGTCGGGCCCAACGCGTCGAGCAGGGCGCGTGCCAGGTCCTCCTCGGGGCCGAGCGGCCGGGAGACCGGGCGGCCGGCGTACCGGACGGCAGCCGGGTTGGCGCCGAAGAAGATCGGTGCGGGGGAGACCTGGTCGTCCACCACGGTCATGCTCACCGACAGGTGGTGCCCCTCCAGCCGCCACGCCCAGCGGTCGTCGCGCGCCGGGTCGCCGAACACCGCGACCCAGTAGTCGCCGCTGTGCCGCCCCCGCTGCCAGTCCTCGGCCCGGTCCAGCACCTCCTCCAGCGCCACGATCGCCATCGCCTGCGCGTACGCCGATGGGCTCAGCGCGGTGGCCAGCAGCCGGTGCGCGGCCTTGCGCCCGGCGAGGTCCAGGTCGGCGAGGCAGGCGCCGGGGCGGGGCCGGGGCCGGTACTCCAGCCACCGTCGGGCCGCCTCGTCGTCGAACGGGTGGACGGCGCGGTCGCGGGCCGCCGGGTCGAGCGCGGCCAGCAGCGCGCTGCCGGCGGCGCGCATCTGCTCGGGCAGGGGATCTTCCACCGACCCTGTATACCGGCCCGGTGGGGCCCGCGTCAGCCGGCCCGCAGCAGCGCCGTCATCTCCGGCAGGTCGAAGAACTGCGCGGTCTCCGCCGCGGACGGATTGCCGTGCGCGGGGTCGGCGCCGGCGGCGAGCAGCGCGCGGACGGCCTCGGTGCTGCTGCGGAAGACCGCCGCTGCCAGCGCGGTCTGGCCCCGGTCGTTGGCACGGGAGTGGTCCGCGCCGCGGGCCAGCAGGGCGGCGACCGTGTCCGGGTGGGCGTGGTACGCGGCCAGGATCAGCAGCGTGTCGCCCTTGTCGTTGGTCAGGTTGACGGGCAGGCCGGCGTCGAGCTGGGCGGCCAGTTCCTCGGTGGAGCCCGCCCGGGCCAGGTCGAACATCCGGTGCGCGAACGCCAGGGTCTCGGCGTCGAGGTCCTCGGTCACCGGTCCAGGATAGGGCGTTTTTCAGAAGTCCTGGTTGGCCCGCGCAGGTCCCAGCCGCCGTGCGGTGCGCCGCCACCCTGATAGGTTGCTCGGCCGGCGCGCTGGGGAGGGTCCGATGGGCGAGACGGTGTACGTGGGCAACGCGGGGGTCGACGGTGTCGGCAACGGGGGCTGGCTGCTCGGGCACTTCGCGCCGCCGGGGGAGATCCGACACAGCACCGACGTCGAGGTGAAGTGGGGTGTGCACCCGCCCGGGGAGGCGCGCTCGCGGTGGGCGACGGGGGAGCGGCGGACCACCCTGCTCGTGCTGGTCGAGGGGCGGTTCCGGGTGGAGCTGCCGGACCGGACGGTGCGGTTGGCCGCGCCGGGGGACTACGTCGTGTGGGCCCGCGGGGTGGACCACTCCTGGTACGCCGAGTGCGCCTCGGTGGTGCTCACCGTGCGGTGGCCGTCGTTGCCGGGCTACCGGGTGGACCCGCCGATCCTGCGCTGAGTGACGTCGTTTCCGACCGGCGTCCCGACATCTGGAATTACCTACTAAACCTATAGGCTCTGACGGCTAGAGTACGGGGGCACCCGCCGAACGACCGCGAGGATCGCCATGAACCACCACCGCCCGGAGCCCGACCTGCTCGCCGTCGCCGCCCGCTGGGTCGACCCGGCCACCTGGCCGGTGGCGCTGCGCTACGACCCCGCCGAGCGCTGGTACGCCCGACTCGCGACGGCTGACGACCACGAGGTGTGGGCGCTGAGCTGGCTGCCCGGGCAGGGCACCGACCTGCACGACCACGGCGGTTCCGCCGGGGCGTTCCGGGTGGTCGCCGGCACGCTCACCGAGGAGACCGTCGTCAGTGGCCGGTTGCGTCCCCGCCCGCTGGCCGCCGGCGCCGGTCGTCGCTTCGGCCCCCGACACGTCCACGTGGTGACCAACCGGGGCGCGGAGCCGGCGGTCAGCGTGCACGTCTACCGGCCGGCGCTGGTCCGGATGACCCGCTACCTCCTCGCCGACGGGCGGCTGCGGGTCGCCGAGGTCGCCGAGGCCGGCCGCTCCTGGTGACGACCGAGCAGCCGCGACCGACACCGACCAGCTGCGCGACCCACACCGTCCGGCCACGACCCACACCGACCAGCCGCGCCCCACTCCCCACCAGCGGAAGGAACCGAGAATGCAGGTAACCGCCGAGCGCTGTCCGGCCCCCGTGCCGCCGCCGGGCTCCCGGGGCATCGACGAGATACTGGCCGCCGCGCGCGCCCGGCTCGACCGGCTGGACCCGGAGCGGGCGCACCTGGCGTACCGGGCCGGGGCGCTGCTGGTCGACATCCGCCCGGCCGCCCAGCGGGCCGCGCACGGCGTCGTGCCGGGCTCACTCGCGGTCGAGCGCAACGTGCTGGAGTGGCGCTTCGACCCGCGCTGCGCCGCCCGGCTGCCGCAGGCCGTCGACTACGACGTACCGGTGGTGATCCTCTGCCAGGAGGGCTACACGTCGTCGTTGGCCGCGGCCGCGCTCCAGGACATCGGCCTGCACCGGGCCACCGACGTGGCCGGTGGCTTCGCCGCCTGGCGGATCGCCGGCCTGCCGGCTCTCGGCCCGACCCCACTGCACCGCGCGTTCCCCCTCGCGTCCCCGGTCACCGCCGGCCCGGCGCGCCGCTGACCGCCACGCCGCACCGCGCGTGGCGGGCGTACCGCCATCCCAGGAGGCACCATGTCCGTCGTCGCCATCCCCACGCGCCGTCGGCGTCGACCGGCTCGCC